>NZ_CP075184.1:4612500-4912500 GCF_020510705.1 Acidovorax radicis
GCCTCGGAGCCCATACACATGGCTGCGGTGATGGCGCTGAAATTCAGAGCGAACGCCCCAAAGGGCGCCAGGACAAGCGTTGCCAACCCCGTCAGCGTGATGAGCCGTGATATCGGCAGGTCGTAGCCCGAAGCCCGGATGACGGCGACACCGGGCAAATTCTGCGATGCCATGGTGACCACAAACAACGGAATGGCCAGACTGACGGTGGCCGCCACGCTGAACTGCGGAGCGGTAAAGACCGGCATGGCCAGCTCCAGCTGCACGGCAGACCACGCCATCTGGCCCTGAACAGCCACAAAAGCGACAGCCACTGCCAGTGTGAGGACGACGGCATACCGAGCAGCCAGTCGCCGGCTGAGCAGATAGACCATCAACATGACAAGCACCAGCGGCAGAGCCGTCTGGGCAGCTGCGAAGGACTGCAACCCAAAGCGGGCCAGCACGCCGGCCAGCAGGGCGGCGGCGATTTCCATCGGGATGCGGCTCATCACGCGCTCGAACCAGCGGGTCAGTCCGGCCAGCGTGATGAACGCGGCGCTGACCATGAACGCGCCAATGGCTTCGCCCATGCTGAAACCACCGGCCAGGCCCGCCGTCGCCAACACGGCCGCGCCCGGCGTGGACCACGCCACCATGACCGGTTTGCGCAAAACAAGGGATGGCACCAGCGAACACAACCCCATGCCCAAGCCCAGCGCCCACATCCACGAGGTGATCTGCGCTGGCGTTGCACCGAATGCTTGCGCCGCTTGAAACACAATGGCCACGGAACTGGTGAAACCCACCAACACCGCCACGAAACCTGCCACAAAGGTGGACAGACTCAGGTCTTTGAAAAATTGCATGGGCCGGATTTTGGCATCGCACCTGCTGCATCGGCCCATGGATTGGGCACCAAGCGCCCGGGGTCTCAATAAATTTGCTATATTATTTATAGCTGCTAGCGCTTACCCATCAAGCGCCGGGTGCCAAAAATGCTTGAAATCATCAGATCTCGATCTTGGAACCCAACTCCACCACGGCATTGTTCGGAAGGTGCAAAAAGTCTGCCGCTCCGCTGGCGTTGTGGTGCATCTGGGCGAACAGTTTTTCGCGCCAGGGCGCCATGCCACTGCCAATGCTCGGAATGACGGTGTCGCGTGACAGGAAATAGCTGGTGGTCATGGGTTCAAGCTCGCAGCCGCGACCACGCAACAGTTCCAGCGCGCGGGGCACGTCGGGGTCGTTCTTGAAGCCGTAGTGAATGACCACTTGCCAGCAGTCGTGTCCGAGCGGTTGGACCTGTAACCGCTTGTCCAACCCGATCCAGGGCGTCTCGTGGTTGTGCACCGTGACAAACAGATTTTGCTGGTGCAGCACCTTGTTGTGTTTGAGGTTGTGCAGCAATGCGTTGGGCACCGAGCCGGTCTCTGCGGTCAGAAAAACCGCCGTGCCATCCACACGTGTCGGCGGGCTGATGAAGACGGACTCCAGGAAGTCCTTCAGATCAATGGCATCGGCGCGCAGCTTGCTATTGAGCAGCCTGCGGCCTTCCTTCCACGTCATCATGAGCGAGAACACGATGCCGCCGATCATGAGCGGGAACCAGCCGCCCTGGAACAGCTTGAGCAGGTTGGAGGTGAAAAATGCCAGATCAACCACAAAGAAGCAGCCCGTGGCGGCAATACACAACACAAGCGGATAGTGCCACCCATAACGGATGACAAAAAACGTCAGGATGGTGGTGATCAGCATGTCAAGCGTGACGGCAATGCCGTAGGCCGCCGCCAGATTGCTGGACGTGCGGAACGTCACCACAGCCAGCACGATGGCAACAAACAGCCCCCAGTTAACCAGTGGCATATATATCTGCCCGGTGTCGCGCACACTGGTGTGCTGGATGTTCAGGCGGGGCAGGTAACCCAGCTGAATCACCTGTTTGGTCACGCTGAACGCCCCCGTGATCAGCGCCTGCGATGCGATCACCGTGGCCATGGTGGCCATGATGACCAGGGGCACGAGCGCCCAATCGGGCGCCATCATGTAAAACGGATTCTTGACGGCTTCGGGCCGGGCCAGCAGCAGCGCCCCTTGCCCAAAATAATTGAGCGTGAGCGAGGGCATCGCCACCCCAAACCATGCCAGGCGGATAGGCCGCTTGCCGAAGTGGCCAAGGTCTGCGTACAGCGCTTCAGCCCCCGTGACGCACAACACCACGGCGCCAAGAATGATGAAGCTGACACCGGGGTTGAACCAGATGAACTTGGCAGCATGGTGCGGGCTCAGTGCCCACAGAATTTCTGGGTGCCCGACGATGTGCGACACACCAAGCAGCGCAATAGTGATGAACCATGCAAGGGTAATGGGGCCAAAGAATTTGCCGATGCCCCCTGTTCCCCGCTTTTGCACCACAAACAGGCAAAACAGTACCACCAGGGTGATGGGTATCACGTACTGCTTGAAATGGGGAGATACCACCTCCAGCCCTTCCACAGCGGACAAGACTGAAATGGCGGGGGTGATGACGCCGTCGCCGTAAAAAAGCGAGGTGCCGAAGATGCCAATCCCCAGCAGCCAACCGCGCAGCCGGGGCTTTTCTTTGACGGCCTGCGACGCCAGGGCCAGCATCGCAATCAGGCCACCTTCGCCGTTGTTGTCTGCACGCAGCACCAACACCACGTACTTCAGCGACACGATGATCGTGAGCGTCCAGAAAAAAATCGAGAGGATGCCGTAAATGTTGGTGGGTGTGAACGGCACATGGCCTGATCCGAACACTTCCTTGACGGCATACAGCACGCTGGTGCCGATATCGCCATACACAACACCGATGGCTCCCAGCGTGAGCGCCGCGAGCGATGACTTGGAGCTTTGCACTGACCACCCCCGCGCAGTGTGCTGGGCGGGGTTCCGTTACTTTTGGGAACGCTATTGTGCGCTCACGCCCCCCGCACGATTGGAGGGAAATTACTATGTTGCACCGCAACAACTGCGCTTGGCAAGCCACCCCGGGCGTGGCAGGCGCGCCACGCCCCAAAACGGATCAGTCGTACACCTCGGCATCGGGGTTGGTGGCTTCGAGCTCGTAACTGGCCGCCAGCATGGCAAGGCGGGCCACCACACCATACATATAAAACCGGTTCGGGCCACTCACACCGGGCCGCACGCCCGGCTGGGGCATGTGCGTGCTGTGCTCGAAGGCCAGCGGCACAAAACTGGCGCCCGGGGCGTTGAGGTTTTCGTCATCGCCACGCTCGGCATGCATGCGATAAAACCCACCCACCACGTAGCGATCCATCATGTAGACCACCGGCTCGGCCACGGCCTCGTGCACGCGCTCCTGGGTGAGCACACCTTCCTGGATGATGAGATCGTGGACCGGCTGGCCGTCTTTGATGACAGCCATCTTGTTGCGGGTCTTACGGTTCGCGGCGTCCAGCTCCTTGGCGTCGCGCACGGTCATGATGCCCATGCCGTAGGTGCCGTTGTTGGCTTTTACGATCACGAACGGCTTTTCGTTAATGCCGTATTCCTTGTATTTGCGGCGCACCTTGGTCAGCACCGCGTCCACCGTGGTCTGCAGCTTGTCCATGCCTGTGCCTTCAGTGAAGTCCACTTCATCGCACTGGCTATACAGGGGGTTGATGAGCCAGGGGTCGATGCCCAGCATCTTGCCAAAGCGCTTGGCCACTTCTTCATAGTTCTTGAAGTGGGTGCTTTTGCGGCGCACCGTCCAGCCGGCGTGCAACGGGGGCAACAAGTACTGCTCGTGAATATCTTCGAGAATCCCGGGAGGCCCTGCCGAGAGATCGTTATTGAGCAAGATGGTGCAGGGATCAAAATCCTTGAGCCCCAGGCGGCGCTTGGTGCGCACCACCGGTTCGAGCGTGACCGAATCGCCGTTGGGCAGGTCGATGCGCGTTGGCTTTTTGATGTCGGGGCTGATCGATCCCACACGCACATTCAGACCCGCCATGTTGAAGATGCGCTGCAGCTGCACCACATTGGACAGGTAGAAGGTGTTGCGCGTGTGGTTCTCCGGGATGATCAGCAGATTGCGCGCCTCAGGGCAGATCTTCTCGATGGCCGCCATGGCGGCCTGCACGGCCAGGGGAAGCATCTCTTTGGTGAGATTGTTCCAACCGCCCGGGAACAGGTTGGTGTCTACCGGCGCCAGCTTGAACCCTGCGTTGCGGATGTCCACCGAGGTATAGAACGGCGGCGTGTGCTCCATCCACTCCAGGCGAAACCAGCGCTCGATGGCGGGCATCGAGTCCAGAATGCGCTGTTCGAGTTCGTTGATCGGCCCCGTGAGGGCCGTGATGAGATGCGGAACCATGAAGAGCCCTTGGGAAGCGGTTGCGGTGAATTGTAGGGATGTGGGGCCGTGCCCGGATTTCACAAGCTGACGGCCGCCACCACGCTAGCGAGCAGGTTACCGCCGCCAAAATGCCGGCGTCAACAGCGCCAGGAAACTCAGTATCTCCAGCCGCCCGAGCAACATCCCCAGCGTACATACCCAGATCTGGAAATCGGTCAAGACCGCGTAAGCGGACGCAGGCCCCACACTCCCCAACCCAGGCCCGGCGCAATTGACGCTGGCCAGAACCACCGAAAATGCGGTCACCGGGTCAAGGTCTGTGAGCAGCATCACCATGCTGAGCCCAAAAATCGTGCCTCCATAAACCAGCATGAACGCGAGCACCGAAAAAATCACGCGGTTGTCCACAACGGCGTCACCCAGGCGCACGGGCTGCACAACACGGGGGTGCACCAGCCGACTCATCTCCCGGCGCGCCTGCTTGACGAGAATCAGCATGCGCACCATCTTGATGCCGCCGCCCGTCGAGCCAGCGCTGGTGGCAACCCCTGACAGCAGCAACATGAACACCGGTGCAAACACGGGCCAGGCCAGGTAGTCGGTCGTGGCGTATCCCGTGGTGGTGGCCAGCGAGATCACATTGAACATGCCATAGCGCAAAGCGTCCAGCAGGCCATAAACGCCTTTGATCCACAACAAGACCGCCACCAGCAAGCCGCCGCCTATCAATGCCATCAGCGTGGCGCGCACCTCGGGGTCGCGCCAGAAGCCGCCCCAGTCGCCCTTGCGCAGCGCGACAAAGTACAACGCAAAATTGCAACTGGCCGCCAGCATGAAGCCCATGCAGATCGCCTCCAACAACGGCGACTGAAAATAGCCAAAACTCTGATCGTGGGACGACAGCCCACCCAGGCTCACCGTGGTGAACATGTGCATGAGCGCGTCCAGCGGCTCCATGCCCGCAACCCAAAAGGCCACCCCGCACAGCGCCGAGAAAACGGCATACACGCCCCACAAACCCTTGGCAGTCCCGGTCATGCGGGGCGTGAGTTTGGTGTCTTTCACCGGGCCTGCCGCTTCGGCCCTGAAAAGCTGGCTGCCGCCCACGCCCAACAAAGGCAGCACGGCCACCGCCAAAATCAGGATGCCCATGCCCCCCATCCACTGCAGGAACGTGCGCCACACATTGATCGACACGGGCAGGCTGTCGAGCCCGCTCAACACCGTCGACCCCGTGGTGGTGAGCCCCGAAACGGCCTCGAAATACGCGTGCGTGAAGGACATGGGCCGCCCGATGTCATGCCCCGCCAGCATCAGCGGGATCGCGGCCGACAGCGGAAACAACGTCCACACCAACGACACCAGCATCACGCCATGGCGGGGCTGCAGCTCTTGCCTGAAAAGCCGCAACCGCCACCAGAGCCAGGCGCCCGCCGTCAACGTGGCCCCCATCGCCACCAGGTACACCCGCCAAACCCCGTCTTGGGTCCACAGCGACACCAATAGGGGCAACCCCATGGACAGCGAAAAGACCATGGTCAGAATGCCCAGCACACGCAGCACAGGAAACAGATCCACCATGGTGTGCAGGCCAGACTTAAAAGAACGTCGCGCTCACGCGAAAAAGCTTTTCCACATCGCGCACAAGCCGCTTGTGCGGCAGGAAGAACACCACGTGATCGTTGCTTTCGATCACGGTCGTGCTGCGCGGGATGATCACCTGCGGATCCCCCTGCGCGGACGCAGGCGCGTTCGCGGCCACGGCCGCAGTGGTTTTGTCCACCAGATCGGGCACCCCCCGCACGATCAAGCCCATGTGCACATCGCGCGGCAAGTGCAGGTCGCACACCTGGCGCCCCACCACCCGCGAGCTTTTGCGGTCGCCGCGCGCCACGATCTCCAGCGCCTCGGCCACACCGCGGCGCAGGCTGTGCACCGCTTGCACGTCGCCCTGGCGCACGTAAGCCAGCAACTCACCGAGCATGGCCTGCGCGGGCGACAGCGCAATGTCGATCTGCGTGCCGTGCATCAGGTCGGCGTAGCTGCGACGGTTGATGAGGGCCAGCACCCGTCGCGCGCCCATGCGCTTGGCCAACAGGCAGGACATGATGTTGTCTTCATCGTCGTCGGTGAGCGCGAGGAACAGGTCCACCTCTTCGATGCCTTCGTCCCCCAGCAGGTCTTCGTCGGTGGCATCGCCCTGCAACACCAACACCTCGGACGGCAGCACCGATGCCAGCTCCACACACCGCTGCGCATCACTCTCGATGATCTTGATATGAAACCGCCCGGCCGTCTGGCTGAGCTGGCGCGCCAGGCGCAGGCCCACCCTTCCACCGCCAGCCACCATGATGCGCCGCACAGGATGCGCGGGCTGGGACTGGGGCCGGTGCAAAGCCGCGAGCACCCCGGCGACATGCTCATGCGCCGCCAGGACAAACACCTCGTCACCGGGTTCGATGCGCGTGTTGCCATCGCAGGCCACAAAACGATCGGGCTCATCCGGGAACCGCCGGTAGATGGCCACCATGCGCATGGCCATCTCGGGGTTGGCATCACGCAGCTCGCCAATCGAGTGGTTCACCATGGGCGCGCCGACACGTGCGCGCACCGCCACCAGGCACGCGCGCCCTCCGGCAAACATGCGCACCTGCATGGCTTCGGGGTATTCGATGAGTTTGCCGATATAGCGCGTGAGCGACTCTTCGGGGCAAATGATGCGACTCACCGCAAAACCGTCCGGCCCCGTCAGGCGCTCATCCAGCGCAAACCCCGACGAGCGCACGCGCGCGATGCGTGTGGGTATGTTGAAGACAAGCTGCGCGATCTTGCAGCACACCAGATTGGTTTCGTCCTGCGCGGCGCAGGCGATGAGCAGGTCGGTGTCGTGGGCACCCGCCTCGGCCAGCACGGCGGGCTCGGTGCCGCTGCCCACCACTCCGCGCAGATCGAACCGCGACTCCAGGTCCCGCAGGCGGGCGGCATCGGTGTCGATGACGGTGATGTCATTGCGCTCCGACGCGAGGCTGTCGGCCACGCTCTGGCCCACACGGCCCGCACCAAGAATAATGATTTTCACGCTGAAATGATCAACACAGGGTGCCGGGGCGTCAATGGGAGCAAGCCCGCTTGTTGTGCCCGAGCCAGCTTGTCATGCCCGCCCGCAAACCCACTGCGGTGGCCGTGCCCCGCTCCGGCAGCCGACTGCATCAGGCGCGCACTTCACCTTCACCCAGCACCACGTACTTGAGCGAGGTGAGGCCCTCGATGCCCACCGGGCCACGCGCGTGGAACTTGTCGGTGCTGATGCCAATTTCTGCCCCCAGCCCAAATTCAAAGCCGTCGGCAAAGCGCGTGCTGGCGTTCACCATCACGCTGGCCGAGTCCACCTCGCGCAGGAACTGCTGGGCGTGCATGTGGTCGCGCGTCAGGATGGCATCGGTGTGGTGGCTGGAATAGTGGTTGATGTGCGCAATGGCCTCATCCACGCCCGCCACCACCTTCACGCTGATGATGGGGGCCAGGTATTCCTCGCTCCAGTCCTGCTCCGTCGCGGCGACCAATTTGGCACCCGCCACCGATTGCAGAATCGCCAACGACTCGGGGCAGCCGCGCATCTCCACGCCCTTGGCGGCATACACCGCGCCGATCTGGGGCAAAAACGCGGCCGCCACGCCGCGCGCTACCAGCAGGCCTTCGCTTGCGTTGCAGGGGCTGTATTTGTGGGTCTTGGCGTTGTCGGCCACCTTCACGGCCATGGCGATGTCGCAGGGGTCGTCCACATAGGTGTGGCAGTTGCCGTCCAGGTGCTTGATGACGGGCACCTTGGCATCGCGGCTGATGCGCTCGATCAGCCCCTTGCCGCCGCGGGGGATGATCACATCCACAAACTGGGGCATGGCAATGAGCTGGCCCACGGCCTCGCGGTCGGTGGTCTGCACCAGCTGCACCGCGTCTTGCGGCAGGCCCGCCTCGGCCAGCGCCTGCTGCACCAGCTTGGCGAGGGCCCGGTTGGAATCAATGGCCTCGGAGCCGCCGCGCAAGATGCAGGCGTTGCCGCTCTTGATGCTGAGGCTGGCGGCCTCGATGGTGACGTTGGGGCGGCTCTCGTAAATCATGCCAAACACGCCAATCGGCACCCGCATCTGCCCCACGCGGATGCCGCTGGGCTGCTGCTTCATGCCAATGATCTCGCCAATCACATCGGCCATTGCGGCCAGTTGCTCGCAGCCCTGGGCGCAGGTCTCCAGCACCTTGGGGGTGAGCTTCAAACGGTCCACCATCGGCTCGGCCAAACCCGCAGCGCGCGCGCGCTCCAGATCGCGGGCGTTGTCCACCTGCAGCGCCTCGGTCTGCTCGCGCAGCAAACGGGCCAGGGCCAGCAATGCTTTGTTTTTGATAGCTGCCGGCGCTTTCGCCATCAGCGCAGAGGCCGTTTTTGCCTGGAGACCGAGGGTGTGCGTGTATTCAGCGACATTGAGGGCGTTCATCCTGCGATTTTGCCGCAGTTGCATTTACCCTTGCGGCCTGCCCCTGTTGCACACCACCGCACCACCATGACCGACACCGCATCCACCCAGCTCACCACCCTGGCCCAAGCCCTGCAAGCCTTTGAACGCGGCGACCACACCGCCGCCACCCTGAGCACCCTGGCCCGCCAGCAATCCACCCTGCTCGCCGCCCTGCCCCCGCGCTACAGCGACGTGCTGCTGAATCTGCTGGACCGACTGGAATCCAGCGCATTGTTCTCGGAAGAAAGCTGCTCGTTCAGCCAGAAGGACTTGGTAGCAAACCTGACGATGTGGGTAGAAAAAGCCCAAGGCACGTTAACCGCCAGCTGACACCCTAGGGCCGAGCGCAGCAATGGCCCGAATGGATGTTCGGCTGTTCGGATGCCCACCCCCTGCCTACGGCGGGGCGGTTGCGGGGCGACACGCGCGTCGGAGCGCGCGTGTTTCGTGATCTGACTCGCCGTGGCTGTCCGAGCGGCGCGCGCAGCGCAAAGCGAGTTCCACGGCGCACCCCGCAACCGCCCCGACGCAGGTTTGCCCCTTCGCTCCGCGAAGGGGTCGCAGACTGGGGGTCGCCTTTTTTTTGCTTACTTTCTTTTGGCGAAGCAAAAGAAAGTTACTGCGCCGCCGGGCGCACTCCCCGGTTTCGACAAGCCCAGCCCGAACGGGCGGGGGTGCGACAGGGGGAGGAAAGCTTAGGCAATCACTACCAATTTCATAGCTGCTAGCGCTTATTCCACAAGCGCAAGCGGCCAAAACCCCCTCAAACCTCCGCCCGCCCCAACCACTTCTCCCGCGCAATATAAGCCCGCACCCCCAGCCCCATGAACGGCTGCGGCGGCATGCGCGTCGGCCCACCCAACGCCAAGGCATGGGCCAGCAAGGGGTGGTCCTGCCCCAGCGCCAAATCCGCCGCCAACGCCCCCAGCGCAGTGAACTTCACCACCCCCGCCCCATTGCACCCGGCGACGCCATGCACCTGCGGCGCCAGCCGCCCCCAGCGCGGCGCGCCATTGCGGGTGATGGCAATCGAGCCTTCCCAAAAATGCTCCAACGCCACATCGGCCAGCTGCGGAAAACGCGCAGCAAACACGGCCGCATGCTCACGCCGCACCCGCTCGCGCACCGCTGGGCTGACGCGGAAATGCGGCGCGTATTCAAAGCCCTGGCGCACCAGAATGCGGTGGTCGTCCGTGTAGCGCAGCGTGGCCCCCATCACGGCGCTGGCGGGCGTCACGCCCCAGCCCTCGGGGGCGCCCAGGCGGCTGCGCTGCTCGGGCGTGAGCGGGGCCGTGAGCGACCCAAAGGTGACCAGCGGAAACGTCTCCGCCCCCCAGGCGCTGCCAAACAACCCCAGCTGCTGCGCAAAACCATTGGCCGCCAGCAATAACTGCGGCGCACGCACGCTGCCCTGCGGCGTGTGGGCCACCACCTTGCCGCCTGACCAATCCAGCCGCTGCACCGGCGTTTGCTCGTGCAGGGTGACGTTGTCGGGCAGCGCATCGGCCAGGCCCCGGCACAGTGCGGCGGGGTTGAGCAGCACGGTGCCCGGCGTGTAGAGCCCGGCGGCAAAGTAGCGGGTGCCCAGGCGCGCGGCCAAGGCGTTGCGGTCCAGCAGCTCGTGCGGTGCACCCAGGGCGCGCAGCTCCTGAACATGGCGCTGCAGCGTGCGCTCGGCGGCGGGCGATACGGCGCAGTGGTACTTGCCTGCACGCCGCCATTGGCAGTCGATGCGGTGCTGCGCCACCAGCCGCTCCAAGTCGGTCATGCCCGCCGTGAGCAAGGCCTGGTAGTGCGCGGCCTGGCGCAGTTCTTCGAGCGAACTGCCGATGTTGTGCGGCACATCGATGGCAAAGCCCGAGTTGCGGCCCGAGGCGTTGTTGCCCACGGTGCCAGCGTCCACCAGCACGATGTGGGCGTGGGGGCTCAGCTCGGCCAGGCGGCGCGCGGCGGCCAGGCCCGCAAAGCCCGCGCCCAGCACCAACCAGTCGGCCGCCACATCGCCCTGCAGCGCAGGGCGCGGCGTGCGCGAGGGCAGGATGGCGGACCAGCCGTTGGTGGCGTCGTCGTTGGGCAAGCGCAATGGCATGGAGCCCTGCGGCGACCGCAGGGAGGCATCAGCGCCCGCCATCACCGTGCCGCGCTGGTCAGGCGGCACAGCTGAAAGGCCAGGCGCTGCAGGGCCTGCCAGCCGTCTTGCGGCCAATCGGGCTGCTTGAGGCCTTTGACGATGCCATCCACCGTGTGGGCCGATTGCAGCAGGCGCGCCAGGGCGGCGTCGCTGGCCTTGGGCAGGATGCGTTCAAACAGCCGCTCCTTGGGGCCCCAGATGCGGTTTTCGCGCAGCGCCATGGGCAGGGGGCGGCCGGCGTTCATGGCGTCTTTCACGCGCTTGAGGGCCCGGATGTCTTCGGCCAGCGCCCAGTGCACCAGCACTTCGGCCTCGCCCTCGGCCTGCAGGCCGTCGAGCATGCGCTGCACGCGAGCCGTCTGCCCGGCCAGCACCGATTCGGACAGCTTGAACACGTCGTAGCGCGCCACGTTGAGCACGGCGGCTTCGACCTGGGCCTGGGTCAGTTCACCCGCGGGGTGCAGCAAGGCCAGTTTCTGGATCTCCTGGTGCGCGGCCAGCAAGTTGCCTTCCACGCGATCGGCAAAGAACTGCAGGGTGCGCTGGCCTTCTTCGCCCGCCACCACGCGCTGGCCCTGCGCGGCCAGGCGCTGGGCAATCCACTGCGGCAGCATGCCGCGCTCGATGGGGTCGATCTGGATGGAGATGCCCTGCGCTTCCAGCGCGGCGAACCAGGCCCCGGTGCGGGTGGCCTTGTCCAGGCGCGGCAGCATCACCAGCGTGAGCGTGCTGTCATTGCCCCGGGCGGATTCGGCAATCTGCTGCAACGCCACGCTGCCGTCCTTGCCGGGCTTGCCCGAGGGGATGCGGATCTCGACGATCTGCTTGTCGGCAAACAGGCTTAAAGACCCGCCTGCGGCCAGCACGGCGCTCCAGTCAAAGTGGGCACCGGCCACGGTGTAGCTGCTGCGCTCGGTATAGCCCTGGGCGCGGGCGGTGGCACGGATGGCGTCTGCGGCCTCTTGCTGCAATAGCGGTTCATCGCCATGCAAAACATACAGGGATGACAAGGCCCGCTGAAGGTGGGTCGAAAGTTGGGCCAGGGCGACTTGCATGGGACAAAGTTTATCGCCTCGCTGGCACACACACCGGTATCTGCACGGGGTATTGAGAAAGACCACGCAGAGCAAGCTCTGGCGCAGCGGCCCAACCGGTCAACCACGCGAATCGTCAGCCCAGGCCTGCAGTTTGCGCAGTCCCTATCCACAGCCATGCAGGTGTGCACCTTTTCTTTGGCGCCCATGCCAAGCAAAATCCGGCAGCGGCACCCAGGGTGCATCTGCTTTTTCACCGAGCACTCCGAGCCGTCGGGCCCGCTTCCATCCTGCCAGGCGACTTCCAACCCATTGCATCCCCATGACACTTGCCAACGCCCCCCACGCCACGCCCACCATCTGCCTCATTGGCGCCCCCACCGACGTCGGTGCCGGCACGCGAGGCGCCTCCATGGGGCCCGAAGCGCTGCGGGTCGCGGGCCTGCAAACGGCGCTGGAAAGCCACGGCCTGCAGGTGATGGACCACGGCAACCTCAGCGGGCCAGCCAACCCCTGGCAAGCCCCTGAAGCTGGCTACCGCCACCTGCCCGAGGTGGTGGAATGGAACCAGCGGGTGTTCGATGCGGTGTATGCCGAGCTGCAACAGGGCCACTTGCCCATCTTGCTGGGCGGCGACCACTGCCTGGGACTGGGCAGCGTCAGCGCCGTGGCACGCCATTGCGCCGAGGTCGGCAAGAAACTGCGCGTGCTGTGGCTCGATGCCCATGCCGACTTCAACACCAGCGCACTGACCCCCAGCGGCAATGTGCACGGTATGCCCGTGGCCTGCCTATGCGGCTTTGGCCCTGCAGAGCTCACCCAACTGGCGCAGATGCCCGGCGGTGGCCCGGCGTTGCACCCCTCGCAAATCCGCCAGATCGGCATCCGCAGCGTGGACGAAGGCGAAAAACGCTTCGTGCACGAGCAAGGCCTCGAAGTCTTCGACATGCGCTTTATCGACGAGGTGGGCATGCGCCAGGTCATGGAGCAGGCGCTGGCCGGGCTCGATGCCCACACCCATCTGCACGTGAGCTTTGATGTGGATTTTCTCGACCCGGACATCGCACCCGGCGTGGGCACCACGGTGCCCGGCGGCCCCACCTACCGCGAGGCCCAACTCTGTATGGAGATGATTGCCGACAGCGGCCGCCTCGCCTCGCTCGACATCGTGGAGCTGAACCCCGCGCTGGATGTGCGCAACCGCACCGCCGCGCTGGCGGTGGACCTGGTGGAGTCGCTCTTTGGCAAAAGCACGCTGATGCGGGCACGCCCCGTGTGAAGGCAGAACAGCCCAGCACACCGATCACCACCACAATTACTATCAAATAGATAGCTGTCAGCGCTTATTTATAAATCGCTAGGGAAGCTCTTCACGAATCGGTTCTGGCTATGTCACAGCGATGCCTGAACTAAAACAGCACTCGCTTTGAGTAATGAGGCGTGCGCAGCGCACCCAGCAGGCGTTTGGCGAGGGCCATTGCCCCTATATCGGAGGCTTTACGCCCCCTGCACGCGCACCTGCCCCATGCAGGCCAGCAACTTGTGCCTTGCCATCCACAGATTGCCCAGCGCAAACAGCGTGACGATCTGCGCCGTGTTCTTCATGAGCCCCCGGTAGCGCACCTTCACGTACCCGAACTGCTGCTTGAGCACCCGAAACGGGTGCTCCACCTTGGCCCGGATGCTGGCCTTGGTGCGTTCAAGTTGGTCGATCAGCGCATCCACAGGCTTGTTTTTGTCCAAAGCCCGGCGCAACCCCGGGCGCATGGCTACATGCCAGCGCACGTTCTTGTTGGCATCGGGCCGCTTGTCCACTCCTTGGTAGCCCGCATCGCCAAAGGCATCCGTTTCTTGCCCGTGCAGCAGGCTGTTGGCTTCTATCACGTCGTTCACATTGCCACTGGTGCCGCGCACGCTGTGCACCAGGCCTGAATCCGCATCCACGCCAATGTGAGCCTTCATGCCAAAGTACCACTCGTTGCCCTTCTTGCTTTGATGCATCTCGGGGTCTCGTGCCTTGCCTTCATTCTTGGTGGACGTCGGCGCCGCAATCAGCGTGGCATCCACCACCGTGCCTGCTTTGAGTTGCAGCCCTTTGGCTTGCAGCAGGGCATTGACCGTAGCGAGGATCTGATCGGCCAGTTTGTGGCGCTCCAGCAGATGCCGAAAACGCAGGATGCTCGATTCACTGGGAATGTGTTCGTCCCAGTGAGACAGGCCGGCAAAGTCCCGAAAGGCTGGCACGTCGTGCAGTGCCTCTTCCATGGCTGGGTCGCTAAGCTTGAACCACTGCTGCATGAAATGGATACGCAGCAGGGTCTGCACCGCAAAGGGCTGCTGGCCCCGGCGTCCGATCTCTGGGGCGTAGGGCTCAATGAGCGAGACCAACTCGGCCCAGGGCACCACCAACTCCATCGCATCAAGGAACTCGCGCTTGCGTGTGCGCTTGGTGGTATTGCTCAGGCCCAGGCTGCTTTGCTTCATGGCCTTATTGTCTCGGCTTCAAGCCTTCGTAAGCACATTACGCAGGGATTTGTGCAGAGAATCCCTAGAGCCTATTCTTCCCAAATAAATCGCCGCCAACATGCCGGCGGCAGCCGTGCCCCAGCGGGGTGGGATCAAGGCAACGGCGTCGCAACCATTCCCCAAGCGACCTTGCAGGCACTGCGGCTGGCCGGGCCATGCGCGCAAGGCTCAGCCGCGCTGCATCCACGCTCACCGCCAGAGTGTGCCCACCGAGAATTACGGCGCCAACTTGGCCACGGCAAGCCGCCGCAGCAATTGCTGCACGATGTCGGTGCGCATCGTGCGGTACAAGAGCGCTTCTTCGGCTTCTTTGGCCAGGGCGATGGTTTCGTTGTAGCTGATGTCGCGCTCCTGCAGGATCTCCGTCTCGGGGATGAGCTCCACCCCGGTGGGGGTGCGCAGGCGAAACTTCACGCGCAGGCGCAGCTGCAGTTCGCGCACCTGGCCCGAGGCGTTGAGCCCCACCACCACGCGCTCTTGCTGCTCCTGAATCAGATCCATGATGGTCTGCGCGGTGGTCATGGTGGCCGGGTCGCGCAGCACCCGCAGTTTGCTGGTGGAGCCTTCGAGCGTGCGCTGCAGCTCACGCGCCAGCAGCGAGGTGGTGGGCGCGGCAATGTAGAGCGACTCAAATGCGAACTCCGGCACACCACGCAGGCGAAAACCGCAGGCAGACAAAAGAGCCACAGGGGCCAGGGACAGCAGGGTGCGCCGGTGCATGATCACACCACCACGTTCACAAGACGGCCGGGCACCACGATCACGCGTTTAGGCGCTGCGCCTGCTGCATGGGAGGTGAACGCCTCGCTGGCCAGGGCCATACGCTCGATCTCGGCCTTGTCAGCCTGCGCAGGCACCTGAATGGAACCACGCAGCTTGCCGTTGACCTGCAGCATCAGTTCGATCTCGTCTTGCACCAGCGCGCCGGCATCGACCTTCGGCCAGGCCGCGTCAAGCAGGTCACCGAGGTGGTCTGCATAGCCCAGCTCGCTCCACAGGCTGTGCGCCACGTGCGGTGTGGCGGGGTAGAGCACGCGCAGCAGGATGCCGAAGCCTTCGATGAGGGCCACTTGCGCGCCCGCTGTGTCGGTGGCTTTGAAGTCTTCCAGCGCGTTGATCATCTTCATCGCGCCCGAGACCACGGTGTTGTACTGCATGCGCTGGTAGTCGTAGTCCACCTGCTTGAGCACGTTGTGGATCTCGAGGCGCAAGGCCTTGGCCTCTTTGCCAAAATCCACATCTTTCAGGGCGCTAGCGCTTATTACGCTTGCGTTAGTAGCTCCCATATCCATAGCACAGAGTTTGACGCCAAAGTTCCATACACGGCGCAGGAAGCGGTAGCTGCCTTCCACCGCCGCATCGTTCCACTCCAGCGTGGCCTCGGGCGGGGCGGTGAACATGGTGTACAGGCGGGCGGTGTCGGCGCCGTACTTCTCGATCAGGTCCTGCGGGTCCACGCCGTTGTTCTTGGACTTGGACATGGTGCCCACGCCCTCATAGTCAATGGGCGTGCCCACGGGCAACATGCCGTCGCCGCTGGTGGCTTCGTTCTTCAGCTTGGCGCCGATGATCTTGCCGCCTTCATCGAGCACATGCTCCACATCGTGCGGCCAGAAGTAGTCCTTGCCGCCCTTGGCGGTGCGGCGGCTGTAGATGTGGTTGAGTACCATGCCCTGCGTGAGCAGCTTGGTGAAGGGCTCGTCGACCTTGACCAAACCGAGATCGCGCATCACCTTGGTCCAGAAGCGGGCGTACAGCAGGTGCAGGATGGCGTGCTCGATGCCGCCGATGTACTGGTCCATCGGCATCCAGTAATCCGCGCCGCCAGCCACCATCGCGTCGGCATTCTTGGGGTCGCAATACCGCATGAAGTACCACGAGCTGTCCACGAAGGTATCCATGGTGTCCGTCTCGCGGCGCGCGGCCTTGCCGCACACGGGGCATGTCACGCCGGCATGAAAGCCCTCGTGTTTGTGCAGCGGGTTACCGGACCCGTCGGGCACGCAGTCGGTGGGCAGCACCACGGGCAGGTCTTTTTCAGGCACCGGCACGGCGCCGTGCTCGTCGCAATGGATGATGGGGATAGGCGTGCCCCAGTAGCGCTGGCGCGACACGCCCCAGTCGCGCAACCGCCAGGTGGTCTTGAGCTCGCCCAGGCCCTTTTCGCCCAGCGCATGCGCCACCGCAGCCACCGCATCCTTATAGGGCAGACCGCTGAAACTGTCGGAGTTGACGGTGACGCCACGCTGCTTGTCGCCGTACCAGTCGTTCCACTGGTGGTAATCGAAGGTCTCCCCATCGACCAGCACCACCTGTTTGATGTCGATGCCGTACTTGAGGGCAAACGCAAAGTCACGTTCGTCGTGCGCGGGCACGCCCATCACGGCGCCGTCGCCATAGCCCATCAGCACATAGTTGCCGACCCACACCTGCACCTTTTCGCCAGTGAGCGGGTGGGTGACGAACAAGCCCGTGGGCACACCCTTCTTTTCTTGCGTGGCCAGCTCGGCCTCGGTGGTGCCACCGCTCTTGCATTCTTCGATGAAGGCGGCGAGCTGCGGGTTGGTTTTGGCGGCGTGGGCGGCCAAGGGGTGCTCGGGCGCCACGGCGCAGAAGGTCACGCCCATGATGGTGTCGGCACGCGTGGTGAACACGTACATCTTGCCGTCGCCAATCAGCGCACCGTCGTCACCACGAATGTCATGGGGGAACGCAAAGCGCACGCCTTCACTCTTGCCGATCCAGTTTTCCTGCATCAGCTTCACGCGCTCGGGCCAGCCGGGCAGCTTGTCACCGGTGACGAAGTCGAGCAGCTCTTCAGCGTAGTCGGTGATCTTGAGGTAATAGCCGGGGATCTCGCGCTTTTCCACGGTGGCGCCGGTGCGCCAGCCCTTGCCGTCAATCACCTGCTCGTTGGCCAGCACCGTCTGGTCCACCGGATCCCAGTTCACGACCTGGGTCTTGCGGTAGGCAATGCCTTTTTCCAGCATCTTGAGGAACAGCCACTGGTTCCACTTGTAGTACGTGGGGTCGCAGGTGGCGACTTCGCGGCTCCAGTCGATGGCCAGGCCCATGGCCTGCATCTGCTTTTTCATGTACGCGATGTTTTCGTACGTCCACTTCGCGGGTGGCACGCCATTCTTCAGCGCCGCGTTTTCGGCGGGCAGGCCAAACGCATCCCAGCCCATGGGCATCAACACGTTGTGGCCGTTCATGCGCAGGTAACGCGTGAGCATGTCGTTGATGGTGTAGTTGCGCACATGGCCCATGTGCAGCTTGCCGCTGGGGTAGGGCAGCATCGAGCAGGCGTAGAACTTCTTCTTGTTCGCGTCTTCCGTCACGCGGTAGGCGTCGGTGGCGGTCCAGTGGTCGTGCGCTGCGCGTTCGACGTCTTGGGGAGAATATTTGTCTTGCATGGGAACTCGGAGGTGACAGAAGTGGGCAGCCGCAGGGCTGCGCTGCGCAGATTCTAGGCGGTCGTGCGCCCCAGCCCGCGTGGTACTGGCACCAAACCCCAGGCCAAAGGGTGCCCCCTGCCGGGCGCATGGCGCATTCCGCGCAAGATCAGGGTGTTTTGGAGGCTGCGGCAGGCGCACCCGCTGCCGGCGGTTCTGCCACAAAACCGATGCGCTGCAACCCGGCCAACTGGGCCGCCCCCATGACTTCCACCACACGCCCATACGGCACGGCTGCATCGGCCCGCAGCTGCACTTCGGTGTCTGGCCGCTCGGCGCCAATGCGTTGCAACCGCTCGACCAACGCGGCCTGCGCCAGCGGCTGGTCGTCCAGATAGGCTTGCCCCGACGCATCGACCACCAGCGTGACAAACTGCGGCGCCGCACCCGGCGTGGCACCCTCGGTGCGCGGCAAATCGAGCCGGATCGAACTGGCCAGCAACGGCGCCGTGAGGATGAAGATGACCACCAGCACCAGCATCACATCCACCAGCGGCGTCATGTTGATGTCGCTCATGGGCTGGGGGCCCGAGGTGCGTTCAAGGCGTCCGAAGGCCATGTGGGCGTCTCGGCGGTTCAGTCCGGGCGCGAGGCCTGAGGCTGCGGCTCCAGCGGTGTGGTGTGCACGGACTGGTTTTGGGTGTCGATGAGCAGTTCGCGTAGATCGCGCGCAAAACCCTCCAGGTCGGCTTCAATCCGCCCCAGCAACCGGCCGAACACGTTGTAGGCCAACACGGCGGGGATGGCCACCGCCAGCCCGGCTGCGGTCATGACCAGCGCCTCGCCGACGGGCCCGGACACACGGTCAATGGTGATCTGCCCGGCCCCTGCCATGGCCGTGAGCGCGTGGTAGATGCCCCACACCGTGCCGAGCAGCCCCACAAAGGGGGCCGTGGAGCCCACCGTAGCCAACAGGACCTGGCCAAATTGCAGGCGTCCCAGCACACCGTGCAAGGCATCGCGCAGCACCCGCGTGAGCCGCTGCGACAGGCTGCCTGCTGTCGCCAAAGAGCCCAGTGGGCCGGAGCCGGATGAATTCGCTATCAAATTTGCAGCATCCACCAAAGGCAGCACCAGCGCCTCGCGGTCAAAAGACCGCAAACGCTGGGCAGCCACTTCCAGCGAGGGCGCCTGCCAGAACGCGGCCGTGCAACGCGCCACATCGGCGCTGGCGCGGTGCATGAGCCGCTGCTTCCAGACGATCACCACCCAGCTCGCGACGGACATGGCCAAAAGGACCAGCGCCGTGCTCTGGGTGACCATATCGCCCTGGCGCCACCAGTGCAGAGCATCCATGGTGAACGGTTTGGCTAGTTCAAACCCAGCACATCGAACATATCGAACATGCCTGTGGTGTGTTGGGTCAGAAACCGCACGGCGCGCAGACTGCCCTGTGCATAACCCGACCGGTTGGACGACTTGTGCGATATCTCGATGCGCTCGCCCACGCCGGCAAACAGCACCGTGTGGTCACCCACGATGTCGCCCCCGCGGATGGCGGCGAAACCAATGCTCGACGGATCACGCTCGCCCGTCACCCCTTCGCGGGAGAAAACGGCACATTCCTTGAGATTGCGGCCCATGGCCTCGGCAATGACCTCGCCCATTTTGAGTGCGGTGCCCGATGGCGCATCCACCTTATGGCGGTGGTGGGCTTCAATGATTTCGATGTCATAGCCCTCAGACAGCGCCTTGGCGGCCATCTGCAGCAGCTTGAGCGTGACGTTCACGCCCACACTCATATTGGGGGCCATCACGATGGCGGTACGTGTGGCAAAGGCCGCAATCTCGGCCTTCTGCTCATCGCTGAACCCCGTGGTGCCGACGACAGCCTTCACGCCACGTTCCGCACACACAGCCAGGTGGGCCAGCGTGCCTTCGGGCCGCGTGAAATCAATCAGTACGTCGGCATTTTTGAGGCCCGTGCCGATGTCGGCCGTGATGGCAACACCGCTGGCGTGACCCAGAAAAGCCGTGGCGTCGGAGCCAACGGCAGGGCTCGCCGCAACGTCCAGCGCGCCCGCCAGCACGCAGTCATCGCTGGCGCGGATCGCCTCGATCAACATGCGGCCCATGCGGCCTGAAGCCCCTGCGACGGCCACACGGCAGGGAGTGGAAATGGTGGCAGCGGGCGAAGAGGTCCCTGTCATGAAAATCCTGTCGGGTTGGAATGCAGCACACGAAGGCGGTGTGCCGCGATAACGCCGGGCTCAGCGCGATGGCGCTTCGAGCGGCGGATAACTGGAAGGCAAGGGCACCGAAGGGGCCTTTGGCGCTGAAGCAGCGGGCTTCGGAGGCGCGGGGTATTTGCTCAATTGATCGGGCGTGGCTTCCAGCACAGGAACCTTGGGCTTGTCGCCGTGTGCACCGAGCGTGGCCACGAATTCTGTCTCTGTAGGCATTTCATCGCCCTCAGAGCGGTCCAGCACGTCGCCCTTGAAGAACACGGTCAACTTGCGGGTCTGAATCTCTTCGCCGGCACGCTTGAGCGTGAACACGTATTCCCAGCGGTCCGCGTGGAACAGACTCGTGACCAGGGGCGTGCCCAGAATTTCGCGCACCTGTTGGCGGCTCATGCCAGGCTGCAAGGCCTGTACCTGTTCACGCGACACAAAATTGCCCTGCACCACATCCACCTTGTAAGGTTTTACGATGCCGGCAATGCGATTGCTTGCGCCATTGAGGCTGCTGCAGCCGGCCAGGGCAGCCATGCTGGCGCCGATCAGAAACACCAGGCCCAGGCGGGCACTGCAACGGGCTTTATCGGGCATGGATAAAAGGGCTGAGGATATGATCTGCCCATTGTAGCGGCTGCCCCCCAAGACCTTGTGGCGGAGGCCTTCATCCATCAAAGAGGACGCCATGACCAATATCGACGAGCTCAAAAGCACCGGGCTCAAGGCCACGTTGCCTCGCCTCAAGATCCTAGAGATCTTCCAGAAAGGCGCCCAGCGCCACATGACGGCTGAAGATGTTTTTCGTGTGCTGCTGGAAGATCGCTCGGACATTGGCCTGGCCACCGTGTACCGCGTGCTCACGCAGTTCGAGCAGGCCGGCATTCTGATTCGCAGCAACTTTGAAAGCGGCAAGGCCGTCTACGAGCTCAATGAGGGCCAGCACCACGACCACTTCGTCTGCACATCGTGTGGCAAGGTGGAAGAGTTTTACGACCCCGAAATTGAAAAGCGCCAGCAGACCGTTGCAAAAGCCAAAGGCTGGGTGGTGCAAGACCACACGATGGCCTTGTATGGACAATGCGCGAGTTGCGCTCAGAAATAAAAAGCAAAAAGGAATCGGCAGAAGCAAAAACCCGCCGGACGGTCCACACGCTCAGACCGTCCGCCACCACATCCCTTGAAGGGGCGTGGGACCTCAGTGGCCGGTATCGCGCTCCATGGCGCGGCGATGCCGCTCCACGAACTCCTGATAGGTATCGATGCCCCGCAGCTGCAAGATGGTGTTGCGCACAGCGGCCTCTACCAGCACCGCGATGTTGCGGCCCGCCACCACCTGAATCACCACCTTGAGGACCGGCACACCCAACACGTCCTGCGTGAGGGGTTCGTAAGGCAGGCGCTCGTAGTCGCGCTCCAGCGTTTCCTTGCGCACCAGGTGCACGATGAGTTTGAGCCGCATCTTGCGGCGCACCGCAGTCTCGCCAAAGATGGCACGGATATCGAGCAGACCGATGCCACGCACTTCCAGCAGGTTCTGCAGCAGGTCGGGGCATTTGCCTTCTATGGTGGTCTGGTTGATGCGAAACAGGTCCACCGCATCGTCCGCCACCAGCCCCTGCCCCCGCGAAATGAGCTCCAGCCCCAGTTCACTCTTGCCCAGGCCCGATTCACCGGTGATCATCACCCCCAAGCCCAGGATGTCCATGAACACACCGTGCATCGTGGTGCGGTCGGCAAAATGTTTGGACAGATAGGCGCGCAACACGTCGATGACAAACGCCGCCGATTCGTGTGTCGAAAACATCGGAATCTGCGCGCGTTCACACATGGACACGAGCTCGTCGGGCGCCGTCTGGCTGTCGGCCAGCACCAGCACCGGGGGCTCCAGCGTCACGATGCGCGAAATGCGGCGTTTGCAGTCGTCAGCAGACGCATTGCTCAAATAGGCAATTTCGCGCTCGCCCAGAATCTGCACACGATAGGGGTGGATGTAATTGAGGTAACCGACAAGATCAGCACCGGACCGCGCCGAGCGCACGGCCACTTCATCAAAACGCCGCTCGGAAGCCCCCAGCCCTGCCACCCATTCCCATTTCAGCAGGCCGCGAAATTCCTCAAACAGGACATCGGCACTGACAAAATTGGGTTTCACGGCAGACCAGCGAAATGGCTAAGGCGCGCGCGACCGATCAGGCAGCCTGCGTAGACTGCCAGCCTGCGATCATGCCGTGCAGCGCTTGGGCATCGGCGCATGCCTTGAGCTTCTCGCGCAAGGCCGAATCGCTGAGCAGCTCGGCAATTTCGGAGAGTATCTCGAGGTGCTTTTGCGTGGCTGCCTCGGGCACCAGCAAAAAGATCAGAAGGCCTACGGGCTGCTCGTCAGGCGCGTCAAAACCAATCGGGTTCAGCAACTGAAACACAGCTGCCATCGGAGCCTTGAGCCCCTTGATGCGCCCATGGGGAATGGCGACCCCATGACCCAAACCCGTAGAACCCAGGCGTTCACGCGCAAACAGACTGTCTGTAATCAGTGCGCGCGCGAGTCCGTGTTGGCTTTCGAACAGCAGCCCCGCTTCTTCAAAAGCGCGCTTCTTGCTGGTGGCGTCCACGCTCACAAGAACTTGAGCGGGGGGCAGGATGGAGGAAAGTCGGTTCATGGTCAAGGGTAACAATTATGCACATATTGGCAAAAACCCTGAGCACTGCGCACCGGGCAACAAAAAAACCGCCCAAAAGGGCGGCCTCGGTGCCAGGCTCTGGGCCGACGCATCAAGCCTGGAGTTCGCGCTTGGCGGTTTCGTGATGGTGATCTTGCAGACGGTCCTTGTGCCGCACTACCTGACGGTCCATTTTATCGACCAACTCGTCCACCGCTGCATACAAATCGGCATGGGCGCTTTCGGCGAACAGATCACTGCCTTTGACGTGAATATTGCATTCGGCGCGTTGCCTCTTCTCCTTTTCCTTTTGTTTCTCTACCGTCAGCAGCACCTTGACATCGACAACCTGGTCAAAGTGGCGGGTGATCCGATCAAGCTTGGTAGTAACGTAGCTGCGCAATGCGGGGGTGACTTCGAGGTGGTGACCACTGATCGTCAAGTTCATAAAAAAAGTCTCCTTTGGCTCTCGGTGGAAGAAACGCCGCCCTGGATCAGAGGAGCGGCAGGGGGAACTTGAATGCATCCGTTGACGTGAGTTCACTATGCCCCTGTGCCCACCTAAAAGCAATCTCATACCGGTTCCCTCGGCTGGGTTATCGCGCCCGAAGTGCCAAGCGCTCCAAAAGCGCGCACAATGATTCGGTTAAGCGGTTGGCGCTTCCAGAATCTGTACGAACCGCCCACTCGGTGCCCAGCGGGGTTGCAGGGTGGTCTCCGTGGGGTGCCGGCTCTTTCCGGGTACGCCGCCAGCCGCCCGATACGCGACGCCGCAGACTGCAAAGCGCAAGACAGCAGCCCGGCTTGGCTCACGCAGGCACCAACACCCGCCCCGCGCGTAAAATCCACTGGCTGCGCGGACGCTTCGCCCAGCACTCGTTTCCTCTCCTCCTTCGGACTGCCCCTGGCGGATATCGACCGCCTTCACCGACACCATGACCCAGCCCAGCTCCAACGCCCTGCACACCTCTGCACTGACCTCGCTGCCTCTGCTGGCACGCGGCAAGGTGCGCGACAACTACGCCGTGGGCAACGACCGCATTCTGATGGTGGCCAGCGACCGCCTTTCTGCCTTTGATGTGATCATGGGCGAGCCTATTCCCGGCAAAGGCGAGTTGCTCACGCAGATGGCGCTGTTCTGGTTCGACAAGCTTGGCCACCTCTGCCCCAACCACCTGACCGGCGACGCCCCGGAGAGTGTGGTGAGCCCCGCCGAAGCCGCGCAGATTCGCGGCCGCTCGATGCTGGTGCAACGCCTGCAGCCCATCCCCGTAGAGGCCGTGGTACGTGGCTATCTGGCCGGCAGCGGCTGGAAGGAATACCAGGAGTCGCGATCGGTCTGCGGGGTGCCGCTGCCCGAGGGCCTGACCAACGCCGCCAAGTTGCCCGAGCCCATCTACACACCTGCCGCCAAAGCGGCCATGGGTGAACACGACGAGAACATCACCTTTGAACGCACGGTGGAAATGATCGGCCCAGACCTGGCCACCCGCATCCGCGATCTGAGCATCGCCATCTACAAGGCGGCCGCCGAGATCGCACTCACCAAGGGAATGATCATTGCCGACACCAAGTTCGAATTTGGTCTGGCGCCCGACGGCACGCTGGTGCTGATGGATGAAGTGCTGACCCCCGATAGCTCGCGCTACTGGCCCGTGGAAGGCTACGAGGCCGCCTTCGCCACAGGCGAGAACCCTCCCAGCTACGACAAGCAGTTCGTGCGCGACTGGCTGGAGCAGGCCAAGGTCAACGGCAAGCCCTGGGACAAAACAGCGCCCGCACCCCGCTTGCCACAGGATGTGATCGAAAAAACCGCCGCCAAATACCAAGAAGCGCTGGATCGCCTGACCGCTTCGTAAACCAGGGACTGGACGCAGTGGCCTGGCTGCTGCGTTCACGAACAGGAAGTCAGCGCAGGGGGGCCTCTTGCGCCTCAAAACGCAACAGCGTTTCTCCATCGGCGCCCTTCAATTGCAGTTGCGTATCCTGCTGCCGAAAGCCCACCACCGCTGTCAAGGCCTCGAAAAACCGTGTTTCCATGGCGCCGTTTGGCAGGCACAAGGTGATGTTGGAGACCAGTCGGTCCACACGCAACCGTGAGCCCTGCACTGCGTAGTCGGCCAGGAAGCGGTTACATCCGCCCGAGCCGGTGATACGCGTCACACCACCTTCATCGGGTTGGAAAACCACGAACGGCACCACCCCACCGTCACGCGGGCGCGGCACATGCTGGTCCCCCACGTCGACAAGCCGCCAATGGGTCAACGTCAATGGCACCCCGGCATCCGCCGTGGCCGATTGCGGTGGTGGCCTTTCAAGCCACAGGTCCACATGGCGAAAGGCCGCCTCCTGCGGCACGGCATAACGCTTGTTGCTGGCCAGCATCAAGCGGCCGTCCAGCGTGACGGTCGCACGCACTTCATATCGGCCCTTGGCCACAAATCGCACCGAGGGGTAAGGGATCCACACCGCATACGGCGGGTTGCCGGCAGACTCGCGGCGCTGGCGCCCCAGCACCACCGGGGGCAGATCAGGGTTGGTCACATCCAGCAATGTGGCCTCGAAGACAACATCCGGCGGCAACCGGATGCGCTCGCGCGCCAACGCCACACCAGAGACGGCCGCATCGGGCGCGGGCGGGCGGTTGGCGCAGCCCACCAGCTGGCCACACAGCAGCACGGCCACCAGCGGCAGCCGCCAATGTGCGCACAGCCCTGCGCAGCGGCGCTGCGCGGGCGATCCGGTCAGTGCCGCAGGGACAAGGTTCAAAGGGACAGGCGCAGAAAGCGCAGGAGGTGCAGGCAACGCAGGCAGGCCTCTCACCCCGTCACCCCCTGTCAGCTCAGCACCACGCTCGACAGGCGACGGCGGTAGGTGGCGACCACCGGGTCTTCCGGCGGGATCTGGCCTTCTGCCACCTTGGGTTTGGGCTTGTCGATGATTTCGAGGATGGCCACATAGGTCTTGCGCGCAGCCTCTTCGCCCCAAGCCTTGTCGCGCATGAGGATTTCAAGGAGTTCATCCATGGCATCCGTCCAGCGCTGGCCCGCCATGAGCCAGCGCGCGCGGGCATAGCGGGTGCCAAAGTCACGTTTGTTGGCTGCAATTTTTGCATCAAATACGGCTTCAGCGCTTTCACTATAAGCGCTAACAGCTACGAAATCAATAGCATCCATCCAGGCCTTCAACGCCCCCAGGCGGCGCGAGGCCAGGGCTTTGGCGATCACCGGGGCAAAGGCCACTTTGGCATCGTCCTCACGGCCGAGCTGCAGCAGCAGCTTGACGTAGTCAAAACGTGCATCGTCGTTGGAGGGATCGGTGACCACGGCGTGCTGCAGCTTTTCCAGCGCAGTGGTGGTGTCGCCATCGGCCAACGCCTCCAGGGCCTGTTCTTCCTCGGCGTTGGCCTCCAGCACGTCGGCCGTGGGCACATGTTTGTCGAGAAACTCGCGCACCTGGCCTTCGGGCAGCGCTCCCATGAAACCATCCACAGGTTGGCCGTTCATGAGCAGCACACAGGTAGGGATGCTGCGGATGCCGAACATGCCCGCCAGCTGCTGCTCTTGGTCGGAGTCGATCTTCACCAGCTTGAAGCGGCCTTCGTAGGCAACCTCCAACTTCTCCAGCACCGGGCCCAGCGACTTGCAGGGGCCACACCAGGGCGCCCAAAAATCCACCAGCACAGGCACGTCGGTAGAGGCGGCGATCACCTCGGCTTCAAAATTTTCTATGGTGACATCGATCATGTTCAGTCCCGGTGGTGCGGCGTGAGGCGCGAGGCGCCACACGCCAATCAATGGATCAGCCCGTTGGTCATCATGGATGAATCAGGCCGTACCGCAACGCAGGCGGCCGGGTGGCCACCACGGTTGTGGCGCAGGTTCAGCGCGGATTCTCCAGCAATTTCATCACCCTGCGTGGTGCGGGTGTGTAGGCGATGGCCCCGGATTCCCCGCGCGCAGGCCCACGCTAGCGCAGCGTGCGCAGCGTGCGCGGCAGCGCGCGGGTGCGCCGGCTGTAGTAGCCGGTTAACACCCGCCTCGGCCACACGGCCACCACAATGGCAACGCACCGTTTTCCCTCACAACCACACCAGGAGACACACATGGCAGGCAAAAAAATTCTGATGATCTGCGGCGACTATTGCGAGGACTATGAAACCATGGTCCCGTTCCAGGCGCTGATGGCGGTAGGCCACACCGTGCATGCGGTGTGCCCCGACAAAAAGGCGGGTGACCATATCAAGACGGCCATTCACGACTTTGAGGGCGCACAGACCTACAGCGAAAAACCCGGGCACAACTTCACGCTCAATGCCAGTTTCGACGAGGTCAAGCCCGAGCACTACGACGCGCTGGTCATTCCCGGCGGCCGGGGCCCCGAATACCTGCGCAACAACGCCGCCGTGTGCGCCGCCGTGCGGCATTTCTTTGACACAAACAAACCGGTGGCAGCCGTCTGCCATGGCGCGCAGTTGCTGGCGGGCGCGGGCGTGCTCAAGGGCCGCACCTGCTCGGCATACCCCGCCTGCCGTGTGGAGGTGGAGATGGCCGGCGGCCACTATGCCGACATCCCCGTGGACCAGGCCCACACCGAAGGCAATCTGGTCAGCGCCCCCGCCTGGCCCGCCCATCCCGCGTGGATCGCGCAGTTCCTTGCCTTGCTTGGAACACGCATACAGCTTTAAACCCTCCGCCCGGTAGCGCCAGCGCCGACCCTGGCGCTGTGACACACAAAAGTGGGTAAAAACAGCATGCAGCGCTTACTGGACAAGCGCTACAAGCTATCATTTTTGATAAAAGCACCCCGGACTTGACGCTTGAGCGCCCGGCCCCCACCATGGGAGCCCCCTCCAGAAAGCCCCGCCATGTGCCAAGTTTTCGTCAGCGCCGACCCACAGCTGTATGCCTACCGGGCCCGCTCGGTGCGGCTGCACGGTGTGGCGACCAGCATTCGGCTGGAGAACCTGTTCTGGCAGGTGCTGGAGGAAATTGCCACCCGCGATGGCTACACCGTGCCCCAGCTGTGCACCAAGCTGTATGACGAACTGGTCGCCGAGCGCGGCGCGGTGGACAACTTCACTTCGTTCCTGCGCGTGTGCTGCACCCGCTACCTTGCACTGCAGCTGTCAGGGGACATTTCGCAGGACACACACGTCCCGATCCGCGCCATCATCGCGCCACACGCGCGCCCACCCCTGCACCCGTCCACGCATGTCGCGGCACCAACGGGTGCGGTGAGGCACTGACAACCCCACCGTTGGGCTCACCGCCACCGGGCGCAACAACCCGCATGCCCGCAGCAAAAGTAAAATCGCGGGTTCTATCCAAAGTGGTGCCGCTGGCCAAGCCGTCGGCGCTACCACCCCACACCATGAAACCCATCCAGATCGGCGTGGTCATGGGTTCCAGCAGCGACTGGGACACCATGCAGCATGCAGTGCAGATTCTTGAACAGTTCGGCATCGCCCACGAGGCCCGCGTGGTCTCGGCCCACCGCATGCCCGACGACATGTTTGCCTACGCCGAGGCCGCCGCCGGCCGGGGCCTGAAGGCCATCATCGCGGGCGCTGGCGGCGCCGCCCACCTGCCCGGCATGATCGCCGCCAAAACCCCCGTGCCCGTGCTCGGCGTGCCGGTGGCCAGCCGCCACCTGCAGGGCGTGGATTCGCTGCACTCCATCGTGCAGATGCCCAAGGGCATCCCCGTGGCCACGTTTGCCATTGGCACGGCGGGCGCAGCCAATGCCGCCCTGTTTGCCGTGGCCCTGCTCGCCAACGAAAGCCCCGAACTGCGCCAGCGGCTTGAAGCCTTCCGCGCCGAGCAGACGGAAGTGGCCCGCAATATGACCTTGCCACCTGCATGAACAAGACCCCCACGCTCCACCGCTGCGCGGGTCGCTGCCCCCCGAGGGTGCCGCTTTTTCATCTTGGGGCGGCCCGGCGATGAAAAAATTCACCGATCAACCCCTTCTGCCCGGTAGCACGCTGGGCGTGCTCGGCGGTGGCCAGTTGGGCCGCATGTTTGTGCACCAGGCCCAGGCCATGGGCTATTTCACCGCCGTGCTCGACGCCGACCCCACCAGCCCCGCCGGGCTGGTGAGCCATCACCACATCCAGACGGGCTACGAAGACCCGCAAGGCCTGGCCGAGCTGGCCCGCCTGTCGGACGCAGTGACCACCGAGTTCGAGAACGTGCCCGCCGCTGCACTGGCCACGCTGGCCGCGCAGCGCCCCGTGTCGCCAGCGGCCAGCGCCGTGTCTGTGGCGCAAGACCGAGCGCGGGAAAAGGCCCACTTTGTGGCCTGCGGCGTGCCTTGCGCGCCGTATGCCGTGGTCGAAACCGCCGAGCAGCTGGCTGCCGTTTCAGCCGATCTGCTCCCCGGCATCCTCAAGACCGCCCGCATGGGCTATGACGGCAAGGGCCAGGCGCGTGTGAAGGCGCCCGCCGAGCTGGCCGCCGCCTGGGATTCCGTGGGCCAAGTGCCCTGCGTGCTGGAGAAGATGCTGCCCCTGCAGCTCGAATGCTCCGTCATCGTGGCGCGCAGTGCCGATGGCGCCATGGTGCACCTGCCCGTGCAGCGCAACCTGCACCGCGACGGCATCCTGGCCGTGACCGAGGTTTATGAAGGAAATTTGCCTCTAGCGCTTGCTACACAAGCGGTAGCCGCTGCGAAATCTGTAGCAGAAGGCCTGCAATACGTGGGCGTGCTGTGCGTGGAATTCTTCGTGCTGCAGGACGGCAGCCTGGTGGTCAACGAGATCGCCCCGCGCCCGCACAACAGTGGCCACTACAGCCAGAACGCCTGCGACGTGTCGCAGTTCGAGCTGCAGGTGCGCACCATGGCTCGCCTGCCGCTGACGCAGCCGCGCCAGCACAGCCCCGCAGTCATGCTCAACCTGTTGGGCGACCTGTGGTTTGCGCATGGCGATGCCGAGCAGACACCCCCCTGGGCCGAGGTGCTGGCCCTGCCCGGCACCCACCTGCACCTGTACGGCAAGCGCGAGGCCAAGCGCGGCCGCAAGATGGGCCACCTCAACGTGACCGGTTCCACGCCCGATGGCGTGCGCGCCATCGCCCTGCGCGCTGCCGCGCTGCTTGGCATTGCCCCGTTTTGAAGGCCGCAGTGACATGATCCTGGATGGAAATGACCCTGCGGCCATCGCCGCCGCTGCCCACGCCGTGCGCGCCGGTGCCCTGTTGGGGTTGCCCACCGAAACCGTGTACGGCCTGGCCGCCGATGCCAGCAGTGATGCGGCGGTGGCGCAGATCTTTGCCGCCAAGGGCCGCCCCAGCGACCACCCACTGATCGTGCACGTGGCCAGCGCAGAAGGCATCGCGCACTTCGCCAGCGAGGTGCCGGATTTTGCGCAGAAGCTGGTGGATGCGTATTGGCCCGGTCCCCTCACCCTTATCCTGCCGCGTCTGCCGGGGGTGGCAGGCGCCGCCACGGGCGGCCAGGACAGCGTGGGGCTGCGCTGCCCCGCCCACCCCGTGGCGCAGGCGCTGCTGCGGGCCTGCGCGGCGCCGGGCGACGAGGCAACCCAGGGCGGGCCGCCCGTATGGGGCGTGGCCGCTCCCAGCGCCAACCGTTTTGGCCGGGTGAGCCCCACCACCGCACAGCATGTGCAAGACGAGCTGGGAGCCGACCTGTTGGTGCTCGATGGCGGCCCCTGCGCCGTCGGTATTGAAAGCACCATCGTGGACTGCACACGCGGTGTGCCAGTGCTGCTGCGCCCAGGCGCCGTCACGCGCGAGCAGATTGAGGCGGCGTGTGGCATCAAGCCCCTGTCCAAGGAGGACCTGCCCGCACTCACCCCCCGCGCCTCCGGCACCCTTGAAGCCCACTACGCGCCCCATGCCAAGGTCCGCCTCATGGACGCCAAGGCGCTGCAAACCGGCCTGGATCTACTGGGAAGCGACGCCGCCCACATCGCGGTATATGCCCGCGTGGTGCTGCGATCGAAATCCCCCCGGTTGGTGATACGCCGCATGCCCGACGACGCTGCCGCCACGGCGCAGCAGCTTTTTGCGGTATTGCGCGGCTTCGATGATGAGCGGGTGAAACTGATCTGGATCGAGACCCCGCCCCCCAGCCCCGAATGGGAGGGCGTGCGTGACCGTCTCCAACGTGCGGCAGCCGCGTGACGGCATGACAGCGTGCCGAGTGACTCGCATCACGCCTTTGTCCCCAGGGGACGCCACCAACGCGCAGGAGCGCAGCGGGGCGGGCTTTGCCCCGTGTCCGCGGGCCTGGGCTGCAAGGGGCAACGCACAATGCCCCCAGAATCCTCTCGCGGCTCACGGGCAGGCAACCGTGGCGCTTTACATGCGTTGACGTTGCGTCGTTAAACTACCCCTCACTTTTCTGGAGAAATACATGGCAGCAAATTGGATGCGCCGCACCGTTCTGGTCGCCGCATGTGCGTCGGCCGCGTTGCTTGCGGCTTGCGGTTCAAGCACCACCGAATCGGCCATCACGCCAACGCGTTTTATCGCGTTCGGTGATGCCAACAGCGATGTGGGGCAAAACGGCTCGCGCTACACGGTCAACGACGGCAGCGTGAACAACTGGACGCTGCAGATCGCGGCCAAATATGACAAGTCTTTGACGGCGGCATCAGCTGGTGGAACGAGTTATGCAGTGGGCAATGCCCGCATCAAGGCCAAGCCCGACGCCGCAGGCAAAACCAGCACCCTCACCCTCACCGAACAGATCGATAGCTTTTTGGCCAGCGGCGGCAGCTTTGGCGCCAGCGATGTGGTGTTCATGAGCGGCGGCGTGAGTGACGTGATCGCAGGCACGGCAGCCGTGCAGGCCGGCACCCAGACCGAAGCCGCGATGGTGGCGGCCTCCCGCCAGGCGGGCGAAGACATGGCCGCACAAGTCAAACGTCTGGTGGACGCGGGCGCCAAATACGTGGTACTGACCGGCACTTACGACCTAAGCAAAACACCCTGGGCCAAGTCCATCGGACGGGAATCCCTGCTGACCAACGCGAGCAGCCGCTTCAATGAAGGCCTGCTGGTGGGCATCGTGGACCTGGGTGCCAACGTGCTCTACGTGGACTCGGCTTACTATGTGAACCTGTACACCAGCTCACCCGGTAGCTACGGCTTCGAAGACGCTACCACGGCCGTGTGTACGTCGGTGGATGCCACCAATGGCATTGGCATCGGTGCAGGCCAGGTGAACTCGGCCTTGTGCAATACCTCCACGCTGCTGTCCGGGGCCAACCAGGACAAATACACTTTCGCTGACTCTGTCTACCTGTCGCCTTCGGCCCAGCGCCAGTTTGGCACCTATGCCTACGACCGCTTGCGCGCGCGCTGGTAAATTTGCAGCCTGCGCAGCACAAAAAAACCGACCCGCAGGTCGGTTTTTTTATGCCCGAGAGCACCAGGCTCAGAAGCGGTAGCCGATGCCCACGGCAAACACGTTGGGGTTGAGTTTGATGTTGATCGACTGCCCCGACGACAGGTGTGTGGTGGTCTTCAAGAAGCTCTTGTAATAGGCCGCGTCCACGAACCAGCGCTCGTTGAAGTTCCAGACAAAACCCACCTGAGGCGTCAGCCCCCACTTGTTGTCGATCGAAGCCGTGGTCGGGTTGGCGGGGTTGCCACCTGTGACCCCTGTCAGCGCAGCCGTCGAGCGGTTCTTGAAGAACCGGCTGTACGTCACCCCCAGCCCCAGGTAAGGGCGAAACTTGGCATTGGCTTCACCAAACCGGTACTGAGCAAACAGCGTGGCAGGTATCACTTTGGTCTCGCCGAGTTTGCCCGTACCGGCAATGGCGCCGTCGCCATAAAAGTCGTGCTTGAACGGCAGGCCAACAGGCAGATCCAGCGCCCAGTTATCGGTCACCATGTAGTTCAACCCGCCGGTCAAGGCACTGGCTGAGCCGACATCCACGGTAGTGCCCGGAAAGCTGGGCGTGGACAGGTAACCGCTGCTCACCTGTGGAGCAATGTGGGTTACACCGGCGCGCGCACTGAACGTGCCCGCGACCTGTGCACTGGCGCTGGCGCCCACCAGCAGGGTGGCAACGGCGAGGCCGATCTTGGGGAAATGGTGCATGAGAGTTCCTTGAGGGGGTTCTGCAGGGGCTCAGAGCCAGCCCGCCTGGGACAACGAGCGCGAGACCAACTGCCCCATCAACTGGTGTACGTAAGGCGCGGGATGAAAGCCATCGGAAAACCCGTAGAACTTCCACCAGTCAGCGCCGCCGGTCACACCTGCAGGCGGTGCAGCCGACAAGGCGGCAGCGGTGCAGGCGGGAAAGGTGTAGGTAGGCAGCCCATCGCTACCTCGCCCGGTGACAGGGCAAAGCGGGGTGGTGGCATTGGCGATTTCGTACTGGGCGGGATGGTCCGCCTGGTCTTTGGATGACGCGTTGAAGTCAACGATGGCCACGCGGCTGTCACCGGCAAAACTCGCCGCCAACTGCGTGTTGAACGCCTGGATCCACGCATCAAACACAACCACCGCCTGCGCACCGGCTGCAGCGCCTTGTGCGGCAGTGATGGAGCCCAACACCAGCTTGAAGCGCGGCGTTTTCAATATGTCCGGCACGTTCAGGACCGCGACGCGTGTGGCGCCCTTGTCCAGCGCATTGGCCTTGATCGTGACGGCAAACTGGGCGGCCAGCGTCTTCATGTAGGCGCCCCCCGCCTGTGCAAGACCTGTGGAGCCGGCAGCCAGCGCGGCGCTGACGGTGGCGGCGTCCAGCACGGTGCCCAGCACGGTTTTGTAGGCCACGCCGCCATCGCTGGCCGCTTTGAGATACGCACCGATCAAATCGGCGGCATCGTTGGCACCCCCATCCACCAAAAGCAGGTCAGAGGCCACGTAGCCTGCAGTACCGGCATCCTTGAGCTGCTGCGTGATCGACACCGGCGACGTAGGCGCGGAGAAGTTGTTGATGCGTCCGCCACCCACTGCATAGTTGGTGCAACCTGCCTTGTTGGCAAAGTTGACGTTATCGGCTGACGCGTAATGTGCGCACAGCGTCTGGCTATAGCTGGCAGCCACACGGTCGACCCACAAAGCAGTGGCGCCCGTCCCGGTAGGAGCCGCGCCTTGTACCGTGAACTTGTAGCCAAACGTGCCGCTGTCGGCCAGACTGTCGCCCACTACCTTGACGCTTTTGATCGGGGCCAAGGGAGTGGTGTCAGCCCCTCCACCACCGCACCCCGCCAGCAACGCCGCAGCCGCCAGCGAAACCCACAATGCCTTGCGCTGAAAATTCATCCGTATTACTCCTGCAATATTCTTAAAAATAGAACGACCGTTCTATTTTTCAGCGATTGTATGCGGGAACGCCAAAGCGCCTCACCGGGATAACACCGATGAGGCTTGGATCGCGGCCTTTCTATCAACCGCGCGGGATGTCAGGCGTCGGGTTCTGCGTCTATTTGACCGCGTCAAAAACAGCGCGTGCCGCTACATGGCAAAACGGTGGTTCGTAGGCGCCGTGGTAGCTGCCGTAATAGGTCGCAAAGGCCGCCGAGGTGGGATCCGTGGGGGCCTTGCCGCCCGGCCCGTATGTCGCCTGCACCGCTGCGTCCACATCCACCGTCGTGACGTTGGTCACACCACGGTTGTCAAAGTCGGCCTTCATCACAGCCAGGTGCACTGCGGGTGGCACCGTAGGGTCGCCAGCGCCGCCACACAACATCACGCGCGCCTTGGGCGTCCACCCCAGAAGATCGTTCTTTTTGGCGGCCAGATACAGCGGGTTGCTCGAACTGGTTTGCGCACCCGCAAGAAACGCGGGCTGAAACAACGCATCGCGAGCCTGGTTGGGGGTTCCGCCCGGCAAGGCACCTGTGGTCACCAGCGTGGTGTAGTTCAGTGTGGGGCTGGGCAGCAGGTTCTCGATATAGGTCGCATAGGGCGGTTTGAAAGCATCGTTGACGTTCGCATAAACGTTGCCGTAGGTCTTCTGCCAGGCCGTGACCAGATAGGGCACAAAGAACTGCACGCCTGCAATGGCATCGGGAATACGCAGCGAACCCGACAGGTTGTACGGCCCCGCCAGATGGGCGCCCGCCACCACGTTGAACTCCGATCCGTAATCGCGCTCCGCAGCGCGCTGCGCCGCCATGGACGAGTGACCCCCTTGCGAATAGCCGGTGAACATGATCTTGCCCGACAGGTTCGCCCCCACAGTGCCGGCCGCGTTGCGTGCCGCGCGCACCGAGTCAATGACCGAAGTGGCTTCAGAGTCTGCGTGCAGATAAGGATGGTAGGCATAGCCGGATTTGGCAAAACCCAGATAGTCAGTGGCCACCACGGCGTAGCCCTGGGCTGCGTACATGGCCGCCAGCAGGAACGTTTCACTGTCTTGAGGATTCGCGAGGGTATGCGGCTTTTGAACGTCCGTCCCCTTCGCATAGGCCACCAACGCCGCAGCACCGCTGCAGCTCCCGCCGGGTACGAGCATCACGCCGGACGCATTGGTTTTTTCTCCCTCTTTCGCGCCCACGGTCGCATAGTTCAGCGCCACCACCTTCACATCACACTTTGCTTTTCCGGTGAGCGCCTGCAATCCGCTGCTGGCCGTGGCTGCGTCAATCTGCGCGGTGGTCAGTGTGGCCAAGGTCGCTGGTGGGTCGATCAATGCACCACGCTCGGGGCCGTCGGAGCCTCCGCAGGCAACAAGCAGCAACGCGGCAGCAGCCACACAGCTCAGGCGAAAATAAGTCATGGATGGATACCTCAGGACAGTAAAGAACGACGCATCCTGCTCGCACCTGCGCTGCAGCATCCATTGGGGATAACGCGTGAATCCCGCGCTCCCAGACACGTAGGCGACAGCGGCAGCCCCACCCGCCTCTCGCTCAATCCCTGGGGCGCGTTCGGTAGCGCAGCTTCATGGTCAATATGGTGCCCGCGAGCGTCAGGGTGATCGCATTGGCCACCACGATGGGCCATGCCGCCAATGCCAGGCCATACAACAGCCACAGCGCCACGCCGGCTGTGAACACGCTGTACATCCCCAGAGAGATACCGCTCACGTCCCGCGTGCGAAAGGTGTGCAGCGCCTGGGGCACGAAACTGCAGGTGGTCAGCGCTGCGGCCAGATAGCCGATGAGTTCGGAGGTTTGCATAGAGGGCGTGCGGGCACAAAAAGTATTCCGGGCGCGGCCGGGCTGCTGCCTGGATGATTCACTGGTCGCGTGCGGCCCAGTCGATAAGGCTGTCGAGCACGGGCCGCGCGGCGGCCGCGTTGGCGTGGTTGACGATGGCCACCAGCACGTAGCGGCGGCCGCTGGCAGCATCCACATAACCCGCCACCGCCATGACGTCGCGCAGGCTACCTGTTTTGAGGTGGGCCATGCCAGCGCGGCTCTGGCTGCGACGAAGGGTTCCGTCCACCCCCGAAATCGGCAGCGACGCCATCAGCTCCGGCATCACCGACGACCCCCAGGCCACCTGCAACATGCGCGCCAGCGCCTGCGCTGTGACGCGTGCGTCGCGGCTGAGCCCGGCACCGTTGTCGGTCTGCGGCACATCGGCGCCACCCATCCGCGACTGCCACCACTGGCGCAGCGCCGCACGGGCACCATCAAAAGTGGCCACTCCGTTCTTTTGGAGCGCCATCGTCAGGAACACCTGCTGCGCCATGACGTTGTTGCTGTACTTGTTCACGTCGCGCACCACTTCCGACAATGTGGGCGAAGTGAACACAAACACGGGCTTGAGGCCTGCCGGCACCTTACCGTCACGAACGCGGCCCGTGAGTTTTCCGCCCAACTCACGCCACATGCCCTCCACCACCCGCGCCGCAAAGCCGTTGGGGTCTGCTGCGGCAGCGGGCCACACCCGCTCGCCACAAGCGGCCGGATAGACGCCTTGAAATGTCACCTTCACCGGGTCAGCCAGCTGCGCCCGCAGGGCGCCGCGCCAGTCACCGCAGCCAGCGCCCTGCGCCGCCAACGCCACGCTGGCCTGGCGCTGCACACCGGACAGGGGCGGGTCATATTGAATGCGCGCCACACCTGCGGCCACATCTGGCACAAACGTCATCACCGACGACTTGTAGTTGAGCAGCAGCGCGTCCGGCGACGCGTTGTACGGCCGCAGGGGTTCGCCGTCAAAAAGTGCCGGATCTTGGTCGGGCACATCGAAGGCCGAGCGGTCCAGAACGATGTCTCCCACGATGACCTGAATCCCCTGCCCTTGCAAGCGCCGCATCAGCAGCCACAAACGCTCCATGACCATCTTGGGGTCGCCCTGTCCCTGGATGTAGACATTGCCACGCAGGCTGCCGTCCTGCACCGAGCCCTCCACAAAAACGGGGGTGTTCCATACATAAGCAGGGCCCAGTTGGTCCAGTGCAGCGTAAGTGGTCACCAGCTTCATGACCGAGGCGGGGTTGACAGGCACCTGTGCGCGGTGCGACAGGCGTGGGGCTGTTCGCTCAGTGCCCTGGGCGTCGATCACGAGCACACTGAGCGCCTCGCGCGGCAGGCGGGCGCGGGCCAGCGCGGCCTCGACCTCCGGCGGCAGGGCCACCGGGGCGGCCACCGCGGGCTGGGCCTGGGAATCCTGCCATCCGGCACTGCACGCCAGCAGCACCGCACCGCCCAGCCATGCGAGCACCTGGCGGCGGCCCGTGTTGAATCGCGTCGTCTTCATGCGAGGAGTCTAGACCAGCACCACGATCGATCTGTGTGGCGCGAGCGCCACCGCGGCGCCGTGATGGCGCATGGAATGATCCCTACATGACATCCGTATTTACACTACGCAACAGATTCGGAGCATCAGGCTGGAGGCATCCATGTTCACCGCCTTTTCAGCAACAGTCTTCTCAACCCAAAAAATCTCCAATCTCCATACAGCAGGGTGTCTATGAGTCAACTTTCAAATATCTCCGTCGCCAAGCGCCTAGCGCTTGGATTCGCACTGGTGCTGCTGCTCTCCATGGGCGTGATCGGCGTGAGCATCTCGCGCCTGAACGCCCTGGCGGCCGCAACAGAAGAGATGGTTCAGAACCCCATCAAGACAGAGCGACTGGTCAGCGACTGGGCTCGCAACCTGCGCACTGGCATCACGCGCACGGCGGCCGTCGCGCGCAGCAGCGATCCTTCCCTGGCAGACTTTTTTGCCGAAGACAGCAAGGCATCGTCCAAAAGCTCGGGAGAGCTGCAAAAGGCTGTCGAAGCGCTGATGTATCTGGATTCAGAAAAGAGGATCTTTCAGGAGATCGGCGCCCTGCGTTCTCTGTACCTGAAGAATCGCGACACGATCTTTGCCCTCAAAAAGGAAGGCAAAGTGGACGAGGCCAACAGCCTCCTCGAAAAACAGTTCATGCCCGATGCCAACAACTACGCGGCCAAGATGGATGAATTGCTGCGTGCGCAACGCGATCAGGTTGACGAACTGGGGCGCGCCATCCAGGCCAACCGCAAGTCCAGCAGCCAGCTGCTAATGGCACTGGGCGTACTCAGCATTTTTCTTGGCGGGCTCTTTTCATGGGTTTTGGCGAACTCAGTCACCAAGCCGCTGGCGCAGGCGTCGGACGTTGCCAAACGCGTGGCAGCGGGTGACCTGACCGCCCGGATCCCTGCGTATGGCAAGGACGAGGTCGGTGAACTGATGTCTTCGCTGGAACTCATGCAGACGAGCCTGGCGACTGTGGTGAACAACGTGCGCAGTGGCTCCGAGTCGGTTTCCAACGCCAGCGCTGAGATCGCCCAGGGCAACAGCGACCTGAGCGCCCGCACCGAACACCAGGCCAGCGCGCTGGAACAAACGGCGGCCAGCATGGAAGAGCTCAATTCAGCCGTCCGTAACAACGCCGACAATGCGCGCCAGGCCAACCAGCTTGCGTTGACGGCGTCGAATGTCGCTGTTCAGGGCGGTGCCGTGGTGGGAGAAGTGGTCGAGACCATGAAAGGCATCAACGACGCCAGCCGCAAGATCAGCGACATCATCAGCGTCATTGACGGCATTGCCTTTCAGACCAACATTCTCGCGCTCAATGCCGCAGTGGAAGCGGCCCGGGCGGGGGAACAAGGCCGGGGCTTTGCAGTGGTTGCGTCAGAAGTTCGCAGCTTGGCTGGTCGCAGCGCGGAAGCAGCCAAGGAGATAAAGAACCTCATCAGCGCCAGCGTGGAGCGGGTAGAACACGGAACCGCACTGGTGGACAAGGCCGGAAACACCATGACGGAGGTCGTGAGCAGCATTCGCCGGGTGACGGACATCATGGGCGAAATAAGTGCCGCCAGCAACGAACAGAGTGCAGGTGTTGCGCAAGTCGGCGAAGCCGTGACATCGATGGACCAAGCCACACAACAAAATGCGGCGCTGGTAGAGGAAATGGCCGCAGCGGCCAGCAGCCTCAGAAGCCAGGCCCACGACCTGGTGCAGGTGGTGGCCATCTTCAAGCTGACGGCCGACCAAACCCAGGCGCCGGGCGCCTATTCCAGGCCTGCCGCCCCCAAGAAGCTCGCGCCTTCGCCAGCCGCACCGGCATCCAAGTCTGTCGCAAAGACCTCGACCGCCCAGACCGTGTCCGCCAAGGTGCCCTTTTCTCCACCCAAGGCGGCACGGCCAGCCTTGGCGGCAGCGCCCAAGGTCCAAAGCCGCCCGTCCAACACCGGAAATGACGAGGATTGGGAGTCCTTCTGAGTTTTGACCGGTCTCGCTCAGCGGGAGGTGCGCCGCAGCTACAGATGCCGGGGTGTCCATTGCGGGCTTACCCCGGCGAATGAGCCTCGCTGCGGCGCCGCCCGATAATCCCACGATGCGTTTTTCTCCTCGCGCCATCGGCCTGCTGGCGGCGGTTGTCACTGTCATCATCTGGACGGGCTTCATCGTCATCGCCCGCGCCTCGGCCCAGCGCACGCTCACCCCGTTCGACATTGCCCTGCTGCGTATCATCGGCGCCAGCCTGGTGCTGCTGCCGTGGGGCTGGTGGATGGTGCGGCGGCGCAAGGCCTCACAGGGCGCGCAGGCGGCTGCATACAGCCTGCTGGGCATCTCCCCCCTGCCATTACGCACCACCACACTGCTGGGCACGTTTGGCGGGCTGCTCTACGCGCTGCTGGCCTATTCGGGGTTCTTTCATGCGCCCGCTACGCATGCGGCGGTGCTCATGCCCGGCAGCCTATCGCTGTGGACCACGCTGCTCGCTGCAGTAGTGCTGCGCGACTACATCACCCCGCTGCGTGCGGCCGGGCTGGCGCTGATCGTGGCGGGTGACTTGCTGGTGGGAGGGCGCAGCCTGCTGGCCGCATTTTCTGGTGGCGATGTATGGAAGGGCGATGCGCTCTTCATGCTGGCCGCATCGTGCTGGGCCACCTACAGCGTGCTGGCGCGGCGCCATGCCGTTGACGCCGTACAGGCCACCATAGCCATCACCACCTTTGCCTGCATGGTGTATGTGCCCGCCTATGCGCTACTGGTGGCGCTGGGCGCAGTCAACAGCCACCTGGGCATCGCGCCGTGGAACGAGATCGTCTTTCAGCTGGTGTTCCAGGGTGGGGGCTCGGTGGTGATCTCGGGCATCAGCTTTACGCGCATGATCCAGCACTTCGGCCCCGTGCGGTCGACCATGATCACCGCACTGGTGCCCGGGCTCTCGGCCATGGGTGCCGTCGTTTTTCTGGACGAGCCCATGTACTGGAACCTGTTCGCCGGGCTGCTGCTGGTCACCGCCGGTATCCTGCTGGGCGTGTTGCGCAAAAGCCAGGGTGCAGCGCCCGCCGTCCCTGCGGTGCCTGCAGGGCCGCCCTCGTAACCATCTCCCACTGTCCCATGAATCTGCTCGCCTTTGATACCAGTACCGACACGCTCTCGATCGCCGTGCAACACGGCGATGCCGTGGTGCAGCACACCGGTCCGGGCGGGCCGCAGGCGTCGGCCAGCATGATTCCCGAGGTGCGCCGCCTGCTCGCGCTGGCGGGGCTGTCGTTCGACACGCTGGACGCCATCGTGTTCGGGCGCGGCCCGGGGTCCTTCACCGGCCTGCGCACCGCGTGTGCGGTGGCGCAGGGGCTGGCGTTTGGCGCCCGCGGCGGCCTGGGCGTGCCCGTGCTGCCGGTGGACACCCTGCTCGCCCTGGCCGAAGAAGCCCGCCAGCAACACGGCTGCACGCAGGTGGTGGCCGTGCTGGATGCGCGCATGGACGAGGTCTACCACGCGCGCTGCGAGTGGCTGGGCAGCGACGTCGGCTGGCAGGCCGATGGCGACTTTGGCCTGGGCGCACCCGAAACGGTGCTGGCCCCCGCCGGGTGGACCGTGGCGGGCAACGCACGCGCGCCCTACGGTGATCGTTTGGCACCCGCCGCCCACCACGTGGTGGCGCTGCCCACCGCCACGGCCCTGCTGCGCCTGGCGCCCGCCCTGCTGGCCGCTGGCGGCGGCATGCCCGCCAGCGAGGCACTGCCCCGCTATATCCGCGATAAAGTGGCACAAACCACGGCCGAACGCGCCGCCCTGCGCGCCAACCCGCCCACAGCCCAACCCTGACCAGCATGAGCGCCTTACCCACGTCCCCTGACAGCGATGCACTGAATTCGCGGCCCGAAGCGCGCTTTGAAGCGCTCACGCTCGCACAGCTTGATGCCGTGCTGGCGGTGGAGCAACGCGCCTACACCCACCCGTGGACGCGGGGCAATTTCACCGATGCCATGGCCTCAGGCTACCAGGCGCAGTTGCTGATGGCGGACGATCATCTGCTCGGTTATTTTGTGGCCATGATGGGGGTGGAGGAAGTGCACCTGCTCAACCTCACCGTCAACCCGGACTACCAGCGCCAGGGCTGGGCACGGGTGCTGCTCGATGCCTTGGCCCTGTGGTCCCGGGGCCGCAGCGCACAGTGGCTCTGGCTGGAAGTGCGCGCCAGCAACCAGCGCGCCCAAGACATCTATCTGACCCACGGCTTTCACCGCGTGGGCGAACGCAAACGCTATTACCCCGCCGAACACGGCCAGCGTGAAGACGCCGTGGTCATGAGCCTGGCGCTCTGACACAAGCGCCCCACCTGCCACCCCAACACGTCCCTGCCTGTATGAGCCTTCACCTCGATGCGCGGCAACGCGCCATGCTGCAAGAAATGGGCGTCACCGTATGGGCCCCTGCAGAACCGACTGCAAACGCAACCACAACCGCAATCGCCCCCGTAGCAGACCCCGCCGCACGCCCGACGGATGCCCGCACGGCGCCCGGCCATTCCCAAGTGCCGCCGCCCATGCCGGTGGCCACCAACGCTCGTCCGCCCTCAGCAATCCCCGCGCCCCCTACGGCGCGCGCCGCAGCGGCAGCGCCCCGCGCGCGCGCGCCCACACCGGCTGCGCCTGCGGCTGGCCAGGTCATGCCAGCGCTGAAGCTGCATGCGCCTCAGGCGCTTTACCCCACGGCAGATCCGGCCAAGACACCCGCCGAGCTCGGTGGGGGCTGGTTGATCGTGACCGAAAGCGTGAACGCGTCCGAACCACTGCAAGGTGACGCCGGACGGCTGCTGGACAACATGCTGCGCGCCATGCGCCTGCACCAACACCCACGCGTATTTGTTGCCGCACTGGAACGCGCGTTGCCCGGCGGTGAAGCCGATGACGCCATTGCCACCACGTTGACCGATGTCGTGCAGTCGCTGCAGCCTGCCATGGTGCTGGTGCTGGGCCACATCGCCGCGCGTGTGGCGCTGAGCCGCACCGAGCCCCTGGGCCGCCTGCGCGCCGGGCCCCATGCGCTGGCCGGATGTCCCGCCGTGGTGACGTACGACCCGGCTTTCCTGCTGCGCTCCCAGGACGCCAAGGCCGCCGCGTGGGCCGATCTGTGCCACGCGCTGGCCCTGGTGCGCGCAGCCTGCGCGGGCACCTGAGGCCAAGAACGTGTTCACGATCCAAGGGCTGAGACGTCTTGTGCAATGACATAATCCGCCCTTTGCTGACAGCTTAATTTGACGGAGACAGCTCCTTGGAAACCTACCCGAGTTGGTAGCTTTCGGCTCCCCGGCCTGCCGTGGGGTTGAAAGCACCCCGCCCCCCGCACTGCAGACGCCACCAACCAAGGGAGTGAGTCCATGCTCAACATCTTTTCGCTTGCCAACGGCCGGCTGTTCCAGGAAGAAATCGAGTCCCTGGAGGAGCTGACCCGGTTCCAGCCCATCTGGGTGGACCTGGAAGCCCCCACGCTCGAAGAAAAGCGCTGGATCAAGCAGCACTACGGCCTGTCCATCCCCGAGGATGCGATGGATGAAGACATCGAGGAATCCGCCCGCTTCTACGAAGAAGACAACGGCGAGCTGCACATCCGCAGCGACTTTCTGATCGATGACGACGAAGACCCCCGCTCGGTGCGCGTGGCCTTCATCCTGAACCAGCACAACACCAACCTCAAGAGCCGGGGCGTGCTGTTCTCTATCCACGATGAAGACGTGCCGGTGTTCCGGCTGCTGCGCATGCGTGCCCGGCGCGCGCCGGGGCTCATCGAAGACGCCAAGGAAGTGCTGCTCAAGCTGTTCGACGCCGACGCGGAATATTCGGCCGACACGCTTGAGCGCATCTATGACGAGCTGGAAAAGGTGAGCACGCAGGTGCTGGCCGGCGACGTGACCGACGCCCGAGCAGGAGAAGTGCTGGCGGCCATCGCACGCCAGGAAGACTTGAACGGCCGCATCCGCCGCAATGTGATGGATACGCGCCGCGCCGTGAGCTTCATGATGCGCAGCAAGATGCTCAACGCCGAGCAGTTCGAGGAAGCACGCCAGATCCTGCGCGACATCGAATCGCTGGACAACCACACCGCCTTTCTGTTCGACAAGATCAACTTCCTGATGGACGCCACGGTCGGTTTTATCAACATCAACCAGAACAAGATCATCAAGATCTTCTCGGTGGCCAGCGTGGCCCTGCTGCCGCCCACGCTGATCGCCAGCGTCTATGGCATGAACTTCAAGTTCATGCCCGAGCTCGACTGGTCCCTGGGCTACCCGTACGCGCTGGCGCTGATGGTGGCCAGCGCGCTGGGGCCTATGTGGTACTTCCGCAAGCGCGGTTGGTTGAAGTAGCCCCCCCTGTGGCGCTGCGCGCCGTCCCCCCCGAGGGGGGACGCCTCCAGCGGCCCGGCAGAGCCGGTTCCGCGGTGGCGCTGGTATTGGGCGCGCGCCGGTTTCATGGTGCAGTGGTCGAACTTGTAGCCGCTGACGCTATGGCAGATCCCAGGAATCCGAGCCCCTGCCCGTTCGGGCTGAGCGTGTCGAAGCCTTGGGCAAGGCTGGTGATGGGTTCGGCGGCTGTCTCTGCGCAAAAAATGAGTCAAATCTGGCTCTAGCGCTTATCCATCAAGCGCTAGCGGCTATAAATTTGATAGTTTCTGCAGAAATGCCAGCACCATGTGCTCCGCGTAGCGGCTGGCCACCGTCTGCACGAACAAGGGGAAGTCCACGTGCGCCGCGTCGTCGGCGCGGTCTGAGATGGTTCTGACGGCGGCAAAAGGCACACCATAGTCCAGGCAGACCTGGGCCACGGCAGCGCCTTCCATCTCCACCGCCAGCACCTCATGCCCGGCGGCACGCAGGTCTTGGCGCAGGCGATCAGACTCCCGCGCGGCCGACACAAACCGGTCGCCGCTGACAACCAGGCCGTGGTGCACACGCGCCGCGGGGTAATTCAAGTCAAAATGGCCTCTAGCGCTTGATACACAAGCGCCAGCAGCTTCCAAAAGATGAGCAGATAGGTGCGCATCGCATGCCAGGCGAGCGCGCGCATACCCCGGCAGCTCCCAGCGCGCAAACAGCGGCGAGGCGTCCATGTCGTGCTGCAGATAGTCTTGCGCCACCACCACATCGCCCACCTGCACCCCTTCGCCCACACCGCCCGCCACGCCCGTGAACACGATGGCGGCAGCGCCAAAGTGCTCCACCAGCGCCGTGGCCGTGGTGGCCGCTGCCACCTTGCCAATGCCCGACAGCGCCAGCACCACCGGCTGGCCGTGCAGCATGCCGCGCGTGAAAGTGCGCCCCGCGCGTGCCACCTGTTCGGGGTGCTGCAGATGGGCCACCAGGCCCGATTGTTCTTCGGGCAGGGCGCTGAGGATGGCGAAGGTCATGGCAAAAAGGGGCAGTCAAAAATAAAAAACCCTGGGCCATCTCGGGCACCAGGGCAGGGTCACGGCTCCAGGCACCCGCAGCGCATGAAAGCCGTGACGGCAAAGCGGCCGCAGCCGTCGTTTTACTTCAGATCGACGCCATAGAAGTTGTGCCGCCCAAACGGGCTGAGCTTGAAGTCCACCACTTCCTTGCGCACGGGCTTCAATTGCACGGCGTGCGCAATGGTGAACCAGGGCGCCTGCTCCTTGAAGATCACCTGGGCTTGCTCATACAGCTTGGCGCGTTCGGCCTGGCTGGTCACCGTCTTGGCCTTGACCACCAGGTCTTCATACGGCTGGTAGCAGAACTTGGCAATGTTGCTGCCGCTCTTGGACTCTGCCGATGCGCAGCCCAGCAGGGTGTACAGGAAGTTATCCGGGTCGCCGTTGTCGCCCGTCCAGCCGAGCATGCCCATCTGGTGCTCGCCTTCCTGCATGCGCTTGCGGTATTCGCCCCATTCAAACGACTTGATCTCGGCCTTGACGCCGATCTTGGCGAGATCTGCCTGCATCAGCTCGGCGATGCGCTTGGCGTTGGGGTTGTAGGGGCGTTGTACGGGCATGGCCCACAGGTCGGTCGTCAAGCCGTTGGGGTAACCGGCCTCGGCCAGCAGCTTCTTGGCGGCGGCGGGGTCAAACGGGTCGTCCTTGACGGCGTCGTTGTAAGACCACATGGTCGGCGGGATCGGGTTCTTGGCGGCAATGCCGGTGGAGAGGTAGACACCGTCGATGATCGCCTTCTTGTCGATCGCCATGTTGATCGCCCTGCGCACGCGCACGTCGTCAAACGGCTTCTTCTTGGTGTTGTAGGCCATGTAGCCCACATTCAGGCCGGGCTGCTCCAGCAGCTGGATGTTGGGGTCTTTGCGAATGGCCTCCAGGTCGGCCGGGTTCGGGTAAGGCATGACATGGCACTCGCCCTTTTGCAGCTTGGCCCAGCGCACGGAGGCATCGGGCGTGATGGCATACACCAGGTCATCCAGCTTGGCCTTGCCGCCCCAGTAGGGGGCAAAGGCCTTGTAGCGGATGACGGCGTCCTTCTGGTACTGCACCAGGTAGAACGGGCCGGTGCCGATGGGGTCCTGGTCGATCTTCTCGGGTGTGCCGGCCTTGAGCATGGCATCGGCATATTCCTTGGACTGCACGGCGGCATAGGGCATCGCCAGGTTGGCCAGGAAAGGGGCCTCGGGCTTGTTGAGCGTGATCTTGACCGTGAGGTCATTCACCTTCACCACCGACACCAACAGCTTGGGCATGCCCATGTCGTTGAAGTACGAGTGGTTGGGGCTGGTGACCTTGAAGTACGGGTTGTCTTCCTTCCACTGGCGTTCGAACATGAACAACACGTCGTCGGCATTCATGTCGCGCGTGGGTTTGAAGCCCTTGTTGGTGTTGTGCCACTTCACGCCCTTGCGCAGGTGGAAGGTGTACTCCTTGCCATCGGCCGACACGTCCCAGCGCTCTGCCAGGCCGGGCACGACTTTGGTGCCGCCGCGTTCGAATTCAACCAGGCGGTTGTAGATGGGCTCGTTGCCATCGAACGAAGTGCCGGTGGTGTTGACCCCTGGGTAGAAGTTCTCCGGGCTGCCTTCAGAGCAATACACCAGGGTCTTGGCCGACGCGGCGCCAGCGGCCAACATCACGGGCAGGGCCAACGCGGCCAGAGCGAGTCGCTTGCGCGAGCGGATGTGTTTCATCACAGATCTCCTTCAGGTTGAAATCAGGCCACCGAGGTCGGCAGCGCGCCAGGCGACGCCGGGCGGGTCGCCGGCGCCAAAAACTCTTCCGCATAGTGGCAGGCCACCAGCCGCTCGTCCACCGGGCGCTGCAGCGGCCGTTCGGCCCGGCAGCGGTCGGTGGCGTAGGCGCAGCGCGTGGAAAACACGCAGCCTGGGGGCGGGTTCAGGGGCGAAGGCAGTTCACCCTTGAGCACCATGCGCTCACGCCGCTGGCCGTCCGGCCCCACCAGCCCGGGTGTCGAGGCAAGCAAGGCCTGGGTGTAGGGGTGCAGCGGCTGCGCAAAAATCTTGTCCTTGGGGCCCTGCTCCACCGCGTGGCCCAGGTACATCACCAGCACGTCATGGGCGATGTGGCGCACCACAGCCAGGTCGTGCGAGATGAACAGGTAGGCCAGGCCCAGGTCACGCTGCAAATCCGCCAGCAGGTTCAGCACCTGGGCCTGGATGGACACATCCAGCGCAGACACGGGCTCGTCGGCCACCACGAGCTTCGGGCTCAGCATGAGGGCACGTGCAATGGCAATGCGCTGGCGCTGGCCGCCCGAGAACATGTGGGGGTAGCGGTCGGCGTATTCGGGGCGCAGACCCACCTGGGCCAGCATGGCGCGGGCGCGCTCGCGGCGTTCGGCCTTGGGCAACTGGGTGTTGATGGTCAGCGGGTCTTCGAGCGCGGCGCTGATTTTCTTGCGCGGGTTCAGCGAGCCATAGGGGTTCTGGAACACCAGCTGCACGGTCTTGCGCAGGGCGCGCCGTTCGTGCGCCGTGGCGTGGGTGACGTCCGTGCCATCGAGCATTAGCGTGCCTGCGGCCGGTGTCTCGATCAACGAGACCATGCGCGCCAGGGTGGATTTGCCGCAGCCCGACTCTCCCACCACCGCCAGCGTCTGCCCCGCGCGCACCACAAACGACACACCGCCCACGGCCTGCAGCTGGGCCGACGGGCGGAACATGCCGCGATGGATGGCATACACCTGGCGCAGATCGGTAGCCTGCACGACGATGCGGTCTGGCGCCTGGTTCACGGCAGTACCCGGCGCGCTCATGCCGCCACCTCCTGCATCAGCCGCCCATCCGCCTGGATGCGTGCAACGCGATCTGCGTCGCCCAGCGGGTAATGGCAGCGCACGCGCGCGTCCGGCTCAACGCCGGGCGCGGGCAGCAACCCAGGGCGCTGGGCCTGGCAGCGTGTGGTGGCGTAGGCGCAGCGCGGTGTGAAAAGGCAGCCGCTGGGCCGGTCGTACAGGCCAGGCACTACGCCCGCAATGGTGGCCAGACGCCCATTGGCCGCCGCCTGTTCGGGCATGGCCGCCAGCAAGGCTTCGGTATAGGGGTGTTGGGGCGCAACAAACAGCTGCGCCACCTTGCGCTGCTCGACCATCTGGCCGGCATACATCACCGCCACGCGCTGCGCCATCTCTTGCACCACACCCATGTTGTGCGTAATCAGCACCAGCGCCATGCCGCGGTCTTTCTGCAGGGTGCGCAGCAGATCCAGAATCTGCGCCTGGATGGTCACATCCAACGCGGTGGTGGGTTCGTCTGCAATCAACAGGCGCGGGTTGCAGGCAATGGCCATGGCGATCATCACGCGCTGGTTCATGCCGCCCGACATCTGGTGCGGGTAGTCGTTCAGGCGCGAACTGGCGGCCGGGATACCCACCTGCTCCAGCAGCTCGGTGGCGCGTTTACGTGCACTGGCCTTGTCCATCTTCAGGTGCAGGCGCAGCACTTCCATCAGCTGAAAGCCGATGGTGAAGCACGGGTTCAGGCTGGTCGTCGGGTCCTGAAAAATCATGGCCACGTCCTTGCCCACCAGGGAGCGGCGCTGGGGGTCGGACAGGCCCAGCAGGTCGTTCCCCGCAAAACGCAGCCGGTCGGCGCTGACACGGCCCGGGTAGCCAATCAATCCCATCAGCGCCATCATAGTGACGCTTTTCCCGGAACCCGACTCCCCGACGATGCCCAGCACTTCACCTTCGTCAAGTTGCAGGCTGACGCCGTCCACGGCGTGCATTACCGCGCCCTGGGTGGGAAACTCCACGCGGAGGTTGTCTATCTCAAGCAATGCCATGGCTGCCTTATCGTTTGAGCTTGGGGTCCAGCGCATCACGCAAGCCATCCCCGAGCAAATTGAATGCCAGCACTGCCAACACGATCATCAGACCCGGCAGTGTGACCACCCACCAGGCGCGCATGACAAACTCGCGCGCGTCGGCCAGCATGGTCCCCCACTCAGGGGAAGGCGGCTGGGCGCCCAGGCCGAGAAAGCCCAGCGCTGCGGCATCGAGAATAGCCGTGGACACACCCAGCGATGCCTGCACGATGAGCGGCGCGGCGCAGTTGGGCAGCACCTCCCGGAACATCAGGCGCAGCGTGCCGGCACCGCTGATGCGCGCCGCCGTCACGTAGTCTTTGGATACCTCGGTGATGACGGCCGCACGCGTGATGCGCACATAGTGCGGCAGCACCACCACGGCCACGGCCAGCATCGCGTTGATGAGGCCAGGGCCCAGAATCGCCACGATCACGATCGCCAGCAGCAGGCTGGGCAGCGTGAGGATGATGTCCATCATGCGCATGATGGCGATCTCGATGATGCCGCGGTAAAACCCGGCGATCAGCCCCAGCGTGACGCCAACCGCCAGAGCGATCAGCACCACCACCGCGCCAATCGAGAGCGACAGCCGCGAGCCATACATCAGCCGAGAGAGTATGTCGCGGCCGATGGCATCGGTGCCCAGCAGATGGGTAGTGCTACCGCCCTCTTGCCAGAATGGCGGCCGCAAGAAAGCCGCGCTGTTGGTGTCGTACGGAGGGTGCGGAGCAAGCCAGGGGGCCAACGCCGCCAGCACGAGCAGCAGACACACCACAACAAGTCCAAACACGGCGCCTTTGTTGGCCGAGAACGCTTGCCAGAAAGCCCGCAGCGGGCCGGGGGGCACGGGCGCCACAGCACCCACAGCCAAAGTGTTGGAAGCCATTAGAAAACCCTTCAGTGGCCCACGCGAATGCGCGGGTTGATGATGCCGTAGGTCACATCGACGAGCAGGTTGACTACCATCACCACGGTGCCCAACAGCAGCATGCCGCCTTGCAGCACGGGGTAGTCACGTCGATTGATGGCTTCAATCAGCCATTTGCCGACACCGGGCCAGGAAAAAATGGTTTCGGTCAGGATCGCCCCCGTAAACAGCACCCCCACCTGCAGCCCAATCACCGTGACCACAGGAATGAGGGCGTTGCGCAGCGCGTGCAGCGCCACGATGCGAAAACCCGATAGGCCCTTGGCACGGGCGGTGCGGATGTAGTCCTCGCCCAGCACTTCCAGCATGGCCGAGCGCGTCATGCGCGCCACCACGGCCAGCGGGTTGGTGCCAAGCACGATGGCTGGCAGGATAAGGTGCTTGAGTGCCGAGAAAAACGCCTCGGTTTCACCGGCCATCAGCGTATCGATCAGGATGAACCCGGTGACGGGCTCGACGTAGAACATCACGTCCAGGCGCCCGGACACCGGCGTCCACCCCAGATTGACCGAGAAGAACATGATGAGCAGCAAGCCCCACCAGAAAATCGGCATCGAGTACCCCGTGAGCGATACCGTCATGACGCCGTGGTCAAACCAGGAATTGCGCTTGACCGCCGCGATGATGCCCGCCGGAATGCCGAGCAACAGCGCAAACAAAATGGCACACACCGCAAGTTCGATGGTTGCGGGGAAAAGGGCCATGAACTCGTCGAGCACCGGCACCTGGGTGATGATGGACTTACCCAGATCGCCTTGCAGCACGCGCCCGATGTACACGCCATATTGCGTGAGCACGGGCTTGTCGAGGCCGTACTCCACCAGCAGTGCGGCGTGGCGCGCGGCATCAATACCGCGCTCGCCAGCCATGGTTTCAATGGGGTCGCCCGGCACCAGGCGTATCAAAAAAAACGCCAGCAAGGTCATTCCGAAAAAGGTAGGAATGAGCAAGCTGACGCGAGTCAGTAGGAATCGCAACATCGCGGGATGATGCCCCAAAAAACCAATTCCCCTTTGCTAGGGTATTACCTACTGGACGGTAAATTCATCGGGTCTGCGTCATGTCATGGCGCAGACTGCGCGTGCAACACCGGGCGCTCCAACGACCGCAGCGTTATTTCTTGTCGCGCAACTCGCGCCGCAGAATTTTGCCCACGGGGGTCTTGGGCAATTCGGTGCGAAACTCAATCACACGGGGCTGCTTGTAGCCCGTGAGCTCTGCACGGCAAAACTCTTTGACTTGCGCCTCGGTCAGCGCGGGGTCTTTTTTCACAATGACCAGCTTGACGGCTTCGCCTGTTTTTTCGTCAGGCACGCCCACCACCGCACATTCGAGTACACCGGGGCAGTTGGCCACTACTTCTTCGACCTCGTTGGGGTACACGTTAAAACCGCTGACCAGCACCATGTCCTTTTTGCGGTCGACGATCTTGAAGTAGCCGCGTTCGTCCATCACGCCGATGTCGCCAGATTTGAAGTACCCATCGTCCGTCATGACCTTGGCGGTTTCATCCGGGCGTTGCCAATAGCCCGCCATCACCTGTGGGCCCTTGATGGCGATCTCGCCAGGCTGACCCAGCGTGGTGACCTCGTGGCCGTCGTCGTCCAGCAACTTCAGGCGGGTGCTCGGTAGCGGCACACCGATGGTGCCGGTGTATTCGGTGGCAGTCATGGGGTTGCAGCTGACGGTGGGGCTGGTTTCGGACAACCCATAGCCCTCGCAAATAGGGCAGCCCGTCTTCTCCAGCCACAGCTTGGCCACAGCGCCCTGTACGGCCATGCCACCACCCACCGACGCCTTGAGGTGGCTCCAGTTGACGGTGTTGAAATCCGGGTGATTGACCAGCCCGTTGAACAAGGTGTTCACCGCCGGAAAGCTATGGAAGGTGTGTTTGGACAACTCCTTGAGCACTGCGGGCAGGTCACGGGGATTGGGGATCAGGATGGTCTTGCCGCCCGTCCGCATGGACAGCATCATGTTCACGGTGAACGCGAAGATGTGATACAGCGGCAATGCGCAGATGCTGGTGGGCTGCTCGCCCGCTGGCACTTTCTTCATCACGGGCTCGTTCCAGGCCTCGGACTGCAGCACGTTGGCAATCACGTTGCGGTGCAACAGCACCGCGCCCTTGCTGACGCCGGTGGTGCCACCGGTATATTGCAACAACGCAATGTCGTCAGGCTTGATGTCGGGCCGCTTGAGCGTGCCGCGTGCGCCTTGGGCCACCGCCTGATTGAAGCGCACGGCACCCGGCAGGTTGTAGGCAGGCACCATCTTCTTGACGTTGCGCACCACATAGTTGACCACCGCGCCCTTGAGCACGCCCAGTTGGTCGCCCATGGCGCAAAGCACCACATGTTTGACCGGGGTGTGGCCGATGCAGTGCTCCAGGGTGGTCGCAAAATTCTCGATGATGACGATGGCCTTGGCGCCTGAATCCTTGAGCTGATGCTCCAGCTCACGTGGCGTGTACAGCGGGTTTACGTTCACCACCACAAACCCCGCACGCAACACTGAGGCCACCACCACAGGGTACTGTGGCACGTTGGGCATCATGATGGCTACGCGGTCACCCTTGACCAGCCCCAGCCCCTGCAGGTACGCCGCAAACGCATTGCTGAGCGCATCGGTCTGGCCAAAGGTGATGTCTTTGCCCATAAAACTGTAGGCAACGCGGTCGGCGTACTTTTTGAACGCCTCTTCCATCAAGGCCACCAGCGAGGTGTATTGCGTAGGGTCAATGTCAGCAGGGACGCCTTGCGGATAGGCGGACAGCCACGGGCGGTCGGTCATTCTCGTTGTCTCCTCATAAGTATTGTTGGGGCCATGAAAATCGCGCTGGATTTTTCAGCACGATCGTGCTTTTATTTTGAAGGAATTATGCCCCTCAGCCCTTGAGCGCGGTCAGCACTTCGTCGAGCATTTTCTTGGCATCGCCGAACAACATGCGGTTGTTGTCTTTGTAGAACAGGGGGTTGTCCACCCCCGCATAGCCAGAAGCCATGGAACGCTTCATCACAATCGAGGTCTTGGCCTTCCATACTTCGAGCACCGGCATGCCGGCGATGGGGCTGGACGGATCATCGAGGGCGCTGGGGTTCACGATGTCGTTGGCCCCAATGACCATGGCCACGTCGGTATCGGGGAAGTCCGCATTGATCTCGTCCATCTCCATCACGATGTCGTACGGCACCTTGGCCTCGGCCAGTAGCACGTTCATGTGACCAGGCATGCGGCCCGCCACCGGGTGGATGGCAAAGCGCACATTCACGCCCTTTTCGCGCAGGGTCTTGGTGATCTCGTACACCGTATGCTGGGCCTGTGCCACTGCCATACCGTAGCCGGGCACGATGATGACGCTCTTGGCGTCGCGCAGCAGCTCGGCCGTCTCGGCAGAGCCAACAGGCACCACCTCGCCTTGCGGCTGTGCCTGTTCTCCGGGTTGGCCCTTCTTGGCAGGCGTGCCAGCCCCCGAACCAAACCCCCCCGCGATCACGCTGATGAAATTGCGGTTCATCGCGTTGCACATGATGTAGGAGAGGATGGCGCCCGAAGAGCCCACCAGCGCGCCCGTGACAATGAGCAGGTCGTTGGAGAGCATGAAGCCCGTGGCCGCAGCCGCCCAGCCCGAGTAGCTGTTGAGCATGGACACGACCACCGGCATGTCTGCGCCACCAATGGCCATCACCATGTGGATGCCGAACAGCAGGGCGATCACCGTCATCACGACCAGCGGCAGCATGCCCTGCTCCACCGTTTCGGCGCGCAGAAACTCACGACCGAACCAGATCACCACCAGCAGGCCAGCCAGGTTGAGCCAGTGGCGGCCGGGCAGCAACAGCGGCTTGCCGCCGATCTTGCCGTTGAGCTTGCCGAAGGCGATGAGCGAGCCCGAAAAAGTGACGGCACCGATCAGGATGCCGACGTAGATTTCCACCTCGTGGATGGTTTTTTCCACGCCTTGCAAAGGGATTGAGCTATCGACGTAACTGGCAAAACCCACCAGGCAGGCCGCCAAACCCACCAGGCTGTGCATGAGAGCGACCAGCTCGGGCATCTGGGTCATCTTGACGACCTTGGCGGCATACAGACCGATGCCACCACCGATCACCAGCGCGCCGACGATCCAGGCCATGCCCGACGGGCTGACGCGTGGGCCGAACACCGTGGCCAGCACGGCCAGCGCCATGCCGACCATGCCGAACAGGTTGCCGCGGCGCGAGGTTTCAGGGTTGGAGAGCCCGCCCAGGCTCAGGATGAAAAGAATGGCCGCACCGAGATAGGCGACGGCGGCGAGACTTTGGGACATGTTCTGTGCTCCTCGTTGTTCTTATCGTTGTTATTTATTTGCGGAACATGGCGAGCATGCGGCGCGTGACCGCAAAGCCACCGAACATGTTGATGGCCGTGAGCACGGTGGCGGCAAAGGCCAGCCAGAGAATCAGCCCGGCCGGGCGCCCGTTCAGGCTCGCGTCGGGCGGCGCGATCTGCACCAGTGCGCCGATGGCGATGATGCTGGAGATGGCGTTGGTCACGCTCATCAGCGGCGTGTGCAATGCGGGGGTGACGTTCCACACCACCATGTAGCCGATGAAGCAGGCCAGCACGAACACCGTGAAATGTCCCAGGAAGGCCACAGGCGCGTGGGCACCAATGGCCCAGAACAGCACAGCCATCACGGCAAAGACGATGGTCAGCGTCTTTGCCGACATGGGGGCGCCCGGACCATGGCTGGACTTCTTCACGGCCACGGGGGCCGCCGCTGCCTTGGGTGCTGGTGCCGAAGCTTGCTTGAGTGGCGGGGCGGGCCAGGTGATCGCGCCGCCCTTGACCACGGTGAGTCCGCGGATCGCGTCGTCTTCCATATTGACCACGGCCACGCCATCCTTGGCCTTGCACAGCTCTTCGGTCAGCCGCAGCAGGTTGGTGGCGTACAGCGTGGACGACTGCTTGGCCAGACGCGAGGCCAGATCGGTGTAGCCAACAATGGTCACGCCATGGCGCACCACGGCCTGCCCAGGCACGGTTAGCTCACAGTTGCCGCCCTGCTCGGCGGCCATATCCACAATCACGCTGCCGGGCTTCATGCTCTGCACCATCTCGGTCGTGATGAGTTTGGGGGCGGGCTTGCCGGGGATCAGCGCGGTGGTGATGATGATGTCGGCGTCCTTGGCCTGCTCCGCATACATCTTGCGCTGCGCGGCCTGGAAGCCTTCGCTCATGACCTTCGCGTAGCCGCCACCGCCTGAGCCTTCTTCCTCGTAATCCACTTTGACAAACTCGCCGCCCAGCGACTTGACCTGGTCGGCCACCTCGGCGCGCGTGTCGTTGGCGCGCACGATGGCGCCCAGGTTGGCAGCGGTGCCGATGGCGGCCAAGCCTGCCACGCCGGCACCCGCGATGAACACCTTGGCAGGCGGCACTTTGCCCGCCGCCGTGATCTGGCCGTTGAAGAAACGACCAAAGGCGTTGGCCGCTTCAATGACAGCGCGGTAGCCGCTGACGCCAGCGGTGGACGTGAGCGCGTCCATCTTCTGGGCGCGCGAGAGCGTGCGTGGCAGGCAATCAATGGCCAGCACGGTGGCCTTGCGGGCCGCCAGTTGCTGCATCAGCTCAGGGTGCTGGGCGGGCCAGATGAAATCAATGAGCGTTGTGCCCTCGCGCATCAGTGCCACCTCGTCGCTGCTCGGCGGGCGCACCTTGAAGACGATATCTGATGCTGCCCACAACGCGGCAGCGTCGCCAACGATCTGAGCCCCTGCAGCACGGTAGGCGTCATCGCTGAAATTGGCGTCATCCCCGGCCCCCGATTCCACCGTGACAGAGAAGCCCAGTTTGATCAGTTTCTCCACCACATCGGGCACTGTGGCCACGCGCTTTTCGCCAGGGAAGATTTCCCGCGGCACACCGATACGCTGCGGCTGCGGAACTGGGCTTGTCTGCATGAGAGGTCTCCTCGAGTTTGTAATCGTTATGCAAGGCCGCCAGGCAAAGGGGACTTGCGTGCGCTAGGGGACAGGCACGGCGAACGGGAACGGCGGCAAGGCCAAGTGGCCGTCCATCATGCCGACGCTCAGACGCGCAGCCTCGGCCAAGTCATGCCCCCATTGCAATGCTGGTCGACCTGCCACCAGGAACTCTTCGTTGTTGCGACTAGTGGGTCGCAACAGCCGCTGGTCTACCAGCGCATCCACCACGACCCAGGCACCCGATGGGGTGGCATAGCGGTAGCTCAGATAGGAGTAAGGCTGGTTCAACGCGATCTGGCGACCCGTCAGCCATTGAACAAGGTCCGGCCGGTTTTTTTCAAGCCACTGGGCGCTACTCCCCCAGCGCTTGAGGCGAAGACAGTCCGCGCGCACGGGGCTGCCCGCAGCGGTATCCTCCACCGTGACATCCTGTTGGGCCGGGCAATAGCCCACCACCCCTGGCGGGGTTCCGGTCAGGGCGCCGGTGCGGTTTGTCTGCACGCGCAGCACCGCTATCCACTCACCCCGCGCTCCATGCAGGCCCACGGCGCGGGTTTGCAACGCCATAGGGCCTCCGGGGCCGGGCATCGCCTCTTCGGAGGTACCCAGGTCTTGCCAGTTCCCTGGCGGCAGCACCAAACGCGCGCGGCCCACGGAATATTCCGCCTGGGACGGGGTCGTCAAAGGCGCGCACGCAGCCATCAACACGGCCACGGCACAGGGCAACAGACACCGGAACTTAGAAATCATCAGAGTCATAAAGAAAGGTTCATACGGATTCGCGTTCACTCATCCCATTGCGTTCGGGCGGGGCTTTTCGCAGCCCTTTGCAGCGCGTCGACAAAGCCCGGCGTGACCGGTTTGGTAGGTGTGGACGGCGACTTGGTATCAGACACTTCACACGGCGCCTGCTCCGGGCAAGCTGACCATGAGCTTACATGAAGAAATTCTTGTCACTGTCGCGCTTGCTGGATGTAGACCGAACTCTCCAACCAGCGCGAACTCTTTGCTCCAAAAAAAAGCCCGACTGCACAACAGCGGGCTTTTTTTGGCACCGGAGCGGGGCTCAGTTCACCACTTGTGCCAGGGCACCCGTAGCGTATTGGGACGCCATCACCTGCAGGGTGTACCCCTTGACCTTGGAACCCTGGCCTTCGCAACCAAACTCCAGGTAGCGCTGTTTGCACACCTGCTTGGCGGCTTCACGGGCGGGCTTGAGCCACTCGCGGGCATCGAACTTGTCGGGGTTTTCAAACAGAAACTTGCGCACAGCACCGGTCATGGCAAGGCGGATATCCGTGTCGATATTGATCTTGCGCACACCGTGCTTAATCGCTTCCTGGATTTCCTCGACAGGCACGCCGTAGGTTTCCTTCATCTTGCCACCGTACTGGTTGATGATGGCCAGCAACTCGGCAGGCACAGACGAAGAACCGTGCATCACCAGGTGGGTATTGGGAATGCGCTGGTGGATTTCCTTGACGCGGCTGATGGCCAGGATGTCGCCTGTGGGCTTGCGGCTGAACTTGTAAGCGCCGTGGCTGGTGCCAATGGCGATCGCCAGGGCATCGAGCTGGGTGGCCTTGACGAACACTGCGGCTTCTTCGGGGTCCGTGAGCATCTGGCTGTGGTCAAGCTTGCCAACGGCGCCCACGCCGTCTTCCTCGCCCGCTTCACCGGTTTCCAGATTGCCAAGGCAACCGAGCTCCCCTTCGACGGTAACGCCCACCTTGTGGGCCATGTCCACCACCTTGCGCGTCACATCCACGTTGTACTCAAAAGACGCCGGGGTTTTGCCGTCTTCCATCAGCGAGCCATCCATCATCACCGAGCCAAAGCCCAGGTCAATAGCGCCCTGACACACCTTGGGCGAGCTCCCGTGGTCCTGGTGCATTACAAGAGGGATATGGGGAAAGGCTTCGACCGCCGCCTGGATCAAATGCTTGATGAAAGCCTCCCCCGCGTACTTGCGTGCGCCCGCACTGGCCTGCAGGATCACCGGGGCGCCCACTTCATCTGCAGCGGCCATCACAGCCTGCACCTGCTCCAGGTTGTTGACGTTGAAGGCAGGAATGCCATAGCCGTTGCTGGCAGCATGGTCGAGCAGTTCGCGCATCGAAACGAGGGGCATGGTCGTAGGGTCCGTTCAGGTTGAGGAAGGCGCTTGAGGCCAGGCATTGCGGTGGTAACCGCTTGGTAACCCGAAATTTTAACCGGGGCTCGCGGCGGGGATATGCGGCAAATCCAACCGAAAACAGGTGGTAAAGGGCGCAGGCGCGGGCGCCACACCAAACTGCCCCCCGTGAACCTCGGCCACACGGCGCAGGATCTCATGCCCCAGATGCAGGCTATCCACCGCATGTCCCTTGGCGCTCCCGGCGCCATCTTCGGGGCGGCGGCCACCGTCGTCGCACACTTGCAACCAGGCATCACCTTGTTCTGAAGCCCCCAGCTGCACGGCAATATGGGTGCCATGCGGGGTGTGTTTGAGGGCGTTCTCCACCAGATTGCATAGCGCGATATCGAGCAGCACCGGATGGCCCATGACCACCAGAGCCGGCGGCGCCACCAACGCAATATCGTCGCCACGCTGCCAGGCGGCTTGGGCATAGTCGGCACACACACGCTGCGCCAAGGCACACAGGTCCATGGACGACTTGGCTTCGTGCAGCTCAGCCCGGCTGGCCCGGGCCAAGGCCAGCAACTGGTTGAGCACATGGCCGGCCCTGAGCGCGTCTTGCCCAATACGCGCAAGCGCCTGTGCCCGGCCCTGCTCATCGAGTTCTCCCGCCAAAGCGCTGGCTTGCAAGGCGATGGAGGACAACGGGGTGCGCAGCTCGTGGGCGACCTCGTTGGCCAGTCGGCGCTCACGCACCATCGCCGCCTGCTGGCGGTCGAGCAGGGTATTGATCGATGCCACCACCGATTCAAATTCATTCCAGGCATGGCGCGAGGCCAGGCGTTGCGTGCTAGTAGGGTCGAGTGCCGCCACGTCAGAGGAAAGGGCATACAGCGGCCGCAACCCGCGCCGCAGCGCCAATCCGAGCGCAAGCGACACCACGGGCAGCAGCCACAAGCCGGGTTCAATCATCTGGTCTGCGATGTCCTTCGCCAGTTGGTCGCGCTCTTGCAGCTGCAGCATCACCATGATCTTGCGGTCATGCGCGACATCCCACCGAGAAAAGCTACGCCATGCCACGTGATCCGGGCCCAGGGTCAAGGTATCAAACCCCTCCGCCGAAGAAAACACGGGCGCGACGGATGTGCCATGCAGCGAAAGCAGCTGCCCCTGGGCATCCCACTGCGCGACACTGATGGACTGCTGGTAATCATGCGCCTTGAGCCATGGCGTAGCCGTCCGCTGAGTCCCCTGCGCGCCATCGACAATTTCGGTCGCCCGCAGGTTGAGCAGCAGCTCCGACGCGCTGGCCAGATACCCATCGGTGAATTCGTCGGCCTCATGTACGCCTGTCTGATACCCGATGAACACGAAGCTACCCCACACCAGCACAAGGGCGCCCAACGACCACAACAACAACCGGCGTGTAAGGGACGGGCGGCGTGAAATCGCATCCAAGCCCATCGTCGCGGCATTCATGCGGGCAGATCCTGCGGCATGAAATAGCCCACGCCACGCATGGTCTGTATGCAGGCGCTCCCCAGCTTGCGGCGCAGGTGGTGGATATGAACCTCTACCGCGTTGCTTTCTATGGCCGCGTCCCAGCTGTACAAGCGCTCTTCGATCTGCTGGCGCGACAACACCCGTCCGCGGGCCTCCAGAAGCACCAACAATACAGAAAACTCGCGGGGCGACATATCGACGGGCCGGCCCTGCACACGGACCGTGCGTGCGGCCGGGTCCACTTCGATGTCGGCGTAGCGGATGGTGGGCGCCGCGCGGCCTGCCGCTCGCCGCAGCAAGGCGCGCAACCGGGCGTCGAGTTCATCCACATCAAACGGCTTGGCCAGGTAGTCATCAGCGCCCTGATCAAGCCCCGCAATGCGCTGGTGCACCTGGTCACGCGCCGTGACGATGAGCACGGGGATCGACGGGTCCGGCAGTGCCTGCGGCTGACCGCTACCAGGCACCGGGCTCGAGCGCAAACGCCGCAGCAATTCACTGCCGTCACCGTCAGCCAGCCCCAGATCCAGCAGCACAGCATCAAATCGCTCCATCCGCAGAGCACTCCACGCGCTGGCGATGCCATCGGCCATGTCCACCGCATAGCCCCGCTGCTGCAGGTTGGCGCGCAACCCTGAGGCAATGCCCACATCGTCTTCGACCACGAGTATTCGCATCCGGCCATTGTCGCAGCGCCGCCCCATCAACAGACCATGATTAAGACAGTGTTAAGTACATATCCCTATCGTGCGCGTCATGCAGCCTACTTCGCCCCCCCTTACGCCACCCACCGCCCGCCGCCGCCCCTTTCTTTTGTGGACCCTCGGGGCGCTGGCCTGTGTGGTGGCCTGGGATGCCATCGGGAAGGATCTGGCGCTGGCCCACGCCTTTGGCTCGTCTGACGGCTTCCCCCTGCGGGACCAATGGTTCTTTGTCCACGTCCTGCATGAAGGCGCCCGCCGTCTGGGCTGGGTGCTGGTCACGCTGCTGGCCCTTGGCGTCTGGTGGCCCAAAGGTTTTCTGCGCCGCATTGACGCACACGAGCGCCTACAGATGGCCGTAAGCGCCCTGCTGGCACTTGCCGTGGTCAGCATCACCAAGAATCTGAGCACCACCAGCTGCCCCTGGGACCTGGCGGAATTTGGCGGTGTGGCACGCCACGTTTCCCATTGGGCCCTGGGTGTGCTGGACGGTGGCGGCGGTCGGTGTTTTCCCGCTGGCCATGCGTCCGCAGGGTTTGCCTTTTTGGGTGGGTACTTCGCGCTGCGCCGCAAGGCGCCAACGGCCGCACGCTGGTGGCTGGCGGGATCGCTGCTGGCCGGGTTCGTGTTGGGGGGCTCACAACAGATGCGCGGCGCCCATTTCATGAGCCATACGCTGTGGACGGGCTGGTTGTGCTGGACCACCGGGTGGCTGTGTGACCTGGCAGCACACGCGCTGCCCCCCCGATTTAGCGCCGCTGCGAACACGACGCCGCCCGCACAGGCGCCCCATGTTTCCCCTTGATCTCACGCTGTTCTACGCAGTCAACGCAGATGCGGCAACGTCACCCGCCGTGGTGACCGCGGCTCAGTGGGTGTCGCAGCAGCTGCCCATCGTGCTGGGCGGTGTGCTGGCGGGCAGTTGGCTGGCCGGCACGGCCGCGCAGCGGCGAGAACTGGCCATGGCACTGGTGGCCATGGCCCTGGCATGGGTGGGCGTACAGCTTCTGCGGCGGGGTTTTCCGCTCCCTCGGCCCGCACAACTGGGCATCGGTGTGCAATGGATCGACCATGCCGCGCGGGCGGGCTTTCCGAGCATGCACGCGGCTGGGGCCTTTGCGCTGGCTGCAGCCTTGACCATCGGAAGAGCGACCCCCACCCGCAGACTCTCCCTGCTGGCGTGGGTGGCATGGGCTGCGGCCATTGCACTGGCTTGGAGCCGTGTGTGCCTCGGGGTTCACTTCCCGTCCGATGTGCTGGCGGGAGCGATCACCGGATTGCTTTGTGCATGGGGCGCCCATGCCATGGCACAACGGGCGCAGCGCCCTAGCTGGCCACGCAGATTTTCAGCATATTGGTCCCACCGGGGGCTCCCATGGGCTCGCCACAGGTGATGGCGTAAACATCGCCCTTCTGCACGATGTTGCGGATCTTGAGATGGCGCTCGGCCTGTTCCAGAGCGGTGTCGCGGTCAGCGCTGGTGTCCATGAGCAAAGGGCGCACGTTGCGGTACATGGCCATCTTGCGCTGTGTGGAAACCTTGGGCGTGAGCGCATAGATCGGGATATCGATGCCGTGCCGGCTCATCCACAATGCGGTGGAGCCACTGTCGGTCATGGCCACAATGGCCTTGGCGCCCAAGTGGTGCGCCGTGAATAGCGCGCCCATGGCAATGGACTGGTCGATGCGCCCAAAGGTCTGGCCTGTGAAATCCGCATCGAGATGGTGGTCCTCGGCAGCCTCGGCGGCAGCGCAGATGGTGGCCATTTCCTCCACCGTTTCAAGCGGGTAACGGCCGGCAGCCGTCTCGGCGCTCAGCATCACGGCGTCGGTGCCGTCCAGCACGGCGTTGGCCACATCGCTCACCTCGGCCCGCGTGGGCACGGGGTTGGTGATCATGCTTTCCATCATCTGCGTGGCGGTGATGACGACCTTGTCCAGCTCGCGCGCCATGCGGATCATCTTCTTTTGCAGTGCGGGCACCGCTGCGTTGCCCACTTCCACCGCCAGATCGCCACGCGCCACCATGATGCCGTCGCTCACGCGCAGGATGGCTTCGAGGTGCGGGATGGCCTCGGCACGCTCGATCTTGGCGATCAGGCCCGGCTTATGGCGGTACTCGGACGCGGCCACGTTGCACAGCTGGCGCGCCATTTCCATGTCGGTCGCGTTCTTGGGAAAGCTCACCGCCACATAGTCGGCCTGAAAGCTCATCGCCGTGCGGATGTCCTCCATGTCCTTGGCCGTGAGGGCCGGTGCCGTGAGGCCCCCACCCTTCTTGTTGATGCCCTTGTTGTTGGACAGCTCGCCACCCACCTTGACGGTGGTGTGCACCTCTTCGCCGCGCACGGCATCCACCGTGAGCACGATCAACCCGTCATTGAGCAGCAGCAGGTCGCCCGCCTTCACGTCGCGTGGCAGCTCCTTGTAGTCGAGCCCCACACCTTCGATGTCGCCCAGTTCGGTGCGCGATGCATCCAACACAAACTTGGCGCCCGGCTCCAGCTGCACCTTGCCCTCAGCAAATTTGCCCACGCGGATCTTCGGCCCCTGCAGGTCGGCCATGATGGCCACCTCGCGGCCTGCGCGCTGGGCGGCGGCACGCACGGTGGCGGCGCGGTCGATGTGGTCCTGCGCCTTGCCGTGGCTGAAGTTCAGCCGCACCACGTTCACGCCCGCGCGGATCATGGCCTCCAGCAGCGCCGGGTCACTGGATGCAGGGCCCAGGGTGGCAACAATCTTGGTGGCGCGGCGGGTAGGCATGGGTTTGTCTCTTTCTCTCGTTCGTTGGAGTGGATGTAATCGAGTTTCAATTCTCACACGAAGCGGTTACAGGCGAGTTACCCTTGCATCCGCCCTGTGGCCCGGGGCCCATCAGAGCAACGGGTACGACAACAGATGCGCCAGTACATGGGCAACGATTGCCGCCTCCAGACCATGGCGCGCATAGAGCCAGCCCGCCACCAAGCCAAAGGCCGTATTGCCCACCAGTACGAATACCACGACGGGCACCGTCAACGCGCCCGCCAGCGCCTGCGCAGCAGGCAGATGCCACAGCGCAAACAGCAGCGCACTGAGCAGCACCGCCACAGCCACCAGCACCTTGCCCGACTGGCCCTGACCGCGCTGCACCACGCGCCAGCCCAGCCACAGCAGCAGCGTCATCACGCCCCAGCGCACCAGCAGCTCTTCGGTAATGCCGCCATACAGCAGCTTGACCACCAGCGGCATGGCGCTGGCAGGGTCCGACGGCTGGAGCGCTGCGGGCGCCACCTGGGACAGCACCCACAACCACGCGGCACCCACCACACCGCCCACGATGCCAGGCAGGGACTGGACACGCAGCGCGGGGCCGATGGGCTGGCCGACCAGCCAGGAAGACACCACGGGCGCCCGCAGGCCCACGCGGGGCGCCAGCCACACGCCCACCGCCACAGCCAGCGCCAACAGCACGGCCGTCTGCAGCCCGCTGAGCAGCACCACCGCCCAGAGCGGCAACGGCAGCAGCGCCTCGTTGGCCTTCAACGGTGGCAGCAGCGCCCACACCACCGCCACCACGCCGGGCATGCCCAGCAACCACAGCGTGCCGCCCAGTCGCCACTTCGCGGGTTGCGCTGGAGCGTGCGCCGCCTCTGCCCCGACAACGTTGTCCATGGCCATGGATTTGCCCGCGTTCAGGCGCGCATCAACGCTTCGATCTCGTCGGCCTTCACGGGCACGCCCCGCGTGATCAGCTCACACCCTGTGGCCGTGACGATGGCATCGTCTTCAATGCGGATGCCGATGTTGTGGAACTGCTCGGGCACGCCCTCGGCGGGGCGCACATAGATGCCCGGCTCGATGGTCAGCACCATGCCGGGCCGCAGCACGCGGCTGGGGCGGTTGGTGATGGTCTCGCCCGAAAGCGGATCCTTGCTCTCGCTGGCCTGGCCTGCCTCGCCAGGCTCTACATAGCTGCCACAGTCGTGTACGTCCATGCCCAGCCAATGGCTGGTGCGGTGCATGTAGAACTGGAAGTACGCGCGCTTGTCGATCACGTCCTGCGCCGACCCCACCTTGTTCTTGTCGAGCAGGCCCAGGTCCAGCATGCCCTGCGCGAGCACGGCTACGGTGGCGTCGTGCGGGTCATTGAAGCGCGCACCGGCCTTGGTGGCTGCCACGGCGGCCTCCTGGCTGGCCAGCACCAGGTCGTACAGCGCACGCTGTGGGCCCGTGAATTTTCCGTTGGCGGGGAAGGTGCGCGTGATGTCGCTGGCGTAGCTGTCCAGCTCGCAGCCTGCGTCGATCAGCACCAGCTCGCCGTCGCGCACGGGGGCCGCATCGGCGCGGTAGTGCAGCACGCAGGCATTCGCACCCGCCGCCACGATGGAGCCGTAGGCGGGGTACTGCGAGCCGGCGTCGCGGAACGCGTGCAGCAGCTCTGCGTCGAGGTGGTATTCGCGCACATCCTCCCCGGCGCGCAGCATGCAGGCCGAGCGCTGCATGGCGCGGATGTGGGCCTGCGCGCTGATGGCGCTGGCGCGGCGCATGATGTCCTGCTCGTGCACGTCCTTGAACAGACGCATCTCGTCGAGCAGCGTGCACAGGTCGTTCTGGGCGGCGGGGCACAGCGCACCGTAGCGCACCCGCGCCCGCACGGTATTGAGCCACCCTTCCACCCGTGCCGCCAGGCCGCTGTGGGTGGCAAAGGGATACCAGACACAGGCCGCGTTCTCCAGCAGGCGCGGCAACCGGGCATCCAGTTCGGCCATCGAAAAGGCCGCATCCACGACCAGCGCTTGCGGCGCAGCCGCAGGCCCCAGCCGGTAGCCATCCCACACCTCACGCTCCAGGTCTTTGGGTTGGCAAAACAGGGTGCTTTGCCCCCCTTGTGCCAGCACCAGGCAAGCCCCCGGCTCGGTGAAGCCCGTCAGGTAATAAAAATAGCTGTCGTGGCGAAACAGAAAATCGCTGTCCCGGTTGCGCTGTCGCTCCGGCGCCGTCGGGACGATGGCAACGCCCCCTGCGCCCAACTGGGCAGCAAGTCGCGCGCGACGTTGGGCGTAAACAGAGGCGGGCACAGTGGTGTTCATGGCACGTTTGAAGAGGTGAGATTGAGTTCGGCCAGCCGCTCGGGCGTGCCTACATCCGTCCAGCGGCCGGTGTAGACCTGCGCGCTGACGCGGCCATTGTCCATCGCACGCCGAAGCAGCGGGGCCAGTGGGGCTTTGATGCCTGCCGGGTTGCCCGCCGGTATGTCGCACCAGGGCGGCGCGAACAACTCCGCGCGCAGCAGGGCGATGGTGCTGTAGGTGTAGCGCGGCGAGGGGTCGTCAGCGGGCAGGTTCAACGCCAGCCCATCGGCCGACAGGCCAAAGTCACCGCGCGCGTTGTGCCCGGGGTTGGGCACCAGCCACAGGTGGGCCAGGTGGCCGCTGGCGATAAAGGCCGACACGGCGGCGCCATCAAAGACGAAATCGGGGGCAAACACATCACCCGCCGCCAGCCAGAACACCGGGCCCAACTGGGGCAGGGCACGCGCAATGCCGCCAGCCGTCTCCAGCGCATCGCCAAAATCGGCGCCTTCGTGCGAGTATGAAATTGATAGCTGCTTGCGCTTATCAGATAAGCGCTGGAGGCCAAAAACACTCAAGAAATGGTCGCTGATCTGCGCACCCAGCCACGCGGTGTTGATGACCACCTGATCCACCCCCGCCTCGTGGAGCGCTTGCAGGTGCCACTGCAGCAGCGGCAGGCCCCGCACCATCAACAGGGGCTTGGGTATGGTGTCGGTCAAAGGTCGCATGCGCTCGCCGCGCCCGGCGGCCAGCAGCATGGCAGGCACTTGCAGTGTTGGTTGCACAGGGGCTTGAGAAGAAGAAGAAGAAGAAGAAGAAGAAGAAGAAGAAGAAGAGGAAGAGGAAGAAGGAGGAGGAGGATGAGGCGTGGGAGAAGAAGATGCCGCGCGCTTCATGGCGCCCCCCGCTCCAGCGCATGGCGCTCCACGGTGACGGGATCAAACAGCGCCAGCAAGGCATTCATCAGGGCATGCGCCTTGCCCGAATGGTCGGCGCCGAAATTGCACACATACACATCGAGCGTCACAGCGCGCTGCTCAGGCCAGGTGTGCACACACAGGTGTGACTCTGCCAGCAGCACCGTGGCCGTGACACCGCCAGGGCCATGCACCGTGGAAGGAAAGGCATGAAAAAGCTGGGCGACCGCCTGCAGGCCCGACGCCAGCACCGCCTCGGTGCACGCGCGGCCCAGCGCGTCAGCGTCGAGCAGCCAGTGGGGCGCGCATCGGCAACCATGAAGATCGGCAGTGAGGTGCAGTCCGTGCATGGGGTTGCACTGTAGTGCATTGGCATGGCGCGCAACGCGTCAAACACCGCCATTCGGGGGCGTCCAAAGCGGCGCCGGTAAAATACCGGGTTTCCCCTGAACCACCCCTCTTGAACCATTCCCCCATGGCCACCACCCAGCAATCTCAACAGATGGCAAATGCGATCCGCGCATTGGCCATGGACGCAGTTCAACAAGCCAACTCCGGCCACCCCGGCGCCCCCATGGGCATGGCCGACATGGCCGTGGCGCTATGGGGCCGCCACCTCAAGCACAACCCGACCAACCCGCATTGGTTTGACCGCGACCGTTTCGTGCTCTCCAACGGCCACGGCTCGATGCTGCTGTACGCGTTGCTGCACCTCACCGGCTACGACCTGCCCATCGGCGAGCTGAAGAACTTCCGCCAGCTGCACAGCAAGACGGCAGGCCACCCCGAGGTGGGCGTGACCCCTGGCGTGGAAACCACCACCGGCCCCCTGGGCCAGGGCATCACCAATGCCGTAGGTTTTGCACTCGCAGAAAAACTGCTGGCCAGCGAGTTCAACCGCAAGGTTGGCGATGTGGACCATGCCGTGGTGGACCACCACACCTATACCTTCCTGGGCGATGGCTGCCTGATGGAAGGCATCAGCCACGAAGCCGTGTCGCTCGCTGGCGCCTGGAAGCTCAACAAGCTGATCGCGCTGTATGACGACAACGGCATCAGCATCGACGGCCAGGTCGCCCCCTGGTTTGCCGACAACACACCGCTGCGTTTTGTGGCCTGCGGCTGGAACGTGATTGGCCCCATCGACGGCCATGACGCCCACAAGGTGGCCGAGGCCATCGCCGAAGCCAAGAAGCAAACCGAGCGCCCCACCCTCATCGTGTGCAAGACACACATCGGCAAGGGCAGCCCCAACCGCGTGAACACCGCCAAGGCCCACGGCGAGCCTCTGGGCGCCGAAGAAATCACGCTCACGCGCGAAGCCCTGGGCTGGACCAGCGAGCCCTTCGTGATCCCCGAAGAGGTGTACGCCGGCTGGGATGCCAAGGCCGCTGGCGCTGCCGCTGAAGCCACCTGGAACGAACGGTTTGCCGCCTACAGCAAGGCCTTCCCCGAGCTGGCTGCCGAATACACCCGCCGCATGCAGGGCGACCTGCCCGCCAACTTTGCGCAAGTGGCCGTGGACACCGTGGTGGCCGCGCACACCAAGGGCGAGACCGTGGCCAGCCGCAAGGCCAGCCAGCTGGCGCTGGAAGCCTTCACCGCCGCCCTGCCCGAGCTGCTGGGCGGCAGCGCCGACCTGACGGGCTCTAACCTCACCAACACCAAGAGCACGCCCAACCTGCGCTTTGACATGCAAGGCCACGTGGTGCAGACCGAGGTCGAAGGTGGCAAGAAGATCGGTGGTCGCCACATCAACTACGGCGTGCGCGAATTCGGCATGGCCGCCGTCATGAACGGCATTGCGCTGCATGGCGGGTTCATCCCCTACGGTGGCACCTTCCTCACGTTCAGCGACTACAGCCGCAACGCCATCCGCATGGCCGCGCTGATGAAGCAGCGCGTGATCCACGTGTTCACGCACGACTCCATCGGTCTGGGCGAAGACGGCCCCACCCACCAGTCCATCGAGCACGCCGCCAGCTTGCGCCTGATCCCCAACCTCGATGTGTGGCGCCCCGGTGACACGGCCGAAACCGCCGTGGCCTGGAGCGTGGCCCTGTCCAACCGCGACAAGCCCACCGCCCTGCTGCTCTCGCGCCAGAACCTGCCCTACGCCCCCAAGCGCGACCTGGGCGACATCTCGCGCGGCGCCTATGTGCTGTCCGAACCTGCGGATGTCGGCATCAAGAAGAAGGCCGTGGCCGTGATCATCGCCACGGGCTCTGAAGTGCAGTTGGCCCTCAAGGCCCAGCGCCTGCTGGCTGACAAGAAGATCGCCGTGCGCGTGGTCTCCATGCCCAGCACCACCACGTTCGACCGCGAAGACGCCAAATACAAGAGCAGCGTGCTGCCCGCTGGCGTGCCCCGCGTGGCCGTGGAAATGGGCGTGACCGATGGGTGGTGGAAATACGGCTGCGCCGCCGTGGTCGGCATCGACACCTACGGCGAATCGGCCCCGGCACCGGTGCTGTTCAAGCACTTCGGCTTCACCGAAGAAAACGTGGCCGATGCGGTGCTGGTCGCCATCGGCGCGGCACGGCTCAAGCCTGCCAAAAAGGCCCGGTAAAACTCACCCTGCCCGCTGTGCCCCGCCGCCAGCGGGCGCGCGGCGGCAGATTCCTGATTTCGACTTTGCAACCTTGGAGAGACACCTTATGACGATCAAGATTGGTATCAACGGTTTCGGCCGCATCGGCCGCAACGTGCTGCGCTCGGCCATCCAGAACTTCAGCGACATCGAAGTTGTTGGCATCAACGACCTGCTGGAGCCCGAGTACCTCGCGTACATGCTGCAGTACGACTCGGTGCATGGGCGCTTCCAGGGCACCGTGTCGGTCGAAGGCAATACGCTGATCGTCAACGGCAAGAAAATCCGCCTGACCCAAGAGCGCGACCCCGCCAACCTCAAGTGGAACGAAGTCGGCGCCGATGTGGTGATCGAATCCACCGGCCTCTTCCTGGACAAGGTCTCGGCCCAAAAGCATCTGGATGCAGGCGCCAAGAAGGTCATCCTGTCGGCCCCGTCCAAGGACGACACGCCCATGTTCGTGTTCGGCGTGAACCACAACACCTACGCAGGCCAGGCCATCATCTCCAACGCCTCGTGCACCACCAACTGCCTGGCGCCTGTGGCCATGGTGCTCAACAACAAATGGGGCATCAAGCGCGGCCTCATGACCACGGTGCACGCAGCCACCGCCACCCAAAAAACCGTGGACGGCCCGAGCAACAAGGACTGGCGCGGCGGCCGCGGCATTCTGGAAAACATCATTCCTTCGAGCACTGGCGCTGCCAAGGCCGTGGGCGTGGTGATCCCAGCCCTCAACAAGAAGCTGACCGGCATGTCGTTCCGCGTACCCACCAGCGATGTGTCGGTGGTGGATTTGACGGTGGAGCTGGAAAAGCCCGCCACCTACGACGAAATCAAGGCCGAGATGAAGGCCCAGTCCGAAGGCGCGCTCAAGGGAATCCTGGGTTACACCGAAGACAAGGTGGTGGCCACCGACTTCCGCGGCGACACCCGCACGTCGATTTTTGACGCCGATGCAGGCATCGCGCTGGACGGCACCTTCATGAAAATCGTGAGCTGGTACGACAACGAATGGGGCTACTCCAACAAGTGCCTGGAGATGGTGCGCGTCGTCGCCAAGTAAGATAGCTGGTATTTTGAAGAAGCGCTAAGACTGCAACTACCCGTTCAGGCCGGCCACCCGCAAGGGTTGCCGGCCTTTTTTTCGCCCGATGGATGGGTGCCAGCGAGACGTGCATGCACACGACTCCCGCGCCACAGCGGGGAATAGCGGGCACAGCGCGGACGCACAACACACCTTGGTCCGCCTATTGCTCGCTAGACGCGGTAGACACGGCAGGCAGGATGGGCGCGCCAGGCGCCACGCCCGACTGCGAGCCCACAGCCGGGGTAGACGCCGAGGCAATGTGCACCGTGCGCGCGGGGAGCGCAAATGCCACCCCCAAGGCCTTGAACTCTCGCAACATCGCGAGGTTGATCGCTTGCTGCATGTCCATGTACACCGCATAGCCTGGGTCTTGCACGATATAGACCACTTCGTACTCCAGCGCATGCGCGCCCACTGCTTTGAGATGCGCGCGGTCAAAACGCAGCTGCGGCAGCCCTTCAATGATTTTGCGCACCACCTGCGGCACCGCTTCTGCCTGCTCGGGGGTGGCGTCAAACGTCACGCCAAAGCCGAACACAATGCGCCGCGTCTCCAGCAGCCGATAGTTGCTGATGGTGCGCTTGAGCAGCTCGGTGTTGGACATGACAACCTGCTCACCCTGCAGGCTGCGGATGCGGGTGGTCTTGAGGCCAATGACCTGCACCGTGCCCGAGATGTCGCCCACCACGATGAAGTCGCCCACTTCAAAGGGTTTGTCCACGGCGATGGCGAGCGATGCAAACAGGTCGCCCAGAATGTTTTGCACCGCCAACGCCACCGCAATGCCACCGACACCCAGGCTGGCGATAAAAGCGGTGATGTTCACCCCTACGTTCGACAAGATCGCCAGCAGCACCACGCTCCACAACAAGGTGCGCAGCGCCCACGACAGCAACGTGGCAGAGGCGCTGACCTGCGTCATGCCGGCACTGGCATGGCGATCCACATACCGGTGCACGCCCAGCCCAATGGCGCGCATACCCCACATGCCCATTTGCAAGGCCACAGCCACAAACCACAGCTGATTCAAGCGGTTTTCCCATCGCCCCGGCAACTGCAGCAGGCTGGCGCCCACAAGCAGTGCCACCATCAGCACCAGAAAGCGGCTGGTGCCAGCCAACACATCGGCCACCGCCTTCGCCGTGGCGTTGGGGGTCTGTGCCGCCCAATTCTCGGCACGGCGGGTGAGCACATGCAGCACCATCTGGATCGCCACATAGGTGGCCGCCGCAGCCGTCACGGCCAGGATCAGGTTCCACAAGGGAATGCCGAGAAATGAGGTCTCCTGAACCCAGGTCGAGAATGCGAAATCTTGCATGCGACAAATGCTCCTTTTTTGAAGGGGTTGGGGAATGAAGGTTGGCGCTGGAGCGCCGGCTAAAAAACACGGCGATCAGAAAAAGCAGCCGTTCGCAAACGACCTGCCAGCCAGCTAAGCGGGCGCGGGTGCGCAGCGCCTTGGGCCCTGCCCCTCACCCAAGCGGCTGTGTTGACCGGCCTGCGGGCGCACACGCTTGTATTGATCGAGAACCCAGGGCCCGCAGAGTTCCCCTGATGCATCGAGGCATGGGTTGCGACATGGGTTGCGGCACCCGCCAAGGAATGCGTCCAAAAAATACAAAGCGCCCGATATCTGTGGCGCAGTGCACCGCCGCGTGGACCCCCATGTACGCCCATGTACGCCCACGCCATTGCAACCGTTGGCAAGCGTTGCGTCGTAAGACGTGGACGACACCGATACAGAGGCCGAGCCTACGCCTGCCGCCGGGGGGCGTCACCACAATGAGGACACGCCAGCCCACCGGCTGGCCAACCACCGGCACTGGTTGCTGATGCGCCACCTGTACCGACGGCCCTTCTGCATCTGCAGCACGCTGTGTACCGCTGTGTATGTATCGCACGTCTGATCGTTACGCCGAACGTGCGCACGGCACAGCGCCAAAAGCGCCCAAAAGGGCCACCCCATTTTTCAGAGGAGTCACAACACCATGCACACAATCGCATTGATCCGTACCACCGCTGTGGTCCTTACGCTGGGCGCCATGGCAGCCTGCTCGTCCACGCCCAAGCCCACCGAGCAGATGGCAGTGAGCCGCACCACGGTGAACCGCGTCGCTGCAGAGCCAGAGGTGTCGGCCAACGCGCCCGTGGATATCCAAAAGGCACGCGACAAGCTCATGCAGGCCGACAAGGCCATGGCTGAAAAAAACTACAAGATGGCGCGCCGCCTGTCTGAAGAAGCCGAGGTGGACGCCCGCGTGGCCGAAACCCGCGCCGATGCCGCGCAGAACGCCAACAACCTCAAGCAGGTGCAAGACAGCATTCGCACGCTGCAAGACGAAATCAACCGTCGCTCACCCCGCTAAAGGCTGAGGCCCACGCCCTGCCACCGCGCCCGACACCGACTTTAGAAGGAACCACACACCATGCGCCATTTGTTTCACCGCACCACCGCCCTGTGCACCAGCCTGATTGCCGTGGGCTTGCTCGCCGCTTGCGCCAGCACCGCCCCGCTGCCCACCCTTGAAAGCGCCCGCACTGCCGTGAGTACCGCTGCCGGCGACCCTGCCGTTAACCAGTACGCACAGCTCGAACTCAAACAAGCGACCGATGCGCTGGCCAAGGCCGACCGCCAGTGGGCCGATGACCACGACGCATCGGAGACCAACCACCTGGCCTACCTTGCCTCCCAACGCGCCGAGATTGCAACCAACACCGCCCGCTCGCGCCAGCTGGACGCCAACATCAAACAAGCCGGTGGCGATGCAGACCGCATTCGCCTGGAGGCCCGCACCCAGGAGGCTGACCAGGCCCGCATGCGAGCCGATGCCCAGGCGCGCAATGCACAGCTGGCACAGCAGCAAGCCATGAGCGCAGAGCAGCGTGCCGCACAGCAACAGGCCAACGCCACGGCCGCCATGGCGCAAGCCAGCGCGGCGCAAGACCAGGTGCGCGCACTGCAAGCGCAGCTGCGCGACATGGAAGCGCAGCAAACCGAACGCGGCTTGCTCGTCACCTTGGGCGACGTGCTGTTCGCCTTCAACAAGGCCGAGTTGTCAGCACAAGCCGGCCCGCGCCTGGACAAGCTGGCCCACTTCCTCAAGCAGTTCCCTGATCGCAAACTGTTGATCGAGGGCTATACCGACAGCGTGGGTTCTGAGTCGTACAATCAGGATCTGTCCGAGCGACGCGCCATGGCTGTGCGCGATGCGCTGGTTCAACGCGGTGTGGACACCAGCCGCATCGGCGCCCGTGGCTATGGCAAGGCGCACCCCGTGGCCGACAACGCATCGCCCGAAGGCCGCGCGATGAACCGCCGTGTCGAGATCGTGATTGCCGACGACAAGGGCACGCTGCGCGGCAGATAAAGTACACCCCCCTGAGACGCTGCGCGTCTTCTCCCCGCTCTCGCACCGCTGCGCGTTGGGGCGGGGGGACGCCGCCAGCGCGGCGGGGCGGCCCTTGCGCGGCGGCCACTGGCTTGAGCCACGCCGGTTTCTGCGGCCTATATCAATAAACGCAACGAAGACCGCGCCGCTTACGCCGCGCGGTCTTCAAACGTTTCGGTATCCACTTCGCTCGCATTTTGTGGGTTGTAGCGATTGCCCACCACGGTGCGCTCGTTGATGAGGCCGTTCAGGCGCTCCATCACCGCCGCACTCAACCGCACATCCACCGCGCCCAGGTCATCGTGCAAATGCTCCACGCTCGTGGTGCCGGGGATCGGAATGATGTGCTCGCTCCGGTGCAGCAACCACGCCAGCGCCAGCTGCGCGGGCGTGCAACCCACCTCGCGCGCCACGTCCATGTAGCCACCCAGCAGCTTCAGGTTGGCCACATATGCGTCGGGCGCAAAACGCGGCATGGCGCGGCGGATGTCCTTGGCGTCCAACGTGCCGACATCGTGCAGGTCACCACACAGAAATCCACGCGCCACCGGGCTGAAAGCGACGAACGCTGTGCCCAGCTCGCGGCAAGCCTCAAGCACCGCAATCTCGGGGTTGCGCGTCCACAGCGAATACTCCGTCTGCAGCGCTGCAATGGGGTGCACGGCATGCGCGCGGCGCAGCGTGGCGGCGGACACTTCCGACAGGCCAATGCTGCGGATCTTGCCCGCGCGCACCAAGTCGGCCAGAGCGCCCACGCTGTCTTCAATCGGCACGCTCTTGTCCCAGCGGTGCAGGTAATACAGGTCGATGACGTCGGTCTGCAAGCGGCGCAAGCTGTCTTCGCAGGTCTGGCGCAGCGTGGCCGGGCGCCCGTCGATCACCCGCACCAGCTTGCCATCGCCATTCACATCCACGCCCTGCATACCGCACTTGCTGGCCAGCGTGAAGCGGCTGCGGTGCGGCTTCATCACGCGGCCCACCAGCGTCTCGTTGGCACCAAAGCCATACAGCGTGGCCGTATCAAACAGCGTCACGCCCGCGTCCAGCGCAGCCAGCAACACACGCTCGCCCTGCGCGGCCGACACCGGTGCGCCGTAGGCGTGCGAGAGGTTCATACAGCCCAGCCCGATGGCCGAGACACTGAAAGGTCCAAGGGTTCTTTGTTGCATGGCGCAAGCTTACGCCAAGCATGGCAGCCCACCAGACCAGTCGGGCTTGTGGAGAGCGGTCGCGCTATGGCAGCACGGCAGGCGCAGCAGACGACGGCAGCCGCTTGGCCCACAGATCCAGCCGCTCGCCCGCCACGCAGGCCGCCACAAGCCGGGCCAACCGGGCTGCCTGCGTTTCAGGCCGTTTTGCCGACGTGACCCAGTGCAGCATGGTTTTTTTGTAGCCCGGCGGCGTGGCTTCAAAAAACTGCCACGCCTTCTTGTGCCGCTGAAACTCCCGCAGCTGCGGCGCGGGCAGCTCGGCGGGCGCCGCTCGCTCGTGCGAATAGATCGCAGACTTGTGGGCCTTGCGGTGCGCAAAGGCCTGCAGACCGGCAGGCGTCATGCGGCCCGCGGCCTGCAACTGCTCCATCTTGGCAATGTTCACCGCGCTCCAGATGGATGACGGCTTGCGCGGCGTGAAGCGGATGGAATACATGTGCTCATCAATGCGCCGACGCACACCGTCGATCCAGCCAAAACACAGGGCCTCGTCCACCGCTTCGGACCAGGTCATGCAGGGGTGGCCAGAGGCGACTTTGTGAAAACCTACGAGCAGCTCAGGGCAATGCGCGGCATGTGCTTGCAGCCAGCGGCGAAAGGCTTCAGGAGCGGCGAAGAAAGTGGCGGAGGTCATGCAGGGCATTGTTACCAACATCTGTGGCGATGCCTACCCCTGTTCGCGTGGCATTCACCGCCGCCAGATCCTTCGGCGCAATGACCGCAAGACCGCTGAAACCCGGCACCAAGCCGTCGGCAGGGTGACGGACTCCACCGATGGGCTCCGGCTGGAAACTAGGTGATTTTGAAAACAGTCAGGATCTTTTTGGAGCCCGACTTTTCCTCGAAGGCCGCCCACTGCTTGATACCTTTGACCAGCACCTGTGTGCTCACGTCTCGCACGGCCTTCTTCGTCTGGAGTTTGGCAGTGAGCCAATCCTGGATATGTGCGAAGTGCGCACCTTCTTGCCCGGTAGGGATCAGCATGTCCAGGCCTGCTACTTTGCCAGCGGCAGTCACTGTGATTTCGGTCGCGGGCATAGAGGGGCTTTTGGGGTTTGGCTAGAGCGCGACATCAAGCCAGCACGAGCCTGTGGATTGAAGGGGGCCATTTCGCCGAACCCAAAGTGCAGGCAGCAAAAAAGACGGTGGGGCGCATTTTAGGTCCCACGGGTCTGATCCCGACTGCCGGGGCTGCATCGGACGGTGAGGGCCGCCACAGCGCCATCCGCGCCTGCATCTCAAATTCCCTCAAAGGCCCAAGCCCCTTCGGCCATTGCATGGACAATCTCGGCATGTCTGGCGCACCTACTTCACACACCCCTTCGCCCCGCCCCGTGCTGATCGCCGGCGGCGGCATCGGTGGCATGGCCACTGCCCTGACCCTGCACCAGATCGGCGTGCCCTGCATCGTCTTTGAATCGGTGCCCGAGCTGCAGCCGCTGGGCGTGGGCATCAACCTTCAGCCCAACGCCGTGCGGGAGCTGCACGACCTGGGGTTTGGCAACGACGTGCTGGACACCATTGGCCTGCAGGCGCGCGAATGGGCGCTGGTGGGACGCAACGGCAACGAGGTGTACGCCGAGCCGCGTGGCCTGGAGGCGGGCTACCACTGGCCGCAGTATTCGGTGCACCGGGGCCAGCTGCAGATGATGCTGTTCAACGCCGTCAAAGAGCGCCTGGGCGACGGCGCCGTGCAACTGGGGCAACGCGTGGTGGGCTACCGGCAGGATGCGGAGGGCGTGACGGCAGTCATCGAAACCCGCAACGGTGAGCGCCGGGAGGTGGCGGGCTCGCTGCTGATTGCCGCCGATGGCCTGCACTCGGCCGTGCGGGCACAGATGCATCCCACGCAGCCGCCCATCCAGTGGGGCGGCGCCATCATGTGGCGGGGCACCGCGCCGGGAGTGCCGGTGCGAACGGGTGCTTCGTTTGTGGGCGTGGGCTCGCTGCGCCATCGCGTGGTGTTCTACCCCATCACGCCGCCTGACCCGGCCACGGGCCTGGCCACCATCAACTGGATTGCCGAGATCACGGTGGACAACCAGGGCGGCTGGCAGCAAGGCGACTGGAACCGGCGCGTGGCGCTGGAGGAGTTCATTCACCACTTTGAAGGCTGGAACTACAGCTGGCTGGACGTACCCGCCATGCTGCGCGGCGCCAAGGATGTGTTTGAGTACCCCATGATTGACCGCGACCCTGTGCCCACCTGGGTGGACGGCCGCGTGGCGCTGCTGGGCGATGCGGCGCATGTGATGTACCCCGTGGGCTCCAATGGGGCCAGCCAGGCCATCGTGGACGCGCGCGTGCTGGGGGCGCAGCTCGTTGCGCATGGCGTGGGCCCGCAGGCGCTGAGCGCCTACGACGACAAGTTGTGCAAAGACATCTCGGCGCTGGTGCTGCGCAACCGGGGCTCCGGCCCGTTCGGTCTGCTGGGGCTGGTGGACGAGCGCTGTGGCGGTGTGTTCGACCACATCGACGACGTGCTGCCGCGCGAAGAGCGCGAGGGCTTCATGGCGCGCTACAAGGCGGCGGCGGGGTTTGCGATCGAGACGCTGAACGCGGCGCCACCCACCATCGCGCCAGGGCAACGCGCGGCCGCAGGCTGAACAGTCCGAGGGGCGCAGTGCGGGCCAGTGGGTCCGCCATGCAGCGCTGGCCTGAATATGCAAACGCAGAGAAATGTCACGCCCGGCGTGTCTCGTTCGTCAAGGCAGTCCTATCACTCGCAAGGACTTGCCCCATGGACACGCCAGATACCACCACACCCGCTTCAGCCCCTACCCAAGGCGCCGAACCGCGCACGTCTTACCTGGAAGAAAAAGCCTTCAAGGCCCGCACCCTGCTGGTCTTTGGCACCATCACCGACACCCTGGCCGCCGATGTGGCGCGGCGGCTGATTGCGCTGGATGCCGAGAGTGCCGAGCCCATCGACATGCTGGTGAGCTCGCCCGGCGGGCATCTGGAGTCGGGCGACACGATCCACGACCTGGTGCGCTTCATCACTGCGCCGGTGAACATGATTGGCACCGGCTGGGTGGGCAGCGCGGCCACGCACCTCTACCTGGCCGCGCCGCGCGAGCGGCGGTTCTGCCTGCCCAACACGCGCTTTCTGATCCACCAGCCCAGCGGTGGCGCCGGCGGCCCGGCCAGCGACATCGCCATCCAGGCGCGCGAGATGGTGAAAGCGCGTGAGCGGATTGCAGCCACCATCGCCAGGCAGACCGGCAAGCCGCTGGAGATGGTGCTGGCAGACATCGAGCGCGACCGCTGGCTGTCGGCCGAAGAGGCGGTGGACTACGGCCTGGTCTCACGCATCATCGAGCACAAGGCGGCATTGAAGGGGTGATGCCAGGCACCCCTAACTATCAAATGCATAGCTGCTGGCGCTTGATATAAAAGCGCCAGCAGCCAATTGGGCTTGCAATCAGCCTGCGTTGAGCTGCAGCTCCAGGTCGTGCAGCACCTGGTAGCACGGCAGCACCTGTGCCACGCTGGCGTTGGGCTCGCGGCCTTCGCGGATGGCGGCGAAGAACTCGCGGTCCTGCAGCTCGATTCCGTTCATGCTCACATCGACCTTGCTCACGTCGATCTTCTCTTCCTTGCCATTCACCAGGTCGTCGTAGCGCGCGATGTAGGTAGCCGTGTCGCCGATGTAGCGGAAGAAGGTGCCCAGCGGGCCGTCGTTGTTGAACGAGAGCGACAGCGTGCAGATGGCACCGTTGGCGGCTTTGAGCTGGATGCTCATGTCCATCGCGATGCCCAGCGTGGGGTGGATAGGGCCCTGGATGGCGTTGGCCTTCACGATGGGGCTGCCGGCCTGGTAGGCGAACAGGTCCACCGTGTGGGCAGCGTGGTGCCACAGCAGGTGGTCCGTCCAGCTCCGGGCCTGGCCCAGCGCGTTCATGTTGGTGCGGCGGAAGAAGTAGGTCTGCACATCCATCTGCTGGATGTTGAACTCGCCCGCCGTGATCTTCTTGTGCACGTACTGGTGGCTGGGGTTGAAGCGGCGGGTGTGGCCGCACATGGCCACCAGGCCCGTCTGCATTTGCAGGGCGATGACCTTCTCGCCATCGGCCAGCACATCGCACAGCGGGATCTCGACCTGCACATGCTTGCCCGCTTCCAGGCAGGCGATGGTCTGGCTGGCGTGCATCTGCGTGGGCGTGCACAGGATCACGGCGTCCACCTCCTTGATCGCCAGGCTGTCCTTCAGATCGGTGGTGACGTGCTTGATGCCGTACTTGTCGGCCACTTCCTGGGTCTTGGCCAGGTCGCGGCTGATGAGGGAGACGACTTCAACGCCGTCGATGTTCTTGATGCCGTCCAGGTGCTTGATGCCGAAGGCGCCAGCGCCGGCGAGTGCGACTTTGATGGTCATGGGTGTGTCCTTTCAGGTGTTCTCAAGAATCAGGTGGCCCACGGCGGTGTTGGACGCGGGCACATGGTAGAAGCGGTGCGCCAGCTTGGGTGGCTTGCCACCGGCCACATCGGCCATGGCGCCTCGGGCGATGAGCCACATCACGAGTTCGATGCCTTCGCTGCCCGCTTCGCGCACATAGTCGATGTGCGGGATACTGGCGGCGGCCTCGGGGTCGTTGATGAGCTTGTCGAGGAAGACGTTGTCAAACTCTTTGTTGATGAGACCTGCGCGCGGGCCCTGCAGCTGGTGGCTCATGCCGCCCGTGCCCCAGATGTGCACATTCAGGTCTTCGTCGTAGCTTTCCACGGCCTTGCGGATCGCCTGACCCAGGTTGTAGCAGCGGCGGCCGCTGGGCACCGGGTACTGCACTACGTTGACGGCGAACGGGATCACCGGGCAAGGCCAGGCGCCCGTCTTCGGGTCTTGCTGGCCGCACATCAGAGACAGCGGCACGGTGAGGCCGTGGTCCACGTCCATCTTGTTGACGATGGTGAGGTCAAAGTCCTGCTGGATGACCGACTGCGCGATGTGCGCGGCCAGGTCTGGGCGGCCCTGCACCACGGGCACCGGGCGGGGGCCCCAGCCCTCGTCGGCGGGCTGGAACTGCGCGGCCGTGCCGATGGCGAACGTGGGAATCATCTCCAGGCTGAAAGCCGTGGCGTGGTCGTTGTAGACCAGGAAGATCACGTCGGGCTTGTTGTCCTTCATCCATTGCTTGGAGAAGTCGTAGCCCGCGAACAGCGGCTTCCAGTAGTCTTCCTGCGTCTTGCCCAGGTCCAGCGCAGCGCCAATGGCAGGCACGTGCGACGTGAACACGGAGGCGGTGATCTTGGCCATGGTCAGTTTCCTTTCTTGCCGGCAGCGCCTTGTGGCTGGCGGTGTGCCTGTGCGTCGCCGTCTTCGCCGATCACGCGGTTGCCATTGGCCGAGCGGCCGCCGTTGATCATCATGTTGCGGTATTCCTCTTCGGTCATGCCGGTCATGCTGCCCGCCATCTGCTGGAAGCTCTTGCCATCGGTGGCGCCGATCTTGGCCAGAAAATAGATATTGCCGCCCAGGCGGATGCACCAGTTCAGGTCGCGTGCCAGCACGGCCTGCTTCTGCTCTTCGGTCATCGCCCATTCATCGAGGTAGGCGCGTTCGTTGGCCTTGAAACGCTCGCGGTTGCCAGCCTTCATCAGGCTCATGCAGAACTGGTTGAGCCAGTAGCCCTTGCGGCTTTGCTCCGCATCGAAGATGGTCGTGCCGGGCACGTCCAGGTAGGGTTTGTCGAGTGGCATGGCATCAGCCTTTCTTTGTCACTTCTTCAGGCCAGTAAAGGCGCATGGGGTTATCCACCAGCAGCTTTTGCTGCAGCTCGGCCGTGGGGGCGATGTGCGGAATGAAGTCCACCAGCAGGCCGTCGTCGGGCATGTGGTCCTTGAGGTTGGGGTGCGGCCAGTCGGTGCCCCAGAGCACGCGGTCGGGGAACTCTGCGACCACCTTGCGGGCGAACGGGATCACATCGGTGTAGGCATTTTGCTCGCCGTTCAGGGCCTTGGGGCCAGTTACGGAGAGGCGCTCGGGGCAGCTCACCTTGCTCCACACATTGGGGTGCTGGCGCATGAACTTCAGGAACAGCTCAAACTCCGGTCCGTCCACCGGCTTGTTCACATCGGGGCGGCCCATGTGGTCCACCACCACGGTGGTGGGCAGTGCAGTGAAGAAGTCCCACAGCTCGGGCAGGTCCACGGCCTCGAAGTAGATCACCACGTGCCAGCCGAGCTTGGCGATGCGCGCGGCAATCTCCATCAGCTCGTCCTTGGGCGTGAAGTCCACCAGGCGCTTGACGAAGTTGAAGCGCACGCCGCGCACACCGGCGTCATGCATGGCCTGCAGCTCTTGGTCGGTGACCGAGCGCTTGACGGTGGCCACGCCCCGCGCCTTGCCGCCGGAGTGCACCAGCGCATCGACCATCGCGCGGTTGTCCGCACCGTGGCAGGTGGCCTGCACCACCACGTTGCGCGCAAAGCCCAGGTGGTCGCGCAGCGCGTACAGCTGGTGTTTGCTGGCGTCGCAGGGCGTGTACTTGCGCGCGGGCGCGTAGGGGAACTCTGCCCCGGGGCCGAACACATGGCAGTGCGCGTCCACAGCGCCCGCGGGCACCTGGAAGCGGGGTTTGCTAGGGCCGGCGTACCAGTCCAGCCAGCCGGGGGTCTTAGTGAATTCGCTCATGGGCGTGGGTCCTTGGTTGCTGGGTGGGGCAGGTCAGTCGAGGGACACGTTGGCCTTCTTGATCACGTCACCAAAACGCTGGCTCTCGTCCTTGACGAACTGGGCGAACTGCGCGCGCGTGGTGGGGAAGGGCTCGTAGCCAAAGCTCTTGAACTTCTCCTGCACATCGGTGCCGGACAGGGCCTGCTCGATGTCCTTGCGGATCTTGTCGGTCACGGCAGCGGGCAGACCGGGCGGCACTGCGATGGCGTTCCAGCCCGTCACCTCAAAGCCCTTGGGGCCACCCGATTCGCCCACGGTGGGCACATCCGGAAAGCTGGCCAGGCGCTGCGGCGCGGTGACGGCCAGAAAGCGCAGCTTGCCCGCACGTTGCAGCGGCCCGGCCGTGGCGGCGCTGCCCAGCGCAAACGACAGCTCGCCGGTGGAGACCGAGGTGTAGAGCTGCGTGGTCTCTTTGTAGAGCACGTGCTCCATCTGCGTGCCGGTGGCGCTTTCAAACAGCTCGGAGCCCAGGTGCACCGGGTTGCCGATGGACCAGGAGCCGTAGTTGAGCTTGCCGGGGTTGGCCTTGGCGTCGGCCACGATGTCGCCCACGGTTTTGTATTTGCTGTTAGCGGCCACCGTGAAGAAGAAATAGGTCTTGAACAGCGGCAGCAGCGTGTCGAAGTCCTTGGCCGTGTCGTACGGCAGCTTCTTGAACAGGCTGGGGTAGGCGGCCAGGTGCACGTTGTCGAGCACGATCAGGTCATGCCCGTCCTTGGCGCCGCGCTTGAACGCATCGATGGCGATGAAGCCGTTGCCACCGGGACGGTTCTCGACCACCACGGGCTGGCCCCAGCTCTTGGACAACTTGTCGGCCACCAGGCGGGCCACGCCGTCCGGGCCACCGCCCACGGGGAACGGCGTGATGATGCGCACGGGCTTGGACGGAAACGCCTGCGCCGATGCGAACTGGGGCACACAGCCCAGGGCTGTGGCCAGGCCCACGGCCAGGCCCACACGGCGGGAGAGAGAAACGGGAGACACGGAACAACGCATGGAAAGAAGAAGCTGTTTGCTATTAATTACATAGCTGCAAGCACATGATTGACTGGCGCTTGCAGCCCAAAAGACTGAAAAACCGCTCAATCGATGTACTTGAGGCCCGCCTTCTCCAGGCCGGGGCGCATGTTGTACATGTCCAGGCCCAGCACGCCGCTGGCGAGCTTGGCGCGCTTCTCGCCCTCAAAGCTCTCGCGTTTTTGCGCGGCGGCCAGGGTCTCGGCCGCGCGGGCGGCGGGCACACACACCACACCGTCGTCGTCGGCCACGATCACGTCGCCCGGCGTGACCAGTGCACCGGCGCACACCACGGGGATGTTGACCGAGCCCAGCGTGGCCTTGATGGTGCCCTTGCTGCTGATCGCGCGGCTCCAGACGGGGAAGTTCATCTCCTGCAGCGTCTTCACGTCGCGCACACCGGCGTCGATGATGAGCGCGCGGGCGCCACGGGCCTGAAAGCTGGTGGCCAGCAGGTCACCAAAGTAGCCGTCGGTGCACTCCGACGTGACAGCCGCCACCACGATGTCGCCGGGCTGGATCTGCTCGGCCGCCGCATGCATCATCCAGTTGTCGCCGGGCTGCAGCAGCACGGTGACGGCTGTGCCGCTGACCTGCTGGCCGCCGTAGATGGGGCGCATGTAGGGCTTGAGCAGGCCCACGCGGCCCATGGCCTCGTGCACGGTGGCCGAGCCGAGAGCGGCCAAGCCGTCGGCAGCTGCGCGATCAGCGCGTGTGATGTTGCGGTAGACAACGCCAAGTTCAAACATGTCAGAGCCCCTTTGCCTTCAGGCGTGAATCGAGTCGGGAGAACACGCGGCGCGTGTTGGCTTCGTAGATCTGGTGCTTGTCTTCGGCACTCAGGATCTTGGACGCCTCGATGTAGCGCTTGGTGTCGTCGTAGTAGTTGCCGGTGGTGGGGTCGATGCCACGCACCGCGCCGATCATTTCGCTGGCGAACAGCACGTTCTTCACCGGGATCACGGTGTTGAGCAGGTCGATGCCGGGCTGGTGGTACACGCAGGTGTCGAAGTACACGTTGTTCATCAGGTGCTCGTCGAGCAGCGGCTTCTTCATCTCCTGCGCCAGGCCTCGGAAGCGACCCCAGTGGTAAGGCACCGCACCGCCGCCATGCGGGATCAGGAACTTGAGCGTGGGGAAGTCCTTGAACAGGTCGCCCTGGATCAGCTGCATGAAGGCCGTGGTGTCGGCGTTCAGGTAGTGCGCGCCGGTGGTGTGGAAGCACGCGTTGCAGCTGGTGCTCACGTGGATCATGGCGGGCAGGTCGTACTCCACCATTTTTTCGTAGATGGGGTACCAGTGCTTGTCGGTCAGCGGGGGGCTGGTCCAGTGGCCGCCAGAAGGATCAGGGTTGAGGTTGATGCCCACGGCACCGTATTCATGCACGCACTTTTCCAGCTCGGGGATGCAGGTGGCCGGATCGACACCGGGCGACTGCGGCAGCATGGCCACGGGCACAAAGTGGTCGGGGAACAGCGTGGAGACGCGGTAGCACAGCTCGTTGCAGATGGCCGCCCAGGTGCTGGAGACATTGAAGTCGCCAATGTGGTGGGCCATAAAGCTGGCGCGCGGGCTGAACAGCGTGATGTCGCTGCCGCGCTCTTTCATCAGCTTGAGCTGGTTGGTCTCGATGGACTCGCGCAGCTCGTCGTCGCTGATGTGCAGGTCGGACACTTTGGGCATGGCCGCCGGGTCTTTGATGCCGGCGATCTGTGCATTGCGCCAGTTCTCCAGCGCCTTGGGGGCCGTGGTGTAGTGGCCGTGGCAGTCGATGATGAGGCTCATTTTTGGTGCTCCTGAAAGGTGTTCTTGTGATCGGTCAGGCGGGCTCCATGCCCTGCTTGCGTTTGGCTTCGGCAGCGGCCGGAGAGGCCAGGTAGGCCAGCAAGGCGCGGGCGGCTTCCGGCTGCTGCGACAACGCGCCAATGCTCGCTGAAAACGTGGTGGTGATCTGGATGGCCGGTGGCAGCGGGCCCACGATCTGGATGCCCTGCACGTGCAGCAGCTCGCTCAGTTGCTGAAAGCCCAACGCCACCTCGCCCTTGGCCACCAGCGAGCCCACGGGCACGCCGGGGGGCGCCTGCACCATGCGCGGGGCGATCTGATCGGCAATGCCCCAGCGCTCAAACAGTTTGCTCAGCGCCACGCCGCTGGGGCCGGTGGACAGGCTGATGCTGGGCGCGGCCAGCACGGCATTGCGCACGGCGTCTTCGTTCGACAGGTCGGGCAGCGGCGCGCCTGCAGGCACGGCCACGGCCACGCCGGAGTGCACCCAGTCCACCTTGCTGCCGGGCAGCAAATGGCCTGCGGCCAAAAGCTTGTCGATGGCGTCGGAGGCCAGGATGACCACGTCGAACGCCTCACCGGCCGCCACGCGCTTGGCCGCGTCCACGCCGCCCACCGATTCGATGGCGGCCTGCGTGCCCGATTGCTGCGCAAAACCGGCCACCAGATCGGCCAGCACCTGGCGCGTGGCCATGGAAGAAATGCCTCGGATCACAGTAAAGCCTCACGCACATCAGGGGCTGTGCCACCAATGCGCCCCAGAGCGTGGGCCTGAGATGCATTCTTGTTTGCGTGAGTCTGGACGGGCTGCGTCATGCGTTGTCTCCTGCCGGGCTGCGGGTGGCCCAGGCGGTGCGTGCAGTTGTATACATGCCGCCGATTGTGGGCAGCGGCAGCCCAAACATGAAGGCGGCACCGGCACTACCAGATATATCATTCCGTGATCGTTGACGTGAAGCTATTGCAAATAGCAGAGAGCATTTCCCCATGGACCTCAAGCAGATCGAATACTTTGTGCGGGTGGCCGAGCTGGGTAGCTTTACCCGCGCCTCGGTGGTGCTGGACATTGCCCAGCCCGCCCTGAGCCGCCAGGTGCGCCTGCTGGAGGTGGAGCTGCGCCAGAACCTGCTGGTGCGCAATGGCCGGGGCGCCACGCCCACCGAGGCGGGCAAGCTGCTGCTGGAGCACGGGCGCGGCATCTTGCACCAGGTGGAACGCGCCCGCGAGGAGCTGGGCCGCGTGCGCGGCGCCCTGGCCGGGCGTGTGGCCATCGGCCTGCCGCCCAGCATTGCCAAGGTGCTGACCGTGCCGCTGACCCGCGCCTTCCGCGTGAAGATGCCCGACGCGGCGCTGGCCATCAGCGAGGGGCTGTCGGTGGCCATGCGCGAGTCGCTGACCACCGGGCTGCTCGACATTGCGCTGCTCTACAACACCACGCCCGCGCCGGGCATCGAGACCACGGCGCTGCTGGAGGAAGACCTGTTCCTGGTGCAGCGGCGGCCCGCAGGGGCGGCCACGGTGGACCCCGCACCGCTGGCGCTTGACGAGCTGCCCCGCTTTCCGCTGGTCATCCCCACACGGCCCAATTCCATTCGCATGCTCGTGGAGTCTGAACTGGCCGCACGCGGCAAGCGCCCCCAGATCAGCCTGGAGATCGACGGTGTGGCCGCCATCCTGGACCTGGTGGCCGATGGTGCTGGCTGTGCCGTGCTGCCCATGAATGCGGTCACCACGTCGGGCAAACCCGAGGTGTTTTTCACCCGGCCGATCCAGGCGGCCAGCGTCGACGGTGCCGACATGGGGCTTTTGCGCAGCAAACTGTTTCTGGCCGTGAGCTCACAGCGCCCCGCCACACTCACGCAGCAGGCGATGGCGGAGCTGATTCGCACCACCTTGCAGGCGCTTTACAGGGCGCCGTGACCCTTCCAGGAGCCTGCCGGACTTGGAAATCGTCGGCTGCAAATGGACCGCAGCGCGTGGCGCGTCGCAGCCACCCTGCGCTACGGCTACTGTTTGGCGATCTTCGCGCGCACGATCACATCGCTCCAGCGCTGCACATCGGCGGCAAGCCGGTCGCGCAATTGCGCAAGTGTACTGCCTTGCGCGTTGAGGTTCAACTCCAGCAGGCGTTTTTTGACCTCGGGCTGCGCCAGTGCGGCCTGCACCTCGCGCGATAAGCGATCCACCACCGCAGCGGGTGTTTTGGCGGGCACGGCCAGGCCGTTCCACGAGGTCACGTTGAACCCGGTCCACGGACCCGCGCTTTCGCGCAACGCAGGCACATCAGGCAGTTGGGGGGCGCGCTCGGCCCCCATCACGGCCAGGGGGCGCAAAGCCTTGGCGCCGATCTGGGGCATGAGCCCACCGAGGATGTCGATCATCACGTCTATCTCGCCGCCCCGCAGCGCGGTGATGACGGGCGGTGTGCCATTGAAGGGGACGACCTGCGCATCCACACCTGCCGTCACCTTGAACAGCTCCGCCGCCAGGTGCTGCGTGGTGCCAATCTGGGGGGTGCCGATATTGAGCTGGCCCGGATGTGCACGCGCATACGCCAGCAAATCGGCCAGGGTCTTGAAGCGCCCACCCTCACGCACCACCACCGCGAGATCAAAGGTGGCCAGCAACGACACGGGAGCAAAGTCCTTGAGCGTGTCAAACGGCAGCTTGCTGAAAAGTGCCGCACTGACCGCCGTGCCGCTGCTCACCAGCAGCAGCGTGTAGCCGTCTGGCTCAGCGCGCGCCACCAGGTCGCCGGCCACCACGCCTCCGGCGCTGGGCTTGTTGTCGATGACCACACTTTGCCCCAGCGGGCCCGCCATCTTCTGCGCCACTGTGCGTGCCGTGATGTCAGCCGCACCACCGGCCGCATTGGGCACCACGATGCGCAGTGGGCGTGACGGAAAGCGGGTCTGAGCAGACACAGGGCCCACACCAGCGCCAAGGCTGGCGACCAGCCAGAGAAAAAGGGTACGGCGGTCAACGGCCATAGACTTACCTCGCAACACCCAACAAGCGGTCGAGCAGCTCGGGCTGCGCGCTCAATTCGGCAGCCGTGCCGGCATGCACCACCGTGCCTCGGTCCAGCACGTCCGCGCGGTCGGAGATGGCCAGGATGGCCTGGGGGTGCTGCTCCACGATGATGGCCGACAGGCCCTCTTCGCGCGTGATGCGGCGGATGGCGCGCAGCAGCTCTTCCACAATGATGGGCGCCAGGCCTTCGAGCGGCTCGTCGAGCAGCAGCAGGCGTGGGTTGAGCACCAGCGCGCGGCCCACGGCGAGCATCTGCTGCTCGCCACCGGACAGCTGCGTGCCCAGATTGGTCTTGCGTTCGGCCAGACGCGGGAACATCTCGTACACGCGCTCGGGCGTCCATTGCCGAGCGGTCGAGCCTTTGCGGCCCGGGCGCGCCACGGCCGTGAGGTTCTCGTGCACGGTGAGCGACTTGAAGATGTTGCGCTCTTGCGGCACCCAGCCGATGCCGGCCGCTGCGCGCTCATGCGGGGGCAGCTTGTGCAGCGCCACGCCCGCCAGGCTCACCGTGCCCGCGTGCTGGCGCGTGGCGCCGGCCAGCGTGTTGATGAGCGTGGTCTTGCCCGTGCCATTGCGGCCCAGCAGGGCCAGCGTGTCACCCTCGGGCAGGGCCAGTGAAACGCCTTGCAGCACCACGGCCTCGCCATAGCCTGCGCTCAGGCCCTCGATGCGCAAGAGTTCTGTCTTAGACATGCAAACCTCCCGCCCCCACGCTCCCCGCTGCGCGTGGTTCGCTGCCCCCCAAGGGGGCCCTCGTGCCTTGGGGCGGCCCGGCGTCACTCGATGACTCCCCATGGCCGAGGTACACGGCCTTCACCTGCGCGTCGTTGGCGATGGTGTCGGGGTCGCCCTCGGTGAGCACGGTGCCGTTGACCAGCACCGTCATGCGGTTGGCAAAGCTGAAAACCAGGTCCATATCGTGTTCGATCAACAGCACCGACACATCGGCGGGCAGTGCCGCCACGGTCTGCAGCAGCTCCTCACGCTCGCCCGCCGGCACACCGGCCACGGGCTCGTCCAGCAGCAGCACGCGCGGCTCGCAGGCCAGCGCAATGGCGATCTCCAGCAGGCGGCGCTTGCCATAAGCCAGCACGCGCGTTTGCTCGGCCATGACGGAGGTGAGGTGGAACTGCTCCAGCAACTGCTCGCAGCGCTCGGTGACGGCGCGGCGCGCGCCCAGCGGCTGCCACCATTTGCCGCCCAGGCCTTGCTGCTGCGACACGGTGAGCGCCAGCGTCTCCAGCGGCGTGAGGGTATCGAACAGCTGGTTGATCTGGAACGTGCGCACCATGCCGCGCTGCACGCGCTGGTGCGGCGCCAGGCGCGTGATGTCCTGGCCTTCCAGCGTGATGGAGCCTTCGGTGGGCTCCAGCACGCCGGTCAGCAGGTTGATGAGCGTGGTCTTGCCCGCGCCGTTGGGGCCGATGAGCGCATGGCGCGCACCCTGCTTCAGGTTCAGCGTGACGTTGTTGGTGGCGGTGATGCCGCCAAAACGCTTGACAAGACCCTGGGCCGATAGCACGGTGGTGGAGGTAGAGATATTCATGTCAGTGATCCATTGCACTGCGCACAGCACGCAACCCGTGAAACTGGCGCGACGCATTGCGCGGGCAGCCACGCAAGGGCCGCCCCGCCGCGCTGGCTGCGTCCCCCTCCCCTAGCGCGCAGCGCGTAGAGAGAGGGGGAAGGCGCGAAGCGACTCAGGGGGTGTTTCATTTCCTAAACCAGTTCCAGGGGCGGAACAACCGCTCGCGTCCGACCAGCACCAGCACCACCAGGAACAGGCCGATCCAGAAGGTCCAGTATTGCGGCGTGACCGACGAGATCACGTCCTGCAGCAGCTTGAAACCTATGGCGCCCAGGATGCCACCATAGAGCCAACCCACGCCGCCGATCACCAGAATCAGCATCACATCGGCGGAACGGTGAAACTCGAACAGGTCGAGCGACGCGAAGCCCGTGGTTTGCGTGAGCAGCGCCCCGGCGGCACCGGCCAGCGCAGCGGCCAGCGTGTAGACCTGCGCGAGCTTGACGGTGACCGGGATGCCGATGGCCATGGCACGCAGCCGGTTGTCGCGGATCGCCTTGAGCGTGGCACCAAACGGTGACTGCACGATGCGCCGGGCGATCAGAAAGAACACCACCAGCACGGTCAGCGAATACCACGCCGCCGTGCGCCCATACAGATCGAAGTCGAAGCGGCCGAGCAATGGGCCCATCACCACGCCCTGCAGGCCATCGGCTCCGCCGGTCAGCCAGTCGAGCTTGTTGGCAAGCTCCAGCATCACGAGGCCCACGCCCAGCGTGACCATGAGGCGGGTCAGGTCCGTTCCCCGCATGATAGTCAGAGACGCCAAAGCCCCGAGCACAGCAGCCGCTGCGATGCCCACCGCCAAACCCACCAGCGGGTCGGGCATGACATGTTTGGCAAACAGGGCCGCCGCGTAGCCCCCCAGGCCGAAGAAGGCCGCATGGCCCAAGGAGACGATGCCGGTATAGCCCAGAATCAAATCCAGCGACAGGGCAAACAGCGCCACGATGGCGATTTCATTGATGATGAGTGCGTGGCTGGGGAGTGCAAACGGTGCGACAAAAGCGAGCAGCCAGAAGAGGGGCTCCCACCAGCGAAAACGCCGGACACGCAGCAAAGAATCTGCGGCAGGGGAAGAGTTTGCGGGGGTCATTGTTCAGTGTCCGGCGAAGTGGGCACGCAGGCCAGTGCACCCGTAGAACTGGCTTTGCCAGGCCACCGGGTGCGTCCCCCTCCCGCAGGAGAGGTGGGAAGACGCGAAGCGGCTCAGGGGGTGCTTCATTTATTTGCCTCCCTTGCGCACAAATAGACCTTGCGGGCGCCAGATCAGGATCACGATCATGAGGCTGTACACAATGAAAGCGCCGAGTTTGGGGATGTAGTACTTGCCCGCCACGTCGGCAATGCCCAGCAGCAGCGCGGCCAGCAGCGGGCCGGTGATGGACGAGGTGCCACCCACGGCCACCACGATCAAAAAGTAGATCATGAACTTGAGCGGGAAGCTCGGGTCGAGCCCCAGCACTTCAGCGCCCAGCGCACCGCCCAAGCCCGCGAGGCCAGAGCCAAAGGCAAAGGTGGACAAAAACACGATGTTCACGTTGATGCCCATGCCGGCCGCCACGCGCTGGTCGTCCACGCTGGCGCGCAGGCGGCTGCCGAAGCGGGTTTTGGTGAGCACATATTGCAGGCCTACAGTGAGCGCTGCGCACACCGCAATGATGAACAGGCGGTAGTGCCCCATGCCCAGCATCAACGCGCCCTCACCGATCTCGGTGCGGCCCTTGAGCCATTCGGGCAACTGCATGATCTGCTGCGTGGAGCCCACAAAATAGTCCACGCTGGCCACGGCCATGAACACGAGACCGATCGAGAAAAGCACCTGGTCCAGATGGGACTTGTGATAGAGCGGCCGGTACAGGGTGCGCTCCAGCACCCCACCCAGCAAGGCCGAGCCCAGGAAGGCCAGGGGCAGGCACACAAGAAACGGCACATTCAGCCGCTGCATCAGCAGCACCGTGATGTAGCCCCCCGCCATGGCGAAAGCCCCGTGCGCCAGGTTGATGAAGTTCATCAGCCCCATGGTCACGGCCAAACCCACCGCCAGAATGAACAGCAGCATGCCGTAGGCAACGCCGTCAAAAAGAATGGTCAGCATGAAAACACTTCAATGAAGACAAAAATGGACTACCGCACTGAGGCAGTGGAGGTGCCACGAACTGCCAAGGCGCTGCACTCAAGCTCCCCGCCTCGGCTTCGACAGGCTCAGCCCGAGTGGATCTAGAGAGACCCCCGCTCGCAACTACGGGCGCGCCCTGGGCCAGTGCCGCCGTGCAAGGGCCGCCCCGCCGCAGGGGCGGCGTCCCCTGTAGGGGGAAGGCGCGCAGCGCCTCAGGGGGCTACTTGGTTTTGCCAGGGTCCTTCACATCCTTGATCATGTCGAACTCCACGTTGTACAGCTGGCCGTTCACGCGCTCCACCTTGCGCAGATAAACGTCCTGCACGATGTCACGCGTCTGCGCGTCGATGAACACCTTGCCGCGCGGGCTCTCGAAGACCTGGCCCTTCATGGCCGCCAGCAGCGCATCGCCGCCGCCTGCACCCTTGGTGGTCTTGAGCGCTTCATAGATCACGCGCATGCCGTCGTAGCCACCCACGGCCATGAAATTGGGGCGCAGGCCTTTGTTGGCCTTTTCGAAGGCTTCGACAAATTTTTTGTTCTGCGGCGAGGGGTGCGCGGCCGAGTAATGGTGCGAAGTGACCACGCCCAGCGCGCCGTCGCCCATGTCGTTGAGCTGGTCGTCATCGGTCACATCGCCGGTGGCGATCAGCTTGATGCCGGCCTTGTCGAGCCCACGCTCCAGAAACTGCTTCATCACCGCCGCACCCGCACCCGATGGCACAAAAACGAACAGGGCATCGGGCTTGGCATCACGCACTTTTTGCAAGAAAGGAGCGAAGTCGGGGTTACGCAGCGGCACCCGCAGCGCCTCAGTGACCTGGCCGCCGTTGAAAGCCAGGCGCTGGTTGAAATATTTCTCGGCATCAATGCCGGGGCCGTAATCGCTCACCAGCGTGACCACCTTCTTGATGCCGTTCTTGGGTGCCCAGTCGGCCAGCGCCACCGACACCTGCGGCAGCGTGAAGCTGGTGCGCACCACGTACGGCGATGCTTCGGTAATGCTGGACGTTGCGGCCGCCATCACCACCAGAGGGGTTTTGGACTGTGTGGCCAGCGGTGCGGTCGCCATGGCCGACGGCGTGATGCCCATGCCGGCCAGCACATTGACCTTCTCGTTCACCACCAGCTCTTGCGCCATGCGCCGCGTCACGTCAGGCAGGCTGGTGTCGTCTTTGACGATGAGCTGCACCTTCTTGCCAGCCACTGTGTCGCCGTTCTGTGCCATGTAAAGCCGGGCAGCCGCTTCGATCTGGCGGCCGGTGGTGGCTTGCTGGCCCGTCATGGGCAGGATCAGGCCGATCTTGAACACATTGTCTTGCGCCGATGCGGGCAGCACGGCCAGTCCGGTCGCCAATGCCATGGCCGCAGCGGCCGAAGCACGAAGAAGGTGGCGTTTTTGCATCGTTGTCTCCTGTGAAAGTCTTTGTATACAGCAATTGTTGCGCGGAGTTTGGCGGGGGCTGCGCTATTGCACAAGCGGGAATTTGAGCATTCAGGTATCACCAAATGCAATATCCCGAAGCACGGGACGGCGATACCGCACAGCACCCAGACTCAGGAACGATCGCGTATCAGTTGCACGCCCGGGAGCCCCTGCCCCTGCGGGGCCTGCACGGCCGCCAGCAGGTTGCGCCGGGTGATGCGGGAGTGCTCGCGCATCAGTGCCTCGGCGCGCGCGCCTTCGCGCCGCTCGATGGCGTCGAGCGCCTGGCGATGCTGGTCTTGGGCCACCACGAGCATGTCGCGCGCCTGGGTGGACCCGGTCTCCACCACCACAAAGGCCGAAGGCGACGCAAAGGGCAGCCCCTTGACCCGGTCCAGCTCACGCGCGATCACATCGCTGCCCATCATGCGGCTGAGCAGCGAATGAAACTGCGCATTGAGCGCCACATAGCCGGAAAACCCCTCATCATCCAGCGTGGCCGGCACCAATAGGGCGTCAATGGCATCAAGGCACGCGTGCGCCTCGGCCATCACGGCCGGCGCCACACCGCGCTCGGCAGCCAGACGCGCCGCCAAGCCTTCCATCGTGCCCCGCAGTTCGATGGCGTCTGCCACGTCGCTCTCTGAGAACGTGCGCACCGCATAACCCCCGCCCGGCAAGCTGTGCAGCAGCCCTTCCTGCTCCAGGCGCATGAGCGCTGCACGCACAGGCGTGCGCGAAACCCCCAGCTTGTCCACCAGCGTCAACTCGGCGATCCGCGCGCCGCCGGGCAGCTCGCCCGCCAGCACCATCTCACGCAACCTCAGTTGGGCCTTGACGGCCTGCGAAACCCCTGCCTCGGCAGCCAGGGGTGGGAACGCGTCTTCATTCAGATGCATGGAAGGTGGTCAAAAAAAAGGGCTCGGCAGCGACACGGCGATGACGCAGATGGGCACGAAAGGGCAATGAAATCGCAACGGCTGAATGTATACAGAACCAACCAATAATTCATCACCCCACCCAATAGAAATCATACAAAACAACAACTTACCAGATATGCCAAGGCGATATAGCTGTTGTGTTTGTTTTTTATGTATACAACGACGGACCGTTTTTGGACAATTCAGCAAAACCCTCAAGCGGGCCCACCCCAGGCACTGCTGAAGTTCTACCCCACGACTGGAGAGAGACAACTATGTACCCCAAGAACGCCTGGTATGTCGCCTGCACCCCCGACGAAATCGCCGACAAGCCCCTGGGTCGCACCATCTGCGGCGAAAAAATGGTGTTTTATCGCCCGGCGCCCGACAAAGTGGCCGCGCTCGATGATTTCTGCCCCCATCGGGGCGCCCCCCTGTCGCTGGGCAAAGTGTGTGATGGCGAGCTGATGTGTGGCTACCACGGCCTGCGCGTGGGGTGCGACGGCAAAGCCGTCTCCATGCCCGGGCAGCGCGTGCAGGGGTTTCCGCGCTCGCGCAGCTTTCCGGTGGAAGAACGCTATGGCTTCATCTGGGTGTGGCCGGGCGACGCTGCGCAAGCCGACCCCGCCAAGATCCACCACCTGCCCTGGGCCAACAACCCCGAGTGGGCCTATGGCGGCGGGCTGTACCACATTGCCTGCGACTACCGCCTGATGATCGACAACCTGATGGACCTCACGCACGAGACCTATGTGCACTCCACCAGCATCGGCCAGAAGGAAATCGACGAGGTGCCTTGCAAGACGCGCGTGGAGGGCGACGAGGTGATCACCAGCCGCTTCATGGAAGGCATCGAGGCCCCGCCGTTCTGGAAGATGGCGCTGCGCATGAACGGCCTGCCCGACGACCAGCTGGTGGACCGCTGGCAGATCTGCCACTTCACGCCGCCCAGCCATGTGCTGATCGAAGTGGGCGTGGCGCTGGCAGGCCATGGCGGCTATGACGCGCCGGCCGACAAGAAGGCATCGAGCATCGTGGTCGACTTCATCACGCCCGAGACCGACACCTCCATCCACTACTTCTGGGGCATGGCGCGCAACTTCAAGCCGCAGGACCCATCGCTCACCACCCAGATCCGTGACGGTCAGGGCAAGATCTTTGCCGAAGACCAGCAGATGCTGGAGCTGCAGCAGGAGAACCTGCTGCGTTACCCCGACCGCAAGCTGCTCATGCTCAACATCGATGCCGGTGGCGTGCAGTCGCGCAAGATCCTGGACCGCCTGCTGACCGCCGAGCGCGCACCTGTCGCAGCACAGGGAGTGGCCGCATGACCGCGCAGGAGACCCTGCAGGTCCGCGTCGTCAAGAAGCAGACCGAAGCCGAAGGCATCGCCAGCTATGAGCTGGCGCGCGTGGATGGCGCTGCGCTGCCGCCCTTCAGCGCGGGCTCGCACATCGACGTGCACATGCCTGGTGGGCTGACACGGCAGTATTCGCTGTGCAACGCCTCGCACGAGTCGCACCGCTACCGCATCGCCGTGTTGCGCGACGCGGCATCGCGCGGCGGCTCGGTCGCCATGCACGACAGCGTGCATGAGGGCGACGTGATCACCATCAGCACGCCACGCAACCACTTTGCCCTGCACCCTGCACAGCGCACCCTGCTGCTGGCGGGCGGCATTGGCGTCACGCCGCTGCTGTGCATGGCCGACCGGCTGGCGCGCACGGGTGCCGACTTTGCACTGCACTACTGCACCCGCTCGGCCGAGCGCACAGCATTTGCCGCCGAAATTGCCGCATCGGCGATTGCACTCCACGCCCACTTTCACTTTGATGCGGGCGCCCCCGAGCAAAAACTGGACACCGCCGCCGTGCTGGCCGCTCCTGGCCCTGACAAGCGCCTGTATGTGTGCGGCCCGGCAGGCTTCATCGACCATGTGGTGACCACCGCCAAGGCCCTGGGCTGGCCACAGGACCACATCCACCTCGAATACTTTGGCGCCCCCGCGCAGGACACCTCGGGCGACCAGGGCTTTGACGTGCGCATTGCCAGCACCGGCAAGATCTACCCCATTGCGCCCGATGTGTCGGTGGTGGAGGCGCTGCGCAAGGAGGGCATCGACATCCTCACATCGTGCGAGCAGGGCGTGTGTGGCACCTGCCTGACGCGCGTGCTGGAGGGCGAGGTGGACCACCGCGACATGTACCTGACCGACGAAGAAAAAGCCGCCAACGAGCAGTTCATGCCCTGCTGCTCGCGCGCGCGCAGCAAGCTGCTGGTGCTGGATTTGTAGAGCCGCACATTTTTCAACCCTGTTGAATCAGTCATGGGCAAGGGGTGCGTGGTGGCGGGTGCGCCGCACCCCAACGCCACTCGCGCAAGTGCACACAACGCGCCCAGCGCCGCCTTGGCTCACCGGGCGCCCTCCGGTCGTGGCGTCCAGCGCAGACCCCACCCCACAGAACGAGAAAACCGCCGCCATGGGACGCAGCGCGTGGTCGCAGCGGCCAACACCGTGATTTGCTAAGAGTCAGCTAAGACTTCATGTTGACAATGCCGCGGTCGCCACTGCCGCACCCAAGCTGTCACCATGTCTCTCGACGCTGCTCTTTTCCTGTCGATCAATGGTTCGACGACGTCGCCGCATTGGTTAACGGCTCTGGCTCTTTTTGCCACCCACCCACTGCCACAACTGCTGGCGGGGGTGATCGCCGGGGCGTTCATCACGGGCAATCACCAAACCAGGCAGCGCGTGCTTCGCATGCTTGTCGCGATGGCCATCGCCTGGTTGCTGGCGTGGATGGGCAAGCATTTCATCCCGGTCGACCGGCCATTTGTTGCGGGCTTGGGCAAACAGTGGCTGCCGCACGCAGCAACCCATTCGTTACCCAGCGCGCATGCGAGTGTCGCTTTCGCGCTTGCAACGGTCGTTTTGTTAATGATGCGGCAGGCGCACTGGGCCGCTCTGGCCGTGCTGGCCGTTTTTGCTGCCTCACTCATCGCCTGGAGCCGCGTGTATCTCGGGCTGCACTACCCCTCCGACGTGATGGCCGGTGCCTTGGCAGGCGCCGCAAGCGGCTGGCTCGCATGGCGGCTCTCATTCACCGACCCACTGCCATCGGCCAACGCCAAGGTGCCCACATGACCGGAAATCCCCGCGTGGCTCGTGCCAAACAGCCCACAGAGGTCAGTTCTCCGTTGCCCTGCAAGATTCCGCTCGGGGTCACAAGTGACATCCATCTCGACGTGTGCACCGACGCCCTCGCACAGACGGCATCAGCATCGCGCGAATTCGGCTCTGTCTCCTGCATCGTTCCGTGCCACAACGAAGTACGCAACCTGGAGCAATTGCTTCCGCAGCTTCGCGACACGCTCCAGGCGTGCTGCAGTTCGTGGGAGGTGATTTTGGTGGACGACGGAAGCTCGGATTCAAGCAGCCTGGTGCTTGCCAAGTGGGCGCAAGCGCCTGGGTTTCGAGCCCTCCTGCTGTCACGCAATTTTGGCAAAGAGGCCGCACTGACAGCCGGGCTGGAGGCAGCGCAAGGCGACGCCGTCGTGATGATGGATGCCGACCTGCAACACCCCCCCGCACTCATCCCCACCTTCTTGCAGCACTGGCGCCAGGGCCGTGACGTGGTTTATGCGCTGCGAGAAGACCGAGACGACGAAAGTCCCTTCAAACGCCTGGGGACTCGCTGGTTCTACCACCTGGTGAATGTCGCAGCCCGATTCCAAGTGCCCGCCAACGCTGGCGACTTCCGGCTGATGGATCGCTCCGTCGTGAAGGCCCTGCTCTCACTGCCAGAGCGCAACCGCTTCATGAAAGGCCTTTACGCATGGGTCGGTTTCGATGCGGTGGCCGTCCCCTATGCGCCAGACGCGCGATTGCACGGCAAGACGACGTACAACGCCTGGAGTCTGATTCGGCTGTCGATCGATGGCCTGACCGCCTTCACCACCTGGCCGCTGCGCGCCGTCAGTTTGCTGGGCTTCGTGCTGGCTTTTTTTGCCCTGCTGTATGGCGCCTACTTGACCGCAGCCTATATGGTGTCCGGCCACGACGTCAGCGGTTGGACCACCATTGTGGTCGGCCTGATGGGGTTCTCGGGCATCCAGCTCCTTTCGCTCGGGGTTGTGGGCGAATACGTGGGCCACATCGCCGAAGAGGTCAAGGCGCGCCCTGTCTACATCGTCAAGCGTGAACTGGGCCGCGGCCTCAAAAAGGCCGATTGATGAAGACCCTTCAACGCATCGCCGGTTATGGGCTCACAGCGAGTGTCCTTTGCATGGTGGCCTGGGTCACTTTCACCTTGTGGGCACGCCCCTTGATGCTGCCCGATGAGGGGCGCTATGTCGGCGTGGCCTGGGAAATGCTGCGCTCCGGTGAATGGCTCACGCCCACACTCAACGGCCTGCCCTACTTCCACAAGCCGCCGCTCTTCTACTGGATCACCGCCGCTTCGATGTGGCTCTGGGGCCCACATGAATGGGCGGCCCGCGTGGCATCGCTGCTCGGCGCAGCGCTCGGCGCCACCGCCATGTATGCATTCACCCGCCGATGGTCCGGCGAGCGGGCGGCCCGCGCCGGTCTCGTGGTGTTGCTCGCCCAGCCGCTGTGGCTCGTTGCGGGGCAGTTTGCCAACCTGGACATGCTGGTGGCTGGCTGCATCAGCGCCACCATCGTGCTGCTGGCCCATGCGGTTTTGCTGGCCGATCACGGCAAACCCTGGCGTGCGGTACTGACGGGCGCCTGGACCATGGCGGCCCTCGGTGTGCTGGCCAAAGGGCTGATCGGCTTCGTGCTTCCAGCGATGGTGATCTTCGTCTGGCTCGTTCTGCAAAGGCGGTGGCGCAGCCTGTTTTCACTGTTGTGGTGGCCAGGAATATTGATCTTTCTGGTCCTGACGGCTCCCTGGTTTGTCGCCATGCAGCAGCGGTTTCCTGATTTTCTGGATTACTTCTTTGTCGTCCAGCATTTCAAGCGATTCGCGCAGGGCGGGTTCAACAACGTGATGCCGTTCTGGTTCTATCCCGTGGTGCTCTGCATCAGTTTTCTGCCCTGGCTGCCGTGGCTGGTGCGGTCCGTCAGGCCCAAAGACGCCGCATCCGCCACGCAGCAGGCCATTCGGCTGCTCATGCTGGTCTGGCCCATCCTGGTGGTGGCTTTCTTCTCGCTACCGAAATCGAAGTTGCTGGGCTACGTGCTGCCGGCGGTCCCGCCGCTGGCATTCATGGCAGCAGACGGGTTTCTATCGAATGGGCCGTTGTCGCGTGGGGCCTTGCGCCTATGGTGGGGCGGTGCGGGCTTGGCAAGCGTTTTGTCGCTGGGCATGCTGACCTGGCTCACCGCGCACCCCACACACTACAACAAGTCCACACAGGATTTTGCCGTGGTGCTAAAGGCTCAGCGCTCCCCCGAGGAGCCCATTGTCATGCTCGACAGCTACTATTTCGATCTGCCGTTTTATGCACGGCTGACAACACCCGTCACCCTCTCTGACCATTGGGATGACCCCGATCTTCACCGGCGAGACAATCAACGCAAGGAGTTGGCCGATGCCGGCCAGTTCGACAAAGCCGCAGCGGATGGCCGGCTCATACTGCCCGATGCACTGCCCGCGCTGCTGTGCCGATCACCCACCACCTGGGTGCTGGGTCCGACCTCCGCGCCGGATCGCTACCCGTTCCTGGCGGCGGCAACCGACATGCGGCACCACAACGGAACCACACTGTGGCGTGTCGACACCAGCAGCCCCGCGATGGCTAGCGCGCTGGGTTGCGTTTGAACGCCCAGTGGCGGCTGAGCAGGTACGTGCCACCCGCCACTGCGACGAGCACACCGCCAAGCACCAGGTCATACCGCAGGCCGCTCCAATGCAGCAGCAGGGCATACACCACTTCGTTGATGCTGAATCCCCCGGCGGAGATGGCAAAAAACCGCAGCGCAGACCGCCACAATGGTGCACCATGGCTACGGAACGTCCAGCGGTGGTGCCCTGAAAAGGAAACGCTGAAGGCGATCAGCCAGCCCAGCACATTGGCCAGCAATGGCCGCCAGCCAGCATGCTCCACCAACATCACCACCACCCCCCAATGAACGGCAGCAGCAGCGGTCCCCACCAGAACAAACCAGGCGATGTGCCCGTGCGCATTGAGGAGCCTGCCGATGCCGACCTTGACGGAGCGAATGTGGATTGGGGAGCGCATGAAGTCGCTGAGCATAGCCGCTCGCTGTGCATCGCCGTGGACGACTTCGGCCTGCATGCCGGCGTCTGTGAGGCTGCGCTGCAGCTCGCGCTGCTTGGACGCACACAAGCCATCAGTTGCATGGTGGGCGCACCCGCCTGGGCCCAGTGGGCTCCCAAACTTCGGGGCCTTGACCCCTGCCAGACCGAGACCGGCCTGCACCTGGATCTGACGCAGCACCCGATCCTCCTGCGGCCACAGGGGATTGGTTCGCTCATCGTGCGCAGCTGGTTGCGCACGCTCGATCGCACACAGGTGCGCGCTGAAATCCAGGCCCAACTCGACGCATTCGAGCACCACACAGGCCAACCGCCCGCGTACGTGGATGGGCATCAGCATGTTCACCAGTTTCCGGTCGTGCGGGATGAACTACTGGCTCAATTGCAAAAGCGTTACGCGGGGTGTCTGCCGTGGCTGAGAAACACCGCGCGCTATGGCGCCAATAGGCCACAAACGCCAGCAAGGCCCTGGCGGGAAGCGCTGAAACCCTGGCTCTTGGAAACCCTGGGGGCTGCCGCACTGGCGCGACAGGCGCGGGCACAGGGCTTTCGCCAGAACGATCACCTGCTGGGGGTCTACGACTTCACCGGCGGTGAAGAAAGCTACGCCCGTTGGGCACAGCACTGGTTGGTGGCCAGCCGCAGCGGTGATCTGTGGATGTGCCACCCCGGCGTGGGCACCCACCCCCAGGCCCCTCTCACCCAGGCGCGCCAGCATGAATACCGGGTGCTGTCTGGCCACCCATTGGGCGCGCTGCTCAGGCAGGAAGGCATCCGCCTCGAACCCCTGGGCCAAACGCTCCGGCGAAGCGCTGCGACTTGCGGGCACGGCGGCCTCCCGGCTTGAGGCAACACGCCACGGCGATGCGTGGGCTGACAGACCCGGGCCGGGGCTGTTCGGCGTTGCAGCGTTTCAACGGCAGCGCAACACAAGGGGGCCAGATCCCATGGGCCCGTTGGCCCATGAAAAAAGCCACCCGAAGGTCAATGCCAGTCAGTTAAGCCCTGGCTGGCATTTTCTTTGGAGGGTACTTGCTGCGCGTGGAGCGCTTGACCTCGCGAGGGAAACTTCGGCCTTGCCTGCGTGGCGGCAGCACGAAGTGCCTTGCCTCGTCCATCAGCCACTGCAGGTGCTGCGGCACCACACCAGCGCGCGCCAGGTGCACGCTGCGCAGCACCCCGACGATGGCATGGCGCGCCGTGTGAAAGCTGATGCGCACGGGCTCCACCTTGGCGTGCTGCGCCATCAGCCGCATGCACCTGCGCAGCAGTGTGTGGGCGATCAGGACACCCCAGACCTCCTGCATGACCAGCTCGGGCTGGCGGCTGCGCAGCACGCTGTGGCTTTGCTGCAGTGACTGCTTGATCTCACGAAACCCCAGCTCGATCTCCCAGCGCTGGCGGTACAGCTGCACCAGCTGCTGTGCATCAAACCGCTGGGCGTCCAGCATGGAAGTGATGAAGCGCCTGGGTTTGCCATCGACCAGCGTCTGCACCATACGGGCCTGCCAATGGCTGGGCAACTCGGGGCGTAGCTGTCTGGCCCTTTGCGACACAGGCATACGGATCAGCCAGTCGCTCTCACCCAGGGTTTGCTCCACTTCGTGGCGCAGGTTGTCCCTGGCGCGCATGAGCCAATGGCGCTCGCTTCCTGCACTTTGCCAGTCCAGCAAGAAGGCTGCAGAAAAGTACGCGCGGTCAAACAGCGTGATCGAGTCATCCAGCCCGCACAGTCCAGCAGCCAGCGTCAGCTCCCCTTGGTGGTAGTCGCCCAGTTGAGCATCAAGCAGTTCGTGGCTGTCGGTGTCCAGCAGGCACACCGCGCGAACCATGGGCCAGGGCTGCGGGCCGTACTGCGTGTGTCCGCTGCCCAGCACCTGGCGGTTGTCCGCGCTGTCGGGAGCCGACCAAACCACGCCATCGACGGCCAGCACGCGCAAGCTGTCGGGGTGCACCGGGTGGGCGCGTCCCCAGGCCTGGGTGAGCAGGCCAAACAAGTGTGCCAGCGGCTCGGCGCCCAGCCTCTGGCGGGCCTGCACGCTGGCACTGGGTGCGGGCAAGTCCTGTCCGTCCACGGTCAGTGCCATCTCTTGAACTACCTGCCACAGCGGCATCTGGCGCAACAGGGCCAGCCCAATCACCAGCCACACGGCATGCTCAGCGGGCAGCTTGCGACGCCGGATCGAGGCCTTGCCTGTGGCTTGCAATGCTTGCGCGATCCAGCTCGGATCGATCAAGGCGCTCAACTCAGCCATGCCGCCAGCGGGCAACTCGGCCAAGGTCTCATTGAAGATGGTTTGCAGTCGAGCAGACAAAAGAAAAAGGGATCGTGGTGAACACGTTCCCTTTTTACAGGCATTCAGCCTCGCCTGGGCTTAACTGACTGGCATTGGCCCAAAGGGCGCATTTTGCTATCTAAAATATAGCTGCAAGCGCTTGATAAATAAGCGCTGGCAGCCATTTTCGTTAAAAACTACTCTTCGGCAACCGTGCGAATCGTGTCGCGGCCATGGCGGTCTTTCAACCGGCCCAGGTCAGCGTCCAGCGCGCGGGCCAGCTTGTCTGCGGCGCCAATGAAGGCGTTGGCCATCTTGTCGGCATCGTCGGTCACGGTGACGGGCTGGCGACCGGTCACGCGCGCCTCGATGCGGCAGCGCTTGTCCTGCGCGCCCGACTTGCCCGCATCCAGATCGGACAGAAAAACCTCCAGCCGCGTCACATGGTCCTGAAAGCGCGACAACCGGCTCTTGGACTCATCCGTGATCCATTGCGCGAGCGATTCGCCGCCGTGGATGTGGTCATCGGTGTTGACTTGTACTTGCATAGTGATGCTCCTTGAGGTGGATTCCGGGAGGACGGGGCCGCCACGCCAGCAACGGCTGACAACCGTCCCGCGAACCTCCATCGTCGCACCTTTGGAGGGGGCTTCGGTAAGAACCTGTGAGTGCGCGGGTTTTGTCGCGCCTGTGTTTGCAACGGGCTCGCAATGGGCGTATTCGCCACGCGTGCGGCCTTGCACGGCACTTTCCTACAGACGGCGGGGCGCGCTGGTGCTACAAATTGAGGAACGCCTTCAACACCTGCATTGCAACCACCGCCCCTGAGCCCGAGTTGCCCGCAACCCTTACCCCATGTCCAACGACCGCCGCCTCAAGATTGGCCTGTCCGCCTGCTTTCAGCACGCCGACCCCGCTCGCCCCCTGTTCACGGGCAAAACGCTGCAATACGTCGAGCAATCCATCGCCCACTGGATCATGTCGGCCGGCGCCGTCGTGGTCATGGTGCCCTGCCCCACCGGGGCCACGGCGCGTGGCGACGTGACGCTGGACCACTACGCCGAATGGCTGGATGGCGTCGTCATGCATGGCGGGGCCGATGTCTGGCCCGGCAACTACGGCGAGGAGCCGCTGCGCGAAGAATGGCTGGGCGACCGCGTGCGCGACCTGTATGACCTGGCCGTAGTGAAAGCCTTTGCCCAGGTCGGCAAACCCATCTTTGGCGTCTGCCGCGGCCTGCAGCTCATCAACGTCGCGTTTGGCGGCGCCCTCTACCAAGACCTTCAGACCCAGCACCCGGGTGCCCAGCAGCACCGCAATGCCACAACGTACGACCAGCACTTTCACGACATCCATATCGTGCCCGGCACCCATCTGGCCCAGCTCTACCCCGACAAGCCGCGCGCGCGCGTCAACAGCATTCACCACCAGGGCATCAAACGCGTGGCGCCCGATTTTGTGGTGGAGGCGCTGAGCGAGCCCGACGGCGTGCCTGAAGCGATCCGCCTGCAGCCTGCGCCGGGCCGCAGCTACATCGCAGCCACGCAGTGGCACCCGGAGTTTCACAACGGGGCGACGAATGTGCTGGACGACACCGCCATCCTGCAGGACTTTCTGGCCGCCTGCACGCTCTCGCGCGATCGGCCACCGCCAAGCCCCCCGGCCCCCACGCTGCGCAACCGCGCATCGCGGCTGCTGCGGAGGGCGCTCACCAAACAGGGTTGAGCTGCCCCCACGCGTGTGCGCCCGCCATCTCAGACAAATGAGGCGCTTCGGGTTTCCGACCTTTGCTTTCACGGCTCCGTTGCGCACCTTCGATGCATAAATTTCGGGTGTTTTTTTGACTCTAGCGCTTACCTATAAAGCGCCTGCAGCTATCAAATTTGCTGAATGAGCCGTGCGTCTCAGACATCTCACCAACCCGTTCGGGCTGAGCTTGTCGACGCCAGAGCGCTCGTTGGGAACTGCCCTTCGGCGGGCTCAGGGCGAACGGGGTCGATCTGAGAGGTGTTGCGAATCAGAATCAGGCAAGAGCGGCGCCAGGGAGGGATGGCGCATCTGGAATACTCACACCCTGTGCAACCGCCTTGCGGGGGAACGAGGAGGTATGAGGAGGAAGGTTCTTTGCGACCCGCTCGAACAACCGCTTCATTCACCCCGCCGGACGACCCGCAAGAACGAAAGAAACGAGACAGCACCATGAGTATCTTCGACAGGTTTTTGGGCAGCGTGCGCAAGCCGACGGGCCGGCCCGAAGCCACCCCGACATCGCCACCAGCACCCGTGGAGCGGCGCCAGCGCAAACGCGTCAACGCGCGCAAAGGCGTCAAGGTGCTAATCATCGACGACTCTCCGACCGTCGTGGCCGTGCTGCGCAAGGCACTGCGCTCGGCAGGCTACGACACCCGCGAGGCCCTGGACGCCGAGCAAGGCCTCGCACTGATCGAACAGGACCCGCCCGAACTGATCTTCCTCGACATCATTCTGCCCGGCATGAACGGGTTCAACGCGCTGCGCACCATCCGCAAGATGCCCGCCTGGCAACACATCCCCGTGATCATGATCAGCGGCAACGAGCACGCTACCGAGCAGTTCTATGCCAACCGCATCGGCGCGGACGACTTCATGAAAAAGCCGTTCTCGCGCCATGAGATCTTTGCCCGCATTGAGGTGTTGCTCGACGGGCAGCACACCCCCCGACGCAGGGTGGACGCCGCGTCAACGTCCTCGCCCACTGCGGCCGCTCCAGCCACGCCCACCGCGCCCTGACTACGCCCCCCTGACATGCAGGCCGATCGCGCCGCTTTCTCAGCCGCGATCACATACAACGTAATCCGGGACGTCAAGCTGCAGGTGGTGCACAGACGCGCAGCGCCGCCGCCGTGGCCTGCAGGATCTCGTCCGAAAAGTCCGGATCGTCCACCGCGCGCGCCAGCACCATGGCGCCGACCATGCTCGCGTAGTCGGCCAGCGCGCGCTGGCGTTTGGCCGCCTTGGTACGGCCGGGCATCAGCGTAGCCAGGGCGTCCACCTGTTTTTGCACCCCATCGGTCACGGCCTGCCGCACGGCAGGGCCCTGGCGCGCGGCGTCGCTGCCCAGCGCGGCCAACAGGCAGCCGTGGCCAGGCGCGTCGCGATGTCGGGCTGACAGGTAAGCGGCTTCCACCGCACCCAGCGGGTCTTGCCCGTTGTGTGCAGCGTCGCGCGCCAGCGCAGCCCAAGCGTTGTACAGCTTGCCCAGCGCGCGTTCGGCGGCCTGCGCCATGAGGTCGTCCTTGGATGCAAAGTGGCCATAGAAGCCGCCGTGCGTCAGCCCCGCGCTCTTCATGAGGTCGGCCACGCCAATGCCATCGAAACCTTTCTCGCGGAACAGCTGCGCGGCCGTTTCCAGGATGCGCTCGCGGTTTTCTGCCATCTGTTCCTTGCTGACTTTCATCGCATTCCCTTTGTTTGCTGCGCTGTCTGAAATCACCTGCTTGACATTTTAAATGATGGTCGTCATATAATTCAAACATGATGATCATCATGTAAAACATCTTTCGCCTTTTTCTGTTTTCTTCAGGAGCCTTTCATGTCCACTGCTGCATCCCATTCATCCCGCACCTCTATGCCCTCCCTGGGCACGGCTGTTGTCACCGGCGCATCGTCCGGCATAGGGGCGGTGTATGCCGACCGCCTGGCCCGGCGCGGCTATGACCTGGTGCTGGTGGCCCGCGACACTGCGCGCCTGACGGCTCTGGCCGACCGCCTGGCCCGCGAAACCGGCGTGCGCACCGAGGTGCTGCAGGCCGACCTGACCAACCCCGCCGACCGGTTCCGCGTGGAGCAGCGCCTGCAGTCGGACGCCAGCATCACCTTGCTGCTCAACAACGCAGGCATGGCCGTGAGCGGCACGTTCCTCGACTCGGACATCGATGCGGTGGAACGCATGATTGCGCTCAATGTGGTGGCGCCCACGCGGCTTGCAGCGGCCGTGGCCAAGGGGTTTGTGGCGCGCAAGGCGGGCACGCTGATCAACATCGCATCGGTGCTGGCGCTGGTGCCCGAGATGTTCAGCGGTACCTACAGCGGCACCAAGGCCTATGTGCTCAACCTCTCCAAATCACTGCAGGTCGAACTGGGCCGCCACGGCGTGCGCGTGCAGGCGGTGCTGCCGGGCGCTACACGCACCGAGATCTGGGACCGCGCGGGCACGCCCATCGCCCATCTGCCGCAAGACATGCTGATGGACGTGGACACCATGGTGGACGCAGCGCTGGCGGGCCTGGACCAGGGTGAGGAGGTGACCATCCCGTCGCTAGAAGCCGTGCACGAATGGACCGCCCTGGAAGACGCCCGCCGCGCGCTGGGCCCCTTCCTGTCGCTGCGCGACCCGGCACGCCGCTACCAGGCCGCCGCTGCCGCCTAACCCGCAACACACTCCACCAAGCGCCACACCATCCCCCCGAAAGGCATCGCCATGAAAGCCCTGATCACCGCCTATGCCCGCTCGCCCTTTCACTTTGCGCGCAAGGGCGCGCTGGCCGACATGCGCCCTGACACCCTGGCCGCGCAGGTGGTCACCGGCCTGCTGCAGCGCACCGGCATTGACCCCGCCACGCTCGAAGACGTGATTGCCGGCTGCGCCTACCCCGAGGCGGCGCAGGGCAACAACATCGCGCGCATCGTGTCGCTGCTCGCGGGCCTGCCGCAGGAGCTGGGCGGCATGACGGTCAACCGCTTCTGCGGCTCGTCCATGTCGGCCCTCCACATCGCCGCCGCGCAGATCGAGGCGGGCCTGGGCGAGGCATACCTGTGCATCGGCGTCGAGTCGATGACCATGGTGCCGCAGGGCGGCTTCAACTTCTCGCCCCACCCCGCGCTGTACGAACACAGCGACGCCTACATCAGCATGGGCGAGACGGCCGAGAACGTGGCGCAACGCTACGCGGTGACGCGCACCGACCAGGAGGCGCTGGCCGTGGCATCGCACCGCAAGGCGGCCGCCGCGCGCGACGCAGGTCGCCTGCAGGCGGAGATCGTGCCGATCACGCTGGCATCCGGCGACATGGTGGCGCAGGACGGCTGCATCCGCCCCGGCACCACGCCCGAAGCCCTGGCCGCGTTGCGCCCTGCGTTCAGGGACGATGGCATGGTCACCGCAGGCACCTCATCGCCATTGACCGACGGCGCCGTGGCCGTTCTGGTCACCACCGAGGCCTACGCCACGCGCCATAGCCTCGCGCCCCTGGCTCGCATCCTGGCCATGGCGACCGCAGGCGTGGACCCCGCCTACATGGGCATGGGCCCGGTGCCCGCCACACGCAAGGCACTCGCGCGCGCAGGCATTGCGGCGCAAGACCTGGATGTGGTGGAAATCAACGAAGCGTTTGGATCACAGGCCCTGGCCTGCATCCGCGAACTGGGCCTGCGCGAGGACGCGATCAACCTTGACGGTGGCGGCCTGGCCATCGGCCATCCGCTCGGCGCCACAGGCGCGCGCATCACCGGCAAGGCGGCGGCGCTGCTGCAGCGGGAGAAGGGCCGCTATGCGCTGGCAACGCAGTGCATAGGCGGCGGGCAGGGGATTGCGACGGTGCTGGGGGCCGTGTAGCAATCTGCCGTGATCAGTGCTGGTGTCCGTGCGCCCCGTGCACATGCCGGTGCGCAATTTCTTCTGCGCTGGCAGCGCGCACGTCGGTGACCTTGCAGCTGAACTTCAGCGCCTGCCCCGCCAGCGGGTGGTTGCCGTCCAGGTGCACTTCGGGGCCCTTGATCTTGACGACGTTGAAGACGGCGGGCTGGCCGTCGCTGCCCACGCCCTGCAGCTGGCCGCCGACCTTCACGCCCGGGGGGAACTCGGCTTTGGGGATCGTGCGCACCAGGCTTTCATCGCGCGCGCCGAAGGCGTCTTCCACGGCCAGGTCCAGCGCGGTGCTGAAGCCCACAGTCTGGCCGTCGAGAGCGGCTTCAACCTTGGGGAAGATGTTCTCATAGCCACCGTGCAGGTACGACAGGCTGCCGCCATCCAGCGGCTTGCCCTGCGGCGTGGTGACTTTGTAGGTGATGGTGACGGCGGAGTCTTTGGTGATGTTCATGTTGGTCGTTTCGGTGGGATGGCGCGCCCGTCGCGCCATCGCAAGCCGCCATTGTCGGCGAACCCGCGTGCGGCCCCGGCGCGGCGGGCCGGCCCGCCGTGCACGGCTGCCTCCACGCCCCGCGCCTGCTCAACCACGACCACGGCCCGCTGTCGCGGGCCTGCTGCAACCTGGTCACAAAAGATGCCCGGGGCTCGCCCTGACCCAGCAGGTCGCATAGGCCGCCTTGCACCCGGCAGTGGTGCCCGATCGGTAAAAAGGGCAAACTCTCCAGGCCCCGCCAACACATGTGGGGCCCCAAGGAGAAAGCCATGTACCAACGCATCCTGGTGCCGATCGACGGCAGTCCCACGTCCCTGCAGGGTCTGGCGGAAGCCATACGCTTGGCGGGCCTTACAGGCGGACAGCTGCGCCTGCTGCACATGGTCGATGCGCTGTCATTGACGATGGCCATGGGCGCCTATGGAGCCTTCAGCGGCGACGTCTATGACACATTGCAAAAAGATGGGAAAAGAATCCTGGACGACGGCCGCCAGCAGGCACTGGCCGCAGGAGTCGCGGCGGACATGGTGCTTGAAGAAGGCCTGAGCCACCGCCTGGCCGACCTGGTGCTGGAGCAGGTGAAAACATGGTCGGCAGACCTGGTGGTGCTGGGCACACACGGGCGGCGCGGCATAGGCCGCATGCTGCTGGGCAGCGACGCCGAGCAAGTAGTGCGCACCTGTCCAGTCCCTGTGTTGCTGGTGCGCGGCTCGGACGCCTTGCCGCCAGGCTGAGGCCGATCTTCCACCGCAGCGGCGCAAGGCACGCAACCGCATCATGCTGGGCCAATGCGCGTCGTGCGCGTGGCGGTGCGCAATCTCTTCGGTGCGCGTGGCGTGCATGTCCGCCACTATGCCCCCTGGCATCGAAGTGCAGCGCCTGGCTGCCAGTGAAGGGTTGCCATCCGGATGCACTTCGGGCGCACTGAACCCTGACCACGCTGCCCACCTACGGCCGCCATCCCTACACACACCCTGGAGAAACCGGCACTGGCAACGGTGCACACCGGCACTCGTTGCAAGCACCAAAGCCGGTTCCACGGCAAGGTCGAGCGTGGTGCTGAAGCCCAAGGATCGCCTTGTGGTGCCGCTTCGACCTTGGAGAAGGGGGAGGTTCCGGGTCTCCATGCCGGCAGGACCGACGACCTGCGTGGAGCGGTCTGCCCTCGGGCTCGGCGACCTGGTAGACGCCCGTCAGGCGCCCACAACGCTCAGACCGCCACCGCAGGCGCGGCAGCAGAGCAAGGCACCTCTTCCTCCGTCTGCCCCGGATAGCGCGCAAACCGCCGCGCTTCGGTGCCGTGCACCGGATCCTGCTCGGCCCAGGGCCAGCCACCGAACTGGGTGCGGCGGTAGTCGTTCATGGCCTGCATGATCTCGGCCTGCGTGTTCATCACGAAGGGGCCGTATTGCGCCACCGTTTCACCGATCGGACGGCCCTGCAGCACCAGGCATTCGACGGCGGTGGTACCAGTGTTGGTCAGGGTCCAGTCCTCGGTGGCCCGCACCTGCAGCGCGGCGTGGCGGTCCACGTCTTGCGGGCCGACGCGCAGGCTGTCGCCCACGAAGAAGTACAGCATGCGCTGCGTGTTCTCGCCTTTCGCTGCAGGCAACGTCCATTCGGCGCCGGGCTCCAGGCGCAGCGTCCAGATGGCCACGTCGCCCTCGGACTGTGAGGCCCACGACTCGGGCGGCGGCGACAGCGGATCGGGCGCGCCGGGCAGCGCGCCGGCCACTACCGTCACCGTGGTGGCACGGCCCGCCGCATCGTGGTGCACTAGGCGCGGGATGCGCTCGTTCCACAGCATGGTGAAGTGCGGCTCGACCATCTTGTTCTTGGCGGGCAGGTTCAGCCAGATCTGAAACAGCTCCAGCGGGTTGGGCTCTGTGGCGTTGAGCAGCGGGAACATCTCGGAGTGCACGATGCCCTTGCCCGCTGTGACCCACTGCACATCGCCTCCGCCAAAGCGCGCGGCGGCGCCCAGCGAGTCGGAATGGTCGATGAGGCCCTTGCGCACCAGGGTCACGGTTTCAAAGCCCCGGTGCGGGTGGCCTGGAAAGCCGGGCACGGTGTCGCCGTGGTACATGCTCCAGCCGTCCTTGCGGCTGAAGTCGCTGCCGATCTGGCGGTCTTCGATGGGCACGGCCGGGCCCAACGCGGCGTTGCCTGCGGGGTAGGCGTCGTCGTGGTGGGCGCAGAAAAGAAACGGGTCGAGCGTGGGCCACTGCGGGCCCAGCAGCTGGGCGCGCACGATGGGCACCAGGGCGGCAGCGGCAGGTGTGGACGACGACATACGAAGGCTCCTCGTGTTGTGCACCGCCACTATCGGACGGCATGCTGGCGGAATATGGGGCCAATAGTGCCGCAGCGAAAGTGCGCCGGGTGGAACAGTGCGGTGCGTGAGGCAGGACAATGGCGCTGCAGCCGCCCCGCGTCGGCACCTTGATATTTGGGTGAAATTGGCCTGAAGCGCTTATTTAACAAGCGTAAGCAGCTATCAATTTAAAAGCATTAAGAGCATTTTCCACGCACATCACGCCCTATCGTTCACGGACTCACGGGTGTGTTGCCCGCGCCTCCACCACCTGCCGTGGCGCGGGGCGCAGCGCCAGGCCGCCCAACAGCGCAGCCACCAGCGCCCCTGCGGCTGCCGCCCAGAATGCCAGCTGATAGCCTGCCTGCAAGGCGGTCTGCGCGGTCGCACCGGCATCGCGCAAGGCCACCGTGCGCGCATCGGCCATGCTGGCCAGGATGGCCAGGCCCAAAGCGCCGCCCATCATGAAGGCGGTGTTGACCACGCCCGAGGCCAGGCCCGAGTCCTCGGGCTTCACATCCCCCATGGCGGCAAGCAACAGTGGGTTGAGCGCAATGCCCGCCCCCACGCCCAGCAACAGCATGCCGGGCAGCACATGCAGCACAAAACGGCCGTCCACGGGTGCCAGCGCAAACAGCGCCAGGCCCACGGTGGCCAGCAGCAGCCCCCAGCCCAGCGTGCTGCGGATGCCATAGCGCATCACCACCCAGGCCGACAGCCCCAGCGAGCAACCCGCCATGATGAGGTTGGAGGGCAAGAACGCCAGCCCCACCTGCATCGCGTCGTAGCCCAGCACCCGCTGCATATAAAGCGCCGACAGGAAGAACCACGCAAACATCCCCGCCGCCCACAAAACGCCCACCACGTTGGAGATGGCCAGATTGCGCAGCCGCAGCAAGGCCAGCGGCACCAGCGGCGCGGCCACATGCGATTCGATGAAGAGAAACGCCGCCAACAACACGGCGGACGTACCCAGCAGCCCCAGCGACTGCAGCGACGCCCAGCCCGACTCGTTGCCGTTGACGATGGCATACACCGCCAGCATCAGCGACGCGGTGATGGTGACAGCGCCCGCCACGTCCAGCCGCTGCCCATGAGCCTGCCCCTTGCCGCCCGGCAGCAGCGCCAGGCAGGCCAGGTAGATGGCCACGCCGACGGGGATGTTGACCAGAAAGATCCAGTGCCAGCTCAACGCGCTGGTGAGTACCCCGCCCAGCAGTACGCCAATGCTTCCGCCACCGGCACACACAAAACCATAGACACCCATGGCCCGCGCACGCTCGCCCGGCTCGGTGAACAAATTCATGATGAGCGACAGCGCCACGGCCGACACCACGGCGCCACCCACGCCCTGCACCGCACGTGCCGCCACCAGCAGCCCCTGCGTGTGGGCCAGCCCGCAGGCCAGCGATGCCACGGTGAACAGCGTGATGCCCGCCAGAAACAGCCGCCGGTGTCCATACAGGTCGCCTAGCCGCCCACCCAGCAGCAGGCAGCCGCCAAAGGTCAGCATGTAGGCGTTGACCACCCACACCAGCGACGTTTCGGTGAAGCCCAGGTCGGCCTTGATGCTGGGCAGCGCGACGTTCACGATGGTGGTGTCGAGCACGATCATGAGTTCGCCGAGGCACAGCAGGATGAGTGCGGGCCAGCGTGCGCGGCCTTCGATGCGGAGGGTCATGGGACGGTGGAAGTCAAAAGAGATTGGCAGCGCAGTGTGTCATGCGCGTTGCGCTGGCGACTGGCGAAGTGCCATGCCAGTGCGCCCGTGGAGCTGGCTCTGCCAGTCCACCGGGTGCGCCCCCCTCCAAGGGGGAAGCCGCGCAGCGACTCAGGGGGTTCGGGTGTACTTGGCTTGCATGAACTGCTTCCAGCTGCCGTCTGGCTGCTGGCCGAACGAGGTGAGCGACCGCTCGTTAGCGCTGATGACGGTGATCACGTCCCGGTAGCGCACGGTGGCGCCGTCGGCCTTGAAGCTGGGGCCTTCGGTCTCCAGCGTCAACACCTTCTGGTCCGCATCCAGCGTGCCACGGTACACCCACATATGCGTCATCATCGAGCCCACCCAGGTGCCGACAAACGCCTGCTGGTCCGGGTCGTAGCCCAGCGTCATCAGCATGCGGGCCTCACCACCCCCGCCGGGCATGGAGCCCGCCCCTTCGCACAGCACCCACAGGTTGCCCAGTGCGCGCACATGCTCGGTGCCCCGGCTTTGCGCAGGGGGTTCGACCGGACCCATGTCGGCCAGGGACTCGCAGGTCCAGCCGCCCAGCAGCTGCTGCAGCCAGCGGTGCATGGCGTGGGGTTCGGGGTTCATCATGGGGAGTCTCCTGGTGTCGCCGTCAGGGCGCTGTTCAGTCGCGGTCGGGCGCCCCGAGCGGAAAGTAGTGGCGGTAAGGGCGCCCGCCCTCCACCGCGCGTGCAAACGAGGGGCGTGCGAGCAGCCGTGCGCGGTAGGCGCGCAGCTGCGGGTAAGTGGCTGCGATGGAGTGCGTCCAGTCGGCATAGAACAGCGAGGGCGCCGCAGCGCAGTCGGCCAGCGAGAACGACTCGCCCGCTGCCCAGGTGCGCCCTGTCCACATGCACTCCAGCCAGGCGTAGGCTTTCTCCAGCTTTTCGGTGGCCCAGGCCACGCCTTCGGCCTTGCGCTCGGCGTTGCCGGTGAGCGCGGCGTTCACCGCGTGCTGCACCGGGGCCATCACGTGCAGGTCAAAGAAGCGGTCCATGAAGCGCACGTCCAGCGCCGCCCGGGGGTCGGCAGGAATCAGCGGCATGGGCCCCGGGTGCGCGAGCTGCAGGTGCTCGATCACGATACTGCTCTCCACCACCGTGTGGTCTCCGTCCACCAGCACCGGAAACTTCGCCAGCGGCCAGTGGCGCAGCCAATCGGCGGAATGGCTGACGGGCTCAGCGGGGTCGAGATTGAGCAGATCAAACGGCGTCCCGTTCTCGTAGAGCGCGATCAGCACCTTCTGGGTGTAGGAGGAAAAGGGGTGGCCGTAGAGGGCGAGCATGCGGGTTCCTGTGGGAGTGGTAGAGGTGGTGTGGATGGCAGTCGCACTCATTCGGGGGCGACCACCAACCAAGGCACGCCAAAGCGGTCGGCCACCATGCCAAACGCCTGCGAGAAAAAGGTCTTGGTGAGGGGCATCTGCACCTTGCCACCATCGGCCAGCGCGTCGAAATAGCGTTTGGCATCGGCCGCGTTGGCGGGGCTCAGCGCCAGCGAGATACCCTGGAAGTTTGCATGGCCCGAGCCCATGCCGTCAGACGCCATGATCTGCGTGTCGCCCACGGTGAACGAGGCGTGCATGACCATCTCGGGCGTGGGGCCTGGGCCGCTGCCGTCGGCGCAGCCCTCGCCGGCGGCAGGCTCGGGGTTGTTCTTGTAGCGCATGAGCATGGTGACTTGGGCGCCCAAAGCGTGGCGGTAGAACTCCAGCGCTTCATCGCAGCGGCCTTCGAACATCAGGTAGGGCTCGACTTTCATGGGGGTCTCCTGGGAGGGTTGGCGGGTCGGCAACCGTTTCGGCGCGCAATTGTGAACACCGTCCACAAACAATAGCAAAGATAATGGACAGTGTCCACATCCAAACCACCCATGACCGTAAGTACCCGCAACAAAGCCGCCACCTCCCGCGCGCCCACCGCAGGCACCGCACGCACCACTTACCGCCATGGGGATTTGCACCGTGCGCTGCTGGACGCGGGCATCGAACTGGCGCGCCAGGGCGGGCCGGATGCGGTGGTGTTGCGCGAGGCCACGCGCCGCGCGGGTGTGGCGCCCAATGCGGCTTACCGCCATTTCGCCAACCGCGACGACCTGCTGGGCGCCGTGCGCGCCGCTGCCGTGGCCGCCGCCGCGCGGTCCATGGAGGCCGAGCTGGCCCAGCTGCCCGCCACCGGCACCCCCACCGCGCAGGCCCACGCCAGGGTGCGCGCCGTGGGCGCCGGCTACCTGCGGTTCGCGCACGCCGAGACGGGGCTCTTTCGCACCGCGTTTGGCGGGCGCTTCACGGTGCAACAAACCCCCGACCCCGCCATGGGCGGCGCCACGGGCCTCAACCCCTTCCAGCACCTGAGCGCGGCGCTGGACGATCTGGTCACTGCTGGCGCCCTGCCACCCGCGCGCCGCCCGGGCGCCGAATACCTGGCCTGGTCTACGGTGCACGGCATGGCGCTGCTTGCCATCGACGGGCCGCTGCGCGGCACGCCCCAGCAGATGCTGGACCTGCTGAGCCAGCGGCTGCTCGACATGGTGGAACGGGGGCTGTGAGCGCGCGGCCCAACGAGGCCACACGCACACGCTCCGCATTGCTTATCGGGCAGCTCTGTTGTCGGCGGCCTCAGTGGCTCAGCAGCGCGCCCCCGCACTGGCAGACCGGGTTCACCCGCCCTCCGTCCTGTAGCACTGATTCACATTCGCTGGTTTGTAACAAGAATTGATTCCCCTCGGCAGAGCAGGTTGTCGAACGGGGGCTACACGATGGTGTCGCTTTGTGACTGACAATTCACAAATTGATACAAGCAGTTGCAACGCGCTGCACCCGTCACCTTTTCTCTTTCTCGGCAAACGTTTGTCAGTGCGTCGTACGACGCTTCTGTCTTGCCCGACATTCATCCGGAATTTCCATGGCTTTCCATCAAAAAACCGTCACCAAAAAGCTGGCGTTCGCCTTTTCTGTGCTGATCGCGATATTGATCGCCGTCTCCCTCCTATCGCTGCGCAGCCTGGGCGACGCACGCGAAGACTTCCAACGCTTTGTGGATAGCGAATTCCACCGGGGCGGAGTGGCGCGCGACATCCAGGAGGCGGCCAATGCACGGGCCATTGCGGCCCGTAACCTGATCCTGCTGACCAGCGCCGCAGACCTGCAGGCGGAGACCTCCGCGGTCATGGCAGCGCACGAGCGCGTGCAGACCAAGATGGCAGAACTGCGCGAGGCATTGGCCAATGCAGCACAAGCCCCCGCAAGGGAGCGCGAGCTGTTCCAGCAACTGCAGACCATCGAGCGCAGCTACGGCCCCGTGGCGCTGGGCATCGTGGGCCTCGCGCGGGATGGCAAGAAGGACGAGGCGATCGCCAAGATGAACACCGAATGCCAGCCGCTCCTGAAGCAGTTGATCAGCAATACGACTGAATACACGCAAGCCGTCGCTGCCTCCGCAGACCAGGAAATCAGCCACGCGGCTGAAAAGTTTGGCAACAAACGCCTCATGCTCATCCTGGCTACCGTGGTGTCCATTCTGGCGGCCACGGCGCTGGCTGCGCTCATCAACCGCAGCCTGATGCGGTCTCTGGGAGCAGACCCTGTGCAACTCAGCGCGGCTGCGCGGCGCGTTGCGTCAGGCGACCTGGGCACCGTGTCCGGCAGCGCCACGGCGCCCGCCAGCAGCGTGCTCGCGTCGCTGGGGGACATGCAGGTCGCCCTGGCCAGCATCGTGGGGCGCGTGCGCTCATCGGCCACGGCCATTGAAGCGGGCTCCCAGGAGATTGCGACGGGCAATGCAGACCTCTCACACCGCACGGAGCAGCAGTCCGGCAATCTGCAGCAAAGCGCGGCCTCCATGGAAGAAATGACCGCCACGGTGCAGCAGAACGCCGACACCGCGCAGCAAGCGGCTCAGCTCGCATCGGCAGCGCGCGAGGCCGCAGAACACGGCGGCACGGTGGTGGCCCAGGTGGTCAGCACCATGGATGACATCACCACCAGTTCGCGCCGCATTGGCGACATCATCGGCGTCATCGACAGCATTGCGTTCCAGACCAACATCCTTGCGCTGAACGCAGCGGTGGAGGCCGCCCGGGCTGGAGAGCAGGGCCGGGGCTTTGCGGTGGTGGCGAGCGAAGTGCGCACGCTGGCCCAGCGCAGCGCGCAGGCGGCCAAGGAAATCAAGTCGCTCATCGAGGCCAGCGTGGAGAAGGTGGAGACAGGGTCCGCACTGGCGCACACCGCAGGCTCCGCCATGACCGAGATCGTGGGCGAGGTGAACCGCGTGGCCGACCTGATCGGTGAAATCAGCGCCGCCACCCGCGAGCAGAGCGTGGGCATCGGGCAGATCGGCAGTGCAGTGGCCCAGCTCGACCAGTCCACCCAGCAAAATGCGGCGCTGGTGGAACAGATGGCGGCTGCCGCGCACACGCTGAACCAGCAGGCCCATGGCCTGGTGGAATCCGTGGCGGTGTTCCGCGTGGAAGAGTCCGTGCGCACCGTAGCGGATGTGCAGCGCCCGCCGCAACAGCGGCCAGGCGCCGTGAAGATGCAGCCCCTGGGCGTTCGGGCTCCGTTCCCCAAGGCGCTGAAAGCCGCTTAGTCAGGGCACCGCTACTGCGCGCCGTACAGCCGCGCTGTGGCCTGCACCCGAGCCACCAGCGCGCGGCGCAACGCCATGGGCCGCAGCACTTCCACCTGGGGTGACAGCCGCATCATCTGCCCGCAGGCATGCTCCACCGACTCGATGGGGATCGTCACGGCCGTGCGGCCGTCCTTGCGGCGCGACGGCGGGGCGGCGGCCACAGCACGCGCCACGGCGCTGCTGAGTGCGCGCAGGCCCTGCAGCCCTTCGGGCGTGGCCAGCAGCGTGGCATCGCCCGTGTACAGCCCTGACTCGAAACGCCGGATCGACGCGGCCCAGTAGCCCGGCAGGTCAAAGCGGGCTGGGCGCTTGGCCGGTTGGTCGAGCGCCGTGGCCGCGAGGATGTTCGACACCCGGTAGGTGCGTGGCCCGCGCGCGTCGGCTCCCATAGGCAAAGCCACCAGGTACCAAACGCCCGCTTTCAGCACCAGGCCCAGCGGGCTCACGGTGCGCTCTGCCGTGCGCGCCCAGCCCTCGTAGCGCAGGGTGATCTGGTGGCCGCTCCATACGGCAGCCGCCACCGTGGGCAGGTGCGGCGTGGGGTCACTCTCGCGGTACCAGTCCACCGGGTCCAGGTGCAGGCGGGCGCTCACGCGCTGCGCGTCATCGCGCCAGGCGGCGGGCAGTGCCGCCAGCAACTTCAGACGCGCTCCCGCCACATCGCCGCCCAGACCCAGGTCCTGCGCGGGGCCCGGCAGACCGCTCAGGAACACGGCCTGCGCCTCCGATGGCGTGAGGCCCGTGAGCGTGGTCTTCCAGCCCGGCAGCAGCGCAAAGCCCCCGTTGCGCCCCCGCTCGGCGTAGATGGGCACACCGGCCGCGCTGAGCTGGTCCACGTCGCGGTAGAGCGTGCGCACCGACACCTCCAGCGCATCGGCCAGCGCCTGCGCGCTCATGCGGCCCTGGGTTTCTAGCAGCATCTGAAGGGAAAGGAGACGGCTGGCACGCATGGTGGCAAGGGTGGAGAGCACGGTGGCACCCGAGGCGAGTGCCCACGCAACCCAAAAAAGAAACCCAACGATATCCGAAATACCTGCCATGCGGTGGCAGGTATTTCAGCGCAGACTGCGCCCCTGACTCTGCGCTGCCCCACACCACCACCAGGAGCCCCCATGCCCGACACCGCCTTGGCAACGCCGCACGGCAGCCCCACGCCCTCGTTGGACGATTGCCATGTCATTGAACTGCGCCAGTACACGCTGCACTCAAGGCAACGCGACGTGCTCATCGACCTGTTCGACCGCGCGTTCATCGAGGCCCAGGAGGCGCAGGGCATGCGCGTGATTGGCCAGTTCCGCGACCTGGATCAGCCCGATCTGTTTGTCTGGCTGCGCGGCTTTGCCGACATGGCAGCACGCCGCCGCGCGCTGGAGGCGTTCTACGGCGGCCCGGTGTGGGCGGCGCACAGCGATGCGGCCAACGCGACGATGGTCGATTCGGACAACGTGCTGTTGCTTCGCCCGGCATGGCCCGGTGCGGCCGCCGCACTGCCGCAGCATGCGCGCCCAGCCCCCGGCGCCAGCGAACCTGCGCCGGGCTCGCTCGACGCCACCGTGTTCACCCTGCGCGAGGCTGCCACGCCCGCGCTGCTGGATTTTTGCCGCCGCCGCATGGCACCCACGCTGCAGCGCGGCGGCGCACGCCAGGTGGCCTGGTACTGCACCGAGCCCAGCGCCAACACCTTTCCTCGATTGCCGGTGCGCGAGGGCGAGCAGGTGCTGCTGGGCCTGGCCTTGTTCACCGATGAGACCGCCTTGCAGTCCTTTGCCGACAGCGGTGCCTGGGCGCGCGATGTGGCAGCAGGTCTGGCGCCCTGGCTGCTGCCATCGCGCGCGCCCGAAACCCACCGGCTGCAGCCCACTGGGCGGTCGGCGTGCCATGCCTGACCGTCAACGCGCCATGCCGACCACCACGCCAGCGCAAGCGCCCACCACCCCCTCGTTGCTGCTGTATGGAGCGGTGGGGTCGGGCCACTCGTACAAGGTCCGGTCGCTGCTTTTGCTGTCAGCCACGGCACACCGCTACCAATGCATTTCGCTCGACACGCCCCGGGCCCCGCGCCCCGCAGCCTTTGTTGCGGCCAGCCGGTTTGGCGAGGTGCCGGTGCTCGTCGATGAAACCGGGGGCGCGCACTGCCAGTCCAACGCCATCCTTATCCACCTCGCGCAGCACACCCACCGCTTTGGTGGCGCGCCTGCGGAACGGGGCACCGTTGTGGAATGGTTGTTCTGGGAGAGCAACCGCATCGGCTTCAGCGTGCCTAACCTGCGGTTTGCACTGCGGTGGGCACCGCAGCCCGCCGACGTGCTGGACTATCTGCGCGCCCGTGCCACCGCCGACCTGGCCACGCTGGACCAAACGCTCGCGTCTACAGAGTTCCTGCTGCCCTCGGGCCCGACCATCGCGGACCTGGCCTGCTCTGCGTACCTGTTCTGGCTGGCCGAGACCGGCATCGCCGCAGAAGACTTTGCGCACGTGGCGCGGTGGCTGGACTCGCTGAGCGCCTTGCCCAGCTGGGTGCACCCCGACAAAGCCCTGGCGCCCTGACGCCCTCCCTGGGCCATCGGCACCCGCGCTTTCCTCATCCACCTCATTCACCCAATTCACCTCCTCCAACCCACGAAACCCTCACGACATCACACCATGCAAAACACCTCCCACCCCACGGCCGACGGCCACCCTGCAGCGCGCGACTTCGACTTCCTCATGGGGCCCTGGCGCATTCACAACACGCGCCTGGTGCGGCGCCTGGCGGGCTGCACCGACTGGGAGGTGTTTGACGCCACCGGCACCGCACGGCCCCTGCCCGGTGGCATGGGCAACTACGACGACTTCATCCCCGCCACCTGGAAGCCCGGCTTCGTGGGCATGTCGCTGCGCGTGTTCAACCCGCCGTCGCAGCGCTGGAGCATCTATTGGCTCGACAACACCACCGGAGGCATCGACCCCGCCACCGGCCTGCTGCAGCCCCCGGTGGTGGGAGGTTTTTACGAGGGCGTTGGACGCTTCGACGGCACCGACACCCTGGAAGGCCGGCCCATCCGCGTGCGCTTTGAATGATCGCAAATGCACACCGGCGCGCCGCGCTGGCAGCAGGCGTTTTCCGACGACGACGGCGCCACCTGGGAGGTGAACTGGGTGATGGAGTTTGCGCGCCCGGTTTAGTCAAGACTGCCCCTGCTCCGGTGCGTTGGAGGGGAAGTCTGTGGACGCAGCCACAGCGCGCCACTGCGCCGTTTCCTGCGCAACAAAAGCATGTTTGTCGGCAATGGTCTGCAGCGTGTCGGTGCCCAGCGGCAGACGCAGCGGCGGTGTGGGGCTTGCCACCAACTGCATCACGGCCTGGGCCAGGCGCACGGGGTCGCCGGGCTGGTTCCGGTTGATGCGGCGGGCCGCCTCGCGCACCGCGCCAGCGCTGGCCGCGTAATCGTCGAGCACCCGGGGTGAAACCACCAACGAGGCCGTATCGAGGAACTCGGTCCGAAAATACCCGGGTTCCACCACCGTGGCGTGGATGCTCAGCGGCGCCAGCTCGGCGTGCAGCGCCTCGGTGATGCCCTCGACCGCAAACTTGGTAGAGCAGTAAAGGCCAAACCCGGCGGACGACTGCACGCCGCCCAGCGAGGAGATATTGATCACATGCCCCACACGGCGCGCCCGCATGGTGGGCAGCACGGCGCGTGTCACGTGCAGCAGGCCGAACACATTGGTCTCGTACAGGCGGCGCACCTCGTCGGCCGTGGACTCTTCCACCGCGCCCAGCAGGCCATAGCCCGCGTTGTTGACCAATACGTCGATACGGCCGAAATGCGCCAGTGCGCTCTGCACGGCGGCCTGCGCCTGGGCTTCGTCGGTCACGTCCAGCGCCAGGGGCAGCAGAGCGTCGTGGGCGCCCAGGCGCTGGGCGACCGATGCGGTATTGCGCGATGTGGCGATGACAGCATCGCCCTGGGCCAGCGCGGCCTCGGCAATGCGCGCGCCAATGCCGCGCGAGGCGCCGGTGATCATCCAGACGCGGGGGTACGAAGAACGGGTGGTGGTGGTGGCTGTAGTGGGGGTGGCGTGTGCGGCGTTCATGGCAGGTCCTTGAGGTGGTGTTGAGCAATGGGCAGTGCCCATGGCGGTGGACTTTAGGCAACCCATTGCCAGGCGACTAGCCCATAATTTCTGGATTCATTTGCAAGCATTGCTTGCCAATCCATCGCACACAACATCGCACACAATGCCCGACCACCATGGCCATCAATGAACTGCGCGCGGTCGCCAACTTTGTCAAGGCCGCCGAGCTGGGCAGCCTGCGCCAGGCGGCCGCCACGCAGGGCATCACGCCCCAGGCGGCCAGCCAGCTGCTGGTGCAGCTGGAGTCGCACCTGGGTGTGCGGCTGTTCCACCGCACCACGCGCAGCCTGAGCCTCACCGAGGAAGGCCGGCAGTTCCTGGCGTCGGCGCAGCCGGGCCTGGCCACGCTGCAGCAGGCGGTGCAGGGCGTGCGGCGCGGGCGCGAGGAGATGGCCGGGCCGCTGCGCATCGTGGCGCCGCGCTCCATCGTGCTGGAGGTGATCTGGCCGGTGCTGCACGAGTTCTGCCGCCGCCACCCGCAGGTCGAACCCGATGTGCAGCTGGACGACCGCATCGGCAACTGGGTGGAAGACCGCGTGGATGTGGGCTTCCGCTCGGGCTACCCGCCCGAGGGCGGCGTGGTGGCGCGGCGGCTGCTCACGCTGCAGCTCATCGTGTGCGCAGCGCCCGCCTACATCGCCCGCCACGGCACGCCCGCCAGCATCGACGACCTGGCGCAGCACCGCTGCAGCGGGTTTCGGCACCCATCCACCGGCAAACCCATGCCATGGGAGTTCCAGGTGGGCGACGACATCGTGGCGCGCACGGTGCACCCCGCGTTCTGCACCAACGACATCGAGGTCGAGGCCCGCGCGGTGCTGGGCGGCCACGCGGTGGGCCAGCTGGTGGGCGTCACGGCCGCGTCGCTGGTGCGCAGCGGCCAGCTGGTGCCGCTGCTGCCCCAGCATGTGGCGCAGCACCTGGCGCTGTACGTGTACTACGGCAGCCGTACCGCGCTGCCCGCGCGGGTGCGGGCCTTCATCGACCTGGCGGTGGAGATGGTGGCGGACAACCCGGCCTACGCTCTCACGCCGCAGGAGCTGGCGGCCCACGGCCCTGCGGTTCAGAAAAAGCCCCGCGCACGCAAGACGGCGCAGTGACCGCCGCGCGGACCGGTCAGGCCGCGAAGCCGCCGTCGATGAGCAGGCTGGCGCCCGTCACCATGCCCGACTCGGGGCCCGCCAGGTAGGCCACCATGCCCGCGATCTCGTCGGGGTGGGCGTGGCGGCTCAGTGCCATCAGGCCGTGCATGTCGCCTGCCATGGGGCCGTCGGCAGGGTTCATGTCGGTATTGACGGGGCCGGGCTGCACGTTGTTCACGGTGATGCCACGCGGCCCCAGGTCGCGTGCCAGGCCTTTGGTAAGGCCCACGATGGCGGCCTTGCTCATGCCATACACGCTGAAGCCGGCCCATGGCACGCGGTCGGAGTTGGTGCTGCCGATGGTGATGACGCGGCCATAGGCGCCACCCTGGCCCATGTGGCGCACGGCGGCCTGGGTGGCCACGAACACGGCGCGCACGTTCACGTTGAGCGTGTGGTCGAAGTCGGCCAGCGCAAAGCTGTCCAGCGCACCCGCAATCGCCACGCCAGCGCTGTTGACGAGTATGTCGAGGCGGCCCAGCGTGTGTGCGGCCTGGTCCACCGCCTGCGTGAGGGCTGCGGCATCCACGCTGTCCGCATGCAGCGCCAGGGCACGGCCACCCGCCGCTTCAATGGCCGCAGCCAGCGCCTTGGCGGGCGCTTCGGAGCTGCTGTAGGTGAAGGCCACCGCAGCCCCGTCGCGCGCCAGGCGCCGCACGATGGCCGCGCCGATGCCGCGCGCTCCACCGGTGACGAAGGCCACTTTGCCGGCCAGAACGCCGGGGGTGGGCGTAGAGGGGGTGGACGAAGCCAAAGTGGCAGAAGTGAAAGACGCGGAAGAAGTAGAAGCGGAATCAGTCGACATGGTGTTTCTCCAAATAGAAGGGCATAGAAAAATAAGGAACAGAAAGGAACTGGAGCCAGAAACACCTTCAGTGTCGACAAACCATTGCCTTTGCGGTAGCCATTAATGGGCTGGATCTCTTTCAACCATGGGTTGAAAATACGAGCCATGCAACCCTTGAGCCACCTTGAATCGTTCGTCAAATCCGCCGAGTCCGGCAGCTTCTCGGCCGCCGCGCGGCTCATGGGCCTGACGCCTGCCGCCGTGAGCAAGAACGTGGCGCGGCTGGAGGCGGGCCTGGGCGTGCGGCTGTTTCAGCGCAGCACGCGGCGTCTTACGCTCACCGAGGGCGGGCAGCGCCTGCTCGGGCAGATCAGCGCGCCGCTGACCGCGCTGGCCGATGCGGTGGACCACGCGGCCGAGGCCGAGCAGCAGCCTGCGGGCACGCTCAAGGTCAGCATGGGCCAGGCCTTTGGCCGCGCCTACATCGTGCCGCTGCTCGCCGATTTTTTGCAGCGCTACCCGGCCATCCAGCCCGACTGGCGCTTCGAGAACCGCCAGGTCGATCTGATCGGCGAGGGCTTTGACGCGGGCATTGGCGGTGGTCTGAACCTGAACCCCGACATGGTGGCGCGCACGCTGGGGCCCATCCACCTGGTGGTGGTGGCGGCCCCCGCGCTGCTGAAGGGCCGCAAGGCACCGCGGCACCCGGCCGACCTGGCGCACTGGGACGGCATTGCGCGGCGCGCCATTCGCACGGGGCGCGTGCCGGTCACCACGCTGCGCAACAAGGCGGGCGACGCCGCAGCGGCGGCATTGCGCCCGCGCATCGTGTTCGACGACCCTGAGGCCATGTGCCAGGCCGCGCTGATGGGCCTGGGCCTCGCCGTGCTGCCCATGCCTTTTGCACAGCCCTGGCTGGCACGCGGCGACCTGGTGCGCGTGCTGCCCGGCTGGTGGGCCGACGCGGGGCCCACATCGCTCTACTACCCCAGCAAGCTGCTGCTGCCCGCGCGCACGCGGGTGTTTGTGGACTTTGTGGTGGAGCAGTTTGCGCAGCGCGGTTTTGCGCAGCGGGTGCGCGGTGATTGAACGCTGCCCCGTTGGTGCTGCGGCCGTTTGGCGAGTTGTGCGCTATGCGGGGCACCACGGATCACCGGGGCACCGGGGCGCAACGATGGGCTGGCAATAATGGGCCCTCTTCCTCTTCGTTATTCCACGCCATCTGGACCAACTTCATGCCCCAACACATCGGCATCGTGGGCTGCTCCGCCGAAGGGGCCGCTCTTTGCTACCGCACCGTCTGCATGGAAGGCGCCGCGCTGCTCGGCGAGCCCCATGCGCACCCCGAGGTCTCGCTGCACACGCCCTCGCTGGCCGACTATGTGCGTTGCCTGGACCGGGGCGACCTGCAGGGCGTGGCCGGCCTCATGCTCGCCTCGGCCCACAAGCTGGCCCGCGCAGGCGCTGACTTTTTGATCTGCCCCGACAACACCATCCACCAGGCGTTCCACCTGGTGCAGCCCCATTCACCCCTGCCCTGGCTGCACATCGCCGAGGTGGTGGCGGCCGAGGCGGCGGCGCGCGGCCACCGGCGCCTGGCGCTGACCGGCACGCGCTGGCTGGTGGACAGCAGCGTGTACCCCGATGCGCTGCAGGCCCAGGGCCTGCAATGGGTACGCCCCACCGAGGCCGAGCGCAGCGAGATCAACCGCATCATCATGGACGAGCTGGTGCCCGGCGTGATCCGCCCCGAGGGCGTGGCCACGTTCCAGCAGATCATCGCCCGCCTGCAGCGCGAGGACGGCTGCGATGCCGTGGTGCTGGGCTGCACCGAGATCCCGCTCATCCTCAGCGACGCCAACTCGCCGCTGCCCACGCTCGACTCCACGCGGCTGCTGGCCCGTGCGGCCCTGCGGCGGGCGGTGGAGGCGAGCTAGTTTCAAGCCTTTTTGGCCGCTAGCGCTTATCCATCAAGCGCTGGCAGCTATGGTTTTTGATATGTGCGGCGGCAGCAGGATCAGGGCTGCTTGCTCACAAAGGCCACGGCCAGCCCCTTGGGCGTCACCGTGATGGGCCCCGGCTGCAGGCCCAGGCCGTCGAACACCGCCGTGTCCTGCGGGCGCAGCTGGTGCAGCGTGACCTCGCGCAGCGACTGCTCGGCCAGCACCGGGCCGTAGGCGTTGAGCAGCTCCGTCACGGCGGGCTGGAGGGTGGGAAACGCCAGCCGCCCCAGCCGGATCTGGTAGGCCCGCAGGGTGCGGTCGCTGGCCTCGTAGCGCAACGCAAACTCCACATCAAAGCTGCCCGCATGGCTGCGCCGCAGCGCAGGGCCCGCCACGTCTACCGCCATGGCCGCCCCCAGGCGGTTCACCTCGGGCAGCAGGCGCAGCAGTGGCGCCTGCAGGTTCAGGTCGAACAAGCCCTGCACGGGCACGCTGCGCGGAAACTTGGTGGCCACCATCTCTTGCAGCTGCGCCAGCGGCACGGTGTAGCTGGGCTGCGCCCATACCCCGCGCCCGAGCAGCCACAAGGCACCGCCGCCCAAGGTGAGTGCGCGGGTGGCGGTGGCCAGAAATCGTCGGCGGTGCGGCATGGGGGTCTCTCCTTGAAGGGGTGTGGGACACGGATGCGTTGAAAAGGTGCCGTGACTGTCGTTGCCACGGCGATATTTGTGCATCGCGCAGTTCGCCCTCATCCATTCATTCAATGGAAAGACGCGGCCTTGGGGCCTTTCAGCCTTTGCTTTGGGCCTTTGAATGGACTGGATATCCCATCCAATTCATTCCTGCGTGAATTCGTTCGCGGCCAGCGCCCACGAACTCACCCCCAAGGCCGCGAATGGGGCTGGGGCCTCTGCCCCCAAAAGGCGCCGAGACCCATCAACCATCAGATCAAATCGGGCACCAGCGCTTATTCAGAAAGCACTGGCAGCTATTGTTTTTGATGGCCTCTTGATGGCTTTTGATATTCAGCGGCCCACCACCGACCAGCCGACTTTCTGGTTGTCCTTGTCGTTCTCATACTCCCACGCCGTGCCGCAGCGGTCGCACACATAGCGGGTGATGGTGACGGAGCCCTGCTCGCGGTCTTCCTTGCGGTTGCCGCGCTGCACCAGCTCGGCATGGCCGGGGGCCTTGCGCCAGTTGCGCTGGATGCCCTGGCAGGGCTCGCACAGGGTCATGGGTTTGAGTTCGTTCTGTCGGGCCAGGTCTTTGGTCATGGGGATGCCGCCTTGGGGCGATGTGTGGGTGGGCTTGCGTTCTGCGAACGCGGGGGCGGCTACTGTAAGGCAACAGCGGCAGGCGCGAACATGGCACCGTGGGCGGATAGCAAGCCAAACAGGCCATTGGCGCTTGATGAACAAGCGCCAACAGCTATCAAATCAGGAGTCGCCACCCACTGCCAGCGACTTCGCCATGCGCGCATTGCACAGCACCACGCCTGCACGCTCCACCTGCTGGCGCTCCTGCACCACAAAGCCCTGCGCGGCAAAAAAGGGCTCGGCGGTCAGGCTCACGTGGGCGTGCAGCTGGGCGATGCCGCGCAGCGCAGCCTGCGCGTGGATGTGTGCCATCAGCGCCCGGGCCACGCCCCGGCGCGCATATGCGGGGGCCACGAAGAACATGTCGATGTACCCGTTGGCCTGCAGGTCGGCAAAGCCCGCCAGGGCGTCAGCGCCCTGCACCTGTGCAATGAAGGGCTGGAGGGCCTGCATGCGCTCGGCCCATTGCGCCGCGTCGTATTGCGGCGGCGCCCAGGCGGCCCGCTGTTCAGGCGTGTAGTGCGCCTGCGCGCGGCCATGCACCGCCGCGTGGAACAGGGCGCGCAGGGCGGGCGCATCGGCGGGGCGAAAGGGGCGGATGGAGATCGCTGTCATGTCGGGGGCCGGGTGCATGGAGGGCGGAAGGGGCGCGATGGTACCGCAGGCAGCCCCGTGCCTGCACACCCACGGGCACCACCACACCACCACACCACCCACCACCGCACATTCGCCTACACGCCCAGCTGCGGGACGGCGGGACGGCGGGACTGGCGGGACGGTAGGGCGGCTGGCGCGTGGTCAGCCCGCCGCCATGCGCAGCCTGCGCGCGGCGTCTTCGTCGCGCGCATCGTCGATCTCGCGCAGCACGGCCTGCATGTCCACATCGACATGGTCGGGCGCGTAGCGGCCGGTGAGCGGGGTCTCGTTGCTCAGCAGGCCCCGCTGGTACAGGCTCCAGATCTCGGGGCCGTATTGGGTGGTGCGCACCTCGGGCGCGAACTGCCCGAAGAAGTCGCGCAGGTTGGCCACGTCGCGCAGCAGCATGCGCTGGGCGTGGTTGTTGCCCGCAGCGTCCACGGCCTGGGGCAGGTCGATGATGACGGGGCCCTCCGCGCCGGGTGCGCCATCCACTCCCGGCAGGTGCGCCAGCAGGATGTTGAACTCCGACAAGTCGCCGTGCACCACGCCCGCACACAACATGCGCACCACCTCGGTCACCAGCGTGGCGTGATGGGTGCGTGCGTCTTCGGGCGTAAAGCTCACATCGTTCAGGCGCGGGGCCGCGTCGCCGTTGGCATCGGTCACCAGCTCCATCAGCAGCACGCCGTCGTGAAAGTTATAGGGCTGCGGCACGCGCACGCCGGCGGCGGCCAGGCGGTACAGCGCATCCACCTCGGCGCTTTGCCAGGCGGCCTCTTGCTCTTGCCGGCCAAACTTGCTGCCCTTGGCCATGGCGCGGGCCGAGCGTGAATTCTTGACCTTGCGGTTTTCGGTGTAGTCCACCGCTTGGCGGAAGCTGCGGTTGTTGGCCTCTTTGTAGATCTTGGCGCACAGGGTGTTGTCGCCGCTGCGCACCACAAAAACCATGGCCTCCTTGCCGCTCATGAGCTGGCGAACCACGGTGTCGATCAGGCCTTCCTCGATGAGGGACTGCAGGCGGGGGGGTGCTTTCATGGCTGCATTTTGCCTTCGCGGCGCAATCCCCCTCGCGGCACCGACCACCAAGGGGTGCCGGGCTCACCTCACGCCGCCATGCCCAGCGAACGCAGCCCCTGGTGCGCCGCCCCGTCGAAGTCCGGCGGCAACTGGTGCTTGGCTTGCAGATAGTGGTGGGTGAACACGTCGAGGTAGGCCTGCAGCACCTGTGCGGCGTGTGCATCGCCTGCCAGGTCCAGGCACAGCGACGCCACTTCGGAGGTGCAGAAATGGTCGTCCCGGCGCGAGCGGCGCAACTGGTAGCGAGAAATCTGCTCGGGCTGCAGGCTCAGCACCGGCAAGCGATCCAGGTACGGGCTTTTGCGGAACATCTTGCGCGCCTCGGGCCAAGTGGCGTCAAGCAGGATGAACAGCGGGCGCCGGGGCTGCGCCGGTTCGACCCCGGCTCGGGGCACCAGTTCGGCCACCACACGCTCGGGTGCCACAAACTCGCCGGGGAACACCACATACGGCTGCCACTGCGGGTCGGCCAGCAGCGCCAGCAGGCCGGGAGCCACCTCGGTGCGCGCCCAGCCAAAGGCAAAGGTGTCGGGCACCACGTCGGCAATCAGCCAGCCGGTGTTGCTGGGCTTGAGGGGCTCGATGTCGGCCATCAGCAGGCACACGGCAGCGCGTGTGGGCACGGTGGGATGCAGCGCGCACAAGCAGTGGCTGGGCACCAGGCGGCAGCCGGGGCAGCGCTCGCCCTTGGGGCCGCCGCGTGCCAGGAAAGGTTTGGCGCTGCGTGCCAGGCGCTCTGCGCGCAGGCGAGACACGGCGTGGGGCGCTGCGGGCTCAGCGCGCGGGCCGCCCGCCGCAGGGGTGGCGGCAGCGCAGGGGACAACCATGGCCGCCGTCACAGCCCGCTCGCCTGCTCCAGCGCAAACAACGGCACCTCGGCTCGGCGGCTGAGCCACACGCCTCCGCCCAGCTCCAGATACCCCTCGCCCAGGCCGCGCCGGTACAGCTCGGCACGGTGGCGAAAGACGCGCCCATCCGTCAGGTCTTCGTCGATGACGTCGCGCTCATAGTCCTCGCGCGACACGGCTTCGACATAGAGTGCGCCCTTGCTCAGGCGCCCCAGGTTGTGCAGCGCGGCCTTCAGGTCCGGCGGGTTCAGATAGGGCAGCACGCCCTGGCAGATGACCAGGTCAAACGGCTCGCTGGCCGCATAGTCCACCACCGAGCCCTGCTGCCAGCCAAAGCGCTCGCACAGGTAGGGGCTGAACTCCACGCCCTGGTAGCTGGCGCCAGGAAAGTGCCGCTCGACGATGCCCTTCCACAGGCCGATGCCACAGCCCACATCCAGCACACGCAGCACGGGCACACGCAGGTACTTGAGGTAGCTGCACACAAAGGTGCCCAGCCGCTCCATGTGCTCGGGGTCCACCACGCTGGTTTTCTTGTCGAAATAAAAGCGCTGGTAATACGCCTCGTCGAAGGTGGTGGCGCTGGCGGATTTCAATGACGCGTCCTTTGTGCGTGAAAAGGGCTGCGTGCCGCCGTGGCCCCCAAAAAACGGGGGCGCAGCGGGCAGAAGCCCGTGAATACGAGCGCCCGAGTATCCCCCACCCGCCCATCGGCCCCGCCCGGAGGGCGGCCACACCGCCCGATGCGGGCCTGCGTGCCACGCGCTGCCTCTTCAAGTCAAATAGGCCGCTAGCGCTTATTTATAAAGCGCAAACAGCTATCAAATAGTGAGCAATTGTACGCATGGAATTCGGCGCCATGGCGCGCCACCGGCACGCCTTATGCCGCCTTGGGGGGGCGGTGCAAGGCGCAAAGCTTGTTGCCGTCCGGGTCGCGCAGATACGCCAGATACAGATTGCCGCCAGGGCCTTCGCGCCAGCCCGGTGGGTCTTCGCAGGTGGTGCCGCCGTGGGCCACACCGACCGCGTGGAAGGCATCCGCTTGCTCGGGCGACTGCATCGCAAAACCGATGGTGCCGCCGTTGGCAAAGGAGGCTGGCTCCCCATTGATGGGCGTGGTGATGCCGAAGGTGCCCTGGGGGCTGCGGTAGAAATAGCGGTTCTTGTTGGCCACGCCGGGCGCGATGCCGAGGGTGCCCAGCAAGGCGTCGTAGAACTGGCGGGATTTTTCGAGGTCGCTGGCGCCGACCATGATGTGACTGAACATAGGGTTGTCTCCTTTTGGGGGCCCCACAGGGGGGCGGGATGAGGCGGCGAATGTTATCGGGCGTGCGGTGCAGGCGCTTGTCGCGGGCATGACCCACAGCCACCCCGCACCGGCCAGAACGGGCAGGCCATGCCATTGCCGCCCCACACGAGGGCCTCTGAGACAGGGGCTCGGCGCCACCTTTTCTTGGCCTGTGCGAAAAAGGTGCACGCAGACCCCCTAGGGTTTGCACTTAAGTAAGCGTCCTCACCATCAAAGAGACTGGCGCTTGCATCAAGGCTCTGCGCAGAATGGAGAGCACCGGCAACGCCGTTGGAGACCGGTGCCCAAGTTGTAACTGGCATGAAACGTGTTAGGTTCGACCGCACCGGTGCGCTCTTGCGCGGGCCCAGATTTCAGTCCGTGGAAAACCCTTGCGTTCTCTGCGGCGCCGCTCCAGCGCATTGCCTGGAACGCCGTTGTGAAGCCTGAGCAGCCCGCTGCGCACCGACCCCGTATTTGATGAACCAAGGAAACTGAAATGAACATCGGCATCCGAAAGACCGCGCTCGCCCTGGCGGGCGGCGTGGCAATGTCAGCAGGCCTGGCCGGCGTCGCGCAGGCGCAGCCCACATCGCTCACCATCGCCCTGGCGGCAGAGCCCACTGCGGCCGATCCGCACTATCACAAGATGACGGCCAACGATGCGTTCTCGGCCCATGTGTATGACTCGCTGGTGGCGCGCAACGCCAAGATGGAACTGGTGCCTTCGCTCGCCCTGTCGTGGAAGAACCTGGACGACCAGACCTGGGAATTCAAGCTGCGCCCAGGCGTGAAGTTCTCCAACGGCCAGCCGTTTACCTCGCAGGACGTGCTGTTCACCATCTGCCGCACGCTCAACAACGAGACCAACGTGTCGCAGTCGTACATGGACACGACCAAGCGCATCACCGATGTGAAGACGCCCGATGACCTGACCGTCATCATCAAGACGGAAGAGCCACTGCCGCTGCTGCCCGCCGAAATGGCGCGCAACCTGCCCATCATCTCCGCCAGCATCGTGCAGCACGGCAAGCTGCAATTCGCCCCCAAGACAGGCTGCGGCGTGACGAGCGCCTGGCCCACGGTGACCGATTTCAACTCGGGCAAGCTGGCCATTGGCACGGGCCCGTTTTTGATGAAGTCGTACGTGAAGGGCACCGGCATCCAGCTCGAGCGCAACGAGCACTATTGGGGCGAGAAGCCGCACTGGAAAACCGTGAAGATGGTGCCCGTGCCCAGCGCCGGCCCGCGCCTGACGGGTCTGCTGTCGGGTGACTACGACGTGATCGAAAACCCCGCCGCCCGCGACCTGGCGCGTGTGAAGGAAAACCCCAAGTTCGCCTTTGTGGCCACGCCCTCCACACGCCTGGTGTTTTTGCAGCCCGACATTGCCCGCAACCCCAGCCCCTTTGTGAAGAGCGCCGACGGCAAGAACCCGCTGCAGGACCTGCGTGTGCGCAAGGCCATGAACATGGCGATCGACCGCAAGGCCATCGTGCAACGCATCATGGACGGCATGGCCACCCCGGCCTTCCAGTACATGCCCGACGGCATGTTTGGCGCGCTGCCCAAGGCGCCCGAGATCAAGTTCGACCCCGAAGGCGCCAAGAAGCTGCTGGCCGAAGCCGGCTACCCCAACGGGTTTGAGCTGACGCTGTCGTCCACCAACGACCGCTATGTGAACGACAGCCAGGTGGCCCAGGCCGTGGCGCAGTATTTCACGCGGGTGGGCATCAAGACCAGCGTGGACGCGATGACCGCCTCGATCTACTTCCCCAAGCGCGCCAAGCGCGAGTTCAGCCTGCCCATGGGCGGCTGGCCTGCAGAAACGGGTGAAGCGTCGGCACTGTTCCAGCTGTGGATCGCGTCGCTCGACTCGCCCAAGGGCCAGGGCACCAGCAACTACGGTGGCTACACCAACCCCGAGTTCGACAAGGTGTACTTGGCAGCGGCCAACACGGTGGATGCCGCCAAGCGCAAAAAGGGCCTGGAAGCAGCCACGCAGATGGCGCTCGACGCCGTGCCGCTGATTCCGCTGCACTTTGAAAGCAGCATCTGGGCCTTCCGCAAGGGCCTTACATACGAAGGCCGCCGCGACCAGTACACGCTGGCCACCTCGGTCAAGGTCAAGAACTGACCGTCAGGGGTTAGCGTTGGCAACGGGGTGCCATGCGTGCGCCCCGTTTTTGTTTGGTGGGGCGGTTTGCCACCACAGCCACCGCAACCGCAGCCACCACCACGGCGGCTTTTGTGGCTGCGGTTGGGTGGCAAGGGTTTTCAACATTACTTGAGGGGACGCCTGAGTGCTCGTCTTCATTTTGCGAAGGCTCGTGCAGAGCCTGTTTGTTTTGCTGGCGGTTTCGGTGGTCGTGTTTTTTGCCGTGTATGCGGTGGGCGACCCGATCGAGCTGCTGGTGAGCCCCGAGGCCAGCGTGGCCGACCGCCAGGCCATGATCGAGCGGCTGGGGCTGGACCTGCCGGTGTGGCTGCAGTACACGGGGTTTCTCACGCGTGCGCTGCATGGCGACCTGGGCACCTCGTTCGTGCATGGCATTCCGGCCATCGAGCTCATCGTGCAGCGCATCCCCGCCACGATGGAGCTGGTGTTTGTCGCCATCTCCCTGACCATCATCATCGGCATTCCGCTGGGGCTGATCGCGGGCCTGAAAAACGACAAGCCCACGGGGCGCGGGCTGATGGCGGGCTCGGTGCTCGGGTTCTCGCTGCCCAACTTCTGGCAGGGCATGGTGCTGATCCTGTGTTTTGCCGTGTGGCTGCACTGGCTGCCCGCTGCGGGCCGGGGTGACACGGTCACGGTGCTGGGCGTGCCGCTGTCGCTGCTGACGGCCGATGGCTGGTCGCACGTGATGCTGCCCGCCATCAACCTGTCGCTGGCCAATATTGCGCTGGTGCTGCGGCTCACGGCCACGGGCGTGGTGGATGCCAAGACGCAGGAATACGTGAAGTTCGCACGCGCCAAGGGCCTCAGGCCCCGGCGCATTCTCACGCGGCACATTTTGCGCAACATCCTGATCCCGGTGGTCACGGTGATCGGCATGGAGTTCGGCTCGCTGATCGCCTACTCGACCATCACCGAAACGGTGTTTGCCTGGCCCGGCATGGGCAAGCTGCTGATCGACAGCATCTACCAGCTCGACCGCCCTGTGGTGGTGGCCTACGTGATGCTGGTGACCTTCATCTTCGTGATGATCAACATGCTGGTGGACATGCTGTATGCCGCGCTCGACCCGCGCGTGCAACTGCAGGCGTCCGAATAAAAAGAGCGAAAACGACAAGCGCACACACACGTTTTATGCACACTCCAGAATCCCCCCCGACCGCAGGCAACACCCCGTTGACCGACACGCCCCGCAGGCGCGCGATCCTCAAGCAGCTGCGCAGCCACCCCACCGTCAAGGGCTCGGCGATTGCGCTGGTGCTGCTGCTGGCCATCGTGCTGCTGGCGCCCTTTCTGGCGCCCCAGAACCCTTACGACCTGGCCGCACTCGACCTCATGGACGGCCGCTTGCCGCCCGGCTCGGCCAGCATGGACGGCTTTCGCTACTGGCTGGGCACCGACAGCCAGGGCCGCGACATGCTCAGCGCCATCCTCTACGGGCTGCGCATCAGCCTGACGGTGGGCCTGAGCGCCGTGGCGCTGGCCACCGTCATCGGCAGCCTCATCGGCCTGATCGCGGCCTATGTGGGTGGCTTTGTCGACACGGTGCTGATGCGCATCGTGGACTTCGTCCTCGGCTTCCCCGCCATTTTGGTGGCGCTGGTGCTGCTGGCCATGCTGGGCCGGGGTGTGGACAAGGTGGTGATCGCCATCGTGATCGTGCAGTGGGCGCACTACGCGCGCATCATGCGCAGCCGGGCACTGCAAGAGCGGCGCAAGGAATACATTGAGGCGGCGCAGAACCTGGGCTTTCCGGCCTGGCGCATCATGCTGCGCCACCTGTTGCCCAACTGCCTGGGGCCCGTGATGGTGTTCGCCACCATCCAGATCGCCAACGCCATCGTGCTCGAAGCCACGCTGTCGTTCCTCGGTGTGGGCGTTCCCATCACCGAGCCCTCGCTGGGCCTGCTGATTGCCAACGGCTTTCAGTACCTGTTGTCGGGTGACTATTGGATCAGCATGTTCCCGGGCGTGGCGCTGCTGCTGCTCATCCTGACGATCAACGTGATTGCCGACCGCCTGCGCGCCGCGCTTGACCCCAAAGGCACATGATGACCACCCAACCCTTGCTTGCAGTGCGTGGCCTGCACACCGTTTTCCACACCGAAGAAGGCGCCTGGCCCGCCGTCAGCGGTGTGGACCTGTCCATACAGCCCGGCGAGATCGTGGGCCTGGTCGGCGAATCCGGCTCGGGCAAATCGGTCACCGGTTTCTCCATCTTTGGCCTGATCGACCCACCCGGCGAGGTGATCGCCGGCGAGGTGTTGTTCAAGGGCCAGAACCTGCGCAACCTGAGCGAAGAGCAGATGCGCCAGCTGCGCGGCGACCGCATCGCCATGATCTTTCAGGACCCGCTGATGACGCTGAACCCGGTGCTGCGCATCGAGGAGCAGATGCTCGAAGCGATCCAGACGCACCGCCCCGAGGTCTCGCACGCTGCCGCCCTGCAGCGCTGCGTGGAGGCGCTCGACATGGTGGGCATCCCGGCCCCGGCATCGCGCCTGCGCAATTACCCGCACGAGTTTTCGGGCGGCATGCGCCAGCGCGTGGCCATTGCCATTGCCATGCTCAACCAGCCCGAGCTCATCATCTGCGACGAGCCCACCACGGCGCTTGACGTGACGATCCAGGGCCAGATCCTGTACCGCATGCAGGAGATCTGCCGCACACACGGCACGGCGCTGGTCTGGATCACCCACGACCTGGGCGTGATCGCCGAGCTGGCCGACCAGGTGGCCGTGATGTATGCGGGCAAGATCGTCGAGTCCGGCCCGGTGGCGCAGGTGCTGGACAACCCCGCCCACCCGTACACACGCGGCCTGCTCGACTCGCTGCCCGGCGCCATTCAGCCCGGCGAGCGCCTGCGGCAGATCAGCGGCATGGCCCCGATGCTGAGCAACCGCCCGGCAGGTTGTGCCTTTGCGCCGCGCTGTGCACAGGCCCTGCCACAGTGCGCCACCAGCGAACCCGGCCGCACCGTGGTCGGTGAGCGCACCTACCGCTGCTTTGCCCCCCTCGTTGCCCTGGACCCTGCCGCATGAGTACGACCCTCCCTCCCGTTATTGAGCTGCGCAATGTCCACAAGCGCTTCACAAAAAAACAAGACCTGATCGGGCGCGCGCTGGAGCTGGTGGGCAAGAAGCCCCAACCGCGCACCGTGCACGCCGTCAACGGCGTGAGCCTGTCGATCGCGCCCGGCGAGGTGCTGGGCCTGGTGGGCGAATCGGGCTGCGGCAAGTCCACGCTCGGGCGCGTGGTGGCCGGCCTGCACCACCAGACCGAGGGCGAGTTGCTGTACCAGGGCGCCAATGTGGACGGCCTGAACCGCGCCGACAAGCTGGCCTATACGCTGGGCGTGCAGATGGTGTTTCAAGACCCGCAGGCTTCGCTCAACCCACGCCAGCGACTGCACCAGATCCTGGGCGAGGCGCTGCATGTGCACAAGCTCGCCCCCGCTGGCGAGATCCCGGCGCGCATCGACAAGGCGCTGGCCGAGGTCGGCCTGGCGGCCGAGTACCGCAACCGGCTGCCGCACCAGCTCTCGGGCGGGCAGCGCCAGCGCGTGGGCATTGCCCGGGCGCTGATGGTGTCGCCCAAGTTTCTGGTGTGTGATGAACCCGTGGCGGCGCTCGACGTGTCGATCCAGGCGCAGGTGATCAACCTGTTCATGGACCTGCGCGCCCAGCACGGCCTGACGTACCTGTTCATCAGCCACGACCTGGGCGTGGTGCGTCATATCTCTGACCGCGTGGCCATCATGTACCTGGGCAAGATTGTGGAGATTTCGACCACGGCCGAGATCTTTGCGCGCGCCAACCACCCCTACACGCAGGCGCTGATGGCCGAGGTGCCCAACCTCGAGCGCCGCAAGCGCGTGTTCGTGCCGATTCAGGGCGAAATCCCTTCGCCGCTGAATCCCCCATCGGGCTGCACTTTTCACCCCCGCTGCCCGCATGCCATGGCGCGCTGCCGCGAAGAAGTGCCACCGCTGGAGGCCATTGCACCCGGCCACTGGTCCGCCTGCCACCTGAACCACACGACCCCTTGAGCCCGCCTGACATGACCCAAGAACAACGCCTTCAAAACCTGCGCGACGCCGTGATGCGCGTGGGCCGCCATGCGGTCGAATACGGCAACGGCGCCGCACCCGATGCGCGCACCATCACCCTGAACACCTACCGCCCCGCGCACGCCACGCCTGACAGCCCCATCGTGCTGGTGCAACACGGCGTGATGCGCAACGGTGACGACTACCGCGACTTCTGGATTCCTGCGGCCGACGAGCATGGCCTGGTCATCATCGCGCCCACGTTCTCCAACGAACAATGGCCCGACGTGGTGAGCTACAACAACGGCAACCTGCTGGCCACCACCGACCGCGCCGCTTTGGCCGACACGGCCGCCACCACCGCGCCCGGGACCTGGTCGTACACCGTGGTCACCCGGCTGGTGGACGACCTGAAAGCCTGCGGCGTGCTGGCAGGCCAGCCCTTGTTTCTGTTCGGCCATTCGGCCGGCGGGCAGTTTGTGCACCGCCTGCTGAGCGTGCTGACACCGGGTGTGTTCACCCAGATCGCGGCGGGCAACCCGGGCTGGTACACGCTGCCGCTGCTCGATCTGCCGTTCCCCGAAGGCCTGGGCGGCACACCCGCCGATGCCGACAGCCTGGCCCGTTTGTTCGCCACCCCGCTCACCATCCTGGCGGGCGACCAGGACACCGAGACCAACGACCCGCACCTGCCGTCCGAGCCCGCTGCGCTGCGCCAGGGCCCGCACCGCCATGCGCGCGCGCTCAACTACTTCGCCACGGCCCAGGCCGAGGCCACGCGCCGGGGTCTGCCGTTTCATTGGCAGCTGCACTCCATCGCAGGCATCGGCCACGACGGCGAAGCCATGTCGGCCGTGTGCGCGCACCTGTGGTTTCACCACCGCCTGCCCGACGCCGCACGACTGGCCGCCTTGGCGGGCCGACACACCGCCTGACCTCACCCACACCCCTTTTCTTCGAGCCTGTCGCCATGACCTCACCCACCACCCAATCCCTTATTGACGGCATCACCGCATGGATGCAATGCGAATCGCCCACCAGCAGCCCCGACGGCCTGGCGCGCATGGTTGCGGTCATGCAAAGCTATGCGCTCGACGCAGGCCTGCAGGCCACGGTGACTCCGTTCGGCCCCAGCGTGGGGCCGCTGCTGCACATCAGCAACCGCGCTGCGGGCGATGCGCGGCCGGGCCTGCTGATCCTGGGCCATTCGGACACCGTGCACCCCATCGGCACGCTGCAGGCCAACCCGTGCCGCATCGAAGGCGACCGCTTCTATGGCCCCGGTGGCTATGACATGAAGGCCGGCATCTACCTGGCACTGACCGCGCTGCGCGACCTGGCCGCTGCGGGCGCCACCGCGCTGCCGGTGGACTTTGTCATCGTGCCCGACGAAGAAACCGGCAGCCACGCCTCGCGCCCGCACATCGAGGCGTTTGCACGCAACGCGCGCTACACCCTGGTGTGCGAGCCCGCGCGCGCCAACGGCGGCAAATGCGTGACGGCGCGCAAGGGCACGGGCATGCTGCGCCTGGGCGTAAAGGGTCGCGCCGCGCATGCCGGCGTCCAGCACGAAAAAGGCCGCAGCGCCATCCGCGAGATGGCGCACCAGATCCTGGCGCTGGAGGCCATGACCGACTACGCGCGTGGCGTCACCGTGAGCGTGGGCACCATCGAAGGCGGCACCGCCACCAACACCGTGCCCGACCGCTGCCGCTGCGTGGTGGACTTTCGCCTGCCCGACCTGAGCGCCGCCGACGAGCTGGTCGACAAGATGCAGGCGCTGCGCCCTGTCGGTGCCGACATGGAGCTGGAGATCGATGTGGAGGTGAACCGCCCGCCCATGGTCAAGAGCGACGCCGTGGAGGCCCTGCTGGCCCGCGCGCAAGACTCGGCCCGCCACGCAGGCTTCACGCTCGAAGACGCGCCCATGACCGGCGGCGGCAGCGACGCCAACTTCACCTCGGCCCTGGGCGTGCCCACGCTCGACGGCCTGGGCGCCGATGGCGACGGTGCACACACGCTGCACGAGCACATCCTGGTCTCCACGCTCGAAGCGCGCCTGAACTTCTGGCGCCATCTGCTGGCGCATCTGGCGTAGGCTTGGGGGGGGGAAACCACCAGCGCCATCCAGCAACGCCCGCATGCCCACCATCACCACAGCAACCCCAGAGCACTTCACCCCCGTCCCGCTTGACAAGGCCTACCGCCTGCTCAACCACGGCCCCACCGTGCTGGTGTCGGCCGCGCACGCTGGCCAGCACAACGTGATGGCCGCAGCCTGGGCCTGTGCGCTGGACTTTGCGCCGCCCAAGGTGACGGTGGTGCTGGACAAGGCCACCCGCACGCGCGAGCTGGTAGAGGCCAGCGGCGAGTTCGCGCTGCAGCTGCCCACGCTGCCCATGGCGGCGATGACCGTGGCCATCGGCACCGACAGCGCCAAAACCCACCCGGACAAACTGCAGCAACACGGCGTGGAGCTGTTCCACGCCCCCGGCCACGCCGACACCCCGCTGGTGCAAGGCTGCGCCGCCTGGCTGCTGTGCCGCGTCATCCCCGAGCCCCACAACCAGCAGACCTACGACCTGTTCATCGGCGAAGTGGTGGCCGCCTGGGCGGACGAGCGCGTGTTCCGCAACGGGCACTGGGAGTTCGACACCGCGCCCGATGCACTGCGCACGCTGCACTACGTGGCGGGTGGGCAGTTTTATGCGACGGGGGCTTCTGTCAGGGTGTGAGCGGTGGCGATGTGCGGGTGATGCACGAGCAATGCGTGGGTGTCCGGAGTGCGCGGGGCGGATGAGGCTGGCAAGCAAAACACTGTGTAAAAATACAGCCATCTGCGTATTCCCCCCCTGCTTGAGGACCCGCCATGACGAAGACGCCCCGCGCTGCCTCTGCCCTGACCGACCCGGAGTCAGCGCTTTTTGCCAGCATCCGCACGCTGATCGAGTCGGCCCGCAGCACAATCGCCCGCGGTGTCGACCTGGTGCAGGTGCACACCCACTTCGAGATCGGGCGGCACATAGTCGAGTTTGAGCAGCAGGGGGAGCAGCGGGCCGGCTATGGAGATGCCTTGCTCAGTCTTTTGTCCGAGCGACTGACCGCAGAGTTCGGCAAAGGCTTCGGGCGCAGCAATATCGCCTATTGCCGCAGCTTCTACCTGGCGTACCGGGAGCGCGTGACGATTGTCCAGACAGTGTCTGGACAATCGTCGCTTGCGCTTGGCGCCGCGCCGTTTCAGATGGGCCAGACAGCGTCTGGACAATCTGAACGCCCCTTCACCCTCAGCTGGTCCCACTACGTCTTCCTGCTGGGCATCAAGAATGCCGAGGAACGCAGCTTCTACGAAATCGAATCCACCCAGCAACAATGGACCTTGCGGGACCTCAAGCGCCAGTTTCAGAGCGGGCTCTACGAGCGCCTGGCCCTGAGCCGCGACAAGGACGGCATTCGCCAGCTGGCGCAGCAAGGGCACACCGTCAGCCGCGCCAGCGACCTGCTCAAGGAGCCGTTGGTGCTGGAGTTCCTGGGCCTGTCCGAGCAGGCGCGGTTCTCGGAATCCGACCTGGAAGCGGCCATCATCAGCCAGATCGAACGCTTCCTGCTGGAGCTGGGCAAAGGCTTTCTGTTCGAGGCGCGCCAAAAGCGTTTCACCTTCGACGATGAGCACTTCTTTGTGGACCTGGTGTTCTACAACCGCCTGCTGCACTGCTATGTGCTCATCGACCTCAAGCTCGGCAAGCTCACGCACCAGGACCTGGGCCAGATGCAGATGTACGTCAACTACTTTGACCGCCACGTCAAGACCGACACCGAAGCGGCCACGGTCGGCATCGTGCTGTGCAAAAAGAAGCACGAGGCGCTGGTCGAAATCACCCTGCCCCAGGGCGCCAACATCCACGCCAGGGAATACCAGCTCTATCTGCCCAGCAAGGAAGAGTTGCAGCAAAAGCTGGCGGAATGGGCAGATATTGAGAAGAAATAGGCCGCTACCGCTTTACCATCAAGCGCTAGCAGCTATCAAAAGCATAGTATTCGGCTCGTTCAGTTCATTCAGTGCGGGCTTGCAGCAGCCGCCAAATCCCCGCCACACCCCACCCCACGGCCCACCCCGATGCGCATCCTTCACACCTCCGACTGGCACCTGGGCCAGCACTTCATGGGCAAGAGCCGACAGGCCGAACACCAGGCGCTGATCGACTGGCTGCTCAGCCAGATCGATGCGCACGCGGTGGACGCGGTGCTGATCGCGGGCGACGTTTTTGATACCGGCTCGCCGCCCAGTTATGCGCGCGAGCTGTACAGCCACCTGGTGGTGAAATTGCACCACGCAGGCGTGGCGCTGCTGCTGCTGGGCGGCAACCACGACTCCGTCGCTACGCTGGGCGAAAACCGCGCCCTGCTGGCAGTGCTGGACACCACGGTGGTCGCGGCCGTGGGCAACCCCGCCGACCATTTGGTCGTGCTGCCCCAGCGCGATGGGCAGGCTGGGTGCATCGTTTGCGCCGTGCCTTTTATTCGCCCGCGTGATGTGCTGCAGAGCCAGGCCGGGCAAAGCGCACAGGACAAGCAACAGTCCCTGCAAGCAGCCATCCAGGCCTATTACCAAGGCGTGCACCAGGCGGGGCTTGCGCGCCAGGCAACGCTACAACAGGCGTTGGGGCGGTCTGTGCCCCTCATCGCCACCGGCCACCTCACCACCGTGGGCGCCAGCAGCAACGAGTCGGTGCGCGAGATCTATGTGGGCTCGCTCGATGCCTTCCCCACTGCCGCATTCCCCCCGGTGGACTACATCGCGCTCGGGCACATCCACAAGCCGCAGAAGGTGGGGGGTCTGGAGCACATCCGCTACTGCGGCTCGCCCATACCGCTGGGTTTTGACGAGGCCAAACAGCAAAAGGAAGTGCTGCTGGTGGACCTGGACGCCACCGGGCTCGCAGGCATCACCCCGCTGCCCGTGCCCCGGTTTCAGGCGCTCATATCGGTCAGCGGCAACCTCGCCACATTACCGAATGCGATTGCCGCAGCAGCCGCAGAAGGCACGGCCGAGCAGCCCGCGTGGCTGGAAGTGACCGTGGCCGAAGACGACTACCTGCAAGACCTGCCCGAGCGCATCAACACCATGACGCAAGGCCTGCCCGTGGAGGTGCTGCGCGTGCGCCGCCAGCGCACCAGTGCCGCCGCTGCGCTGGCGTCCGCCGCAAACGAAACGCTGGACGAGCTGAGCCCCCACGACGTGTTTGCCCGCCGCCTGGCCGCCGAAGCCCTTGCGCCTGAGCTGCAGCAGGCGCTGGAGCAGCGCTACCGCGCCATCGTCCAAAGCATTACCGAAGGCGCCGCATGAAGATCCTGAAACTGCGCCTGAAGAACCTCAACTCGCTCAAGGGAGAATGGGCCATCGACTTCACCCAGCCGCCGTTCACCGAGAACAGCCTGTTCGCCATCACCGGCCCCATGGGCGCGGGCAAGTCCACGCTGCTCGATGCGATTTGCCTGGCGCTGTACCACCAGACACCGCGCCTGGCCAGCGTCTCCAAGTCGGCCAACGACATCATGACGCGCCACACCGCCGACTGTCTGGCCGAGGTGGAGTTTGAAGTGAAGGACGCCGTGTACCGCGCCTTCTGGAGCCAACGCCGCGCCCGCGACAAGGTGGACGGCGCTCTGCAAGACCCCAAGGTGGAGCTGGCCCAGGTCGACCCCGCCACGGGCCTGGGCACCATCCTCAGCAGCCAGAGCAATGACAAGCTGCGGCGCGTGGCCGACATCACCGGGCTGGACTTTGGGCGCTTCACGCGATCGATGCTGCTGGCGCAGGGCCAGTTTGCGGCGTTTCTGAACGCCAGCGCCAACGACCGTGCCGAGCTGCTTGAAGAGCTGACGGGCACCGAGATCTATGGCGACATCTCCCGCCGGGTGTTCGAGCAGGCCCGTGACGCCCGCGAGCAACTGAACCAGCTCAAGGCCCGCGCCGACGGCGTGGAGCTGCTGCCCGCCGAGCGCTGCGCCGCCATGCAGACCGAGCTGCAAGCATGGACGCAAACGCTGGCCGAGGTGCAGCAGGCGCACGTCCACACCAGCACGCAACGCCAGTGGCACATCGACGTGGACCACAGCGCGCAGGCCGTGTTGGCCGCCACCACCGGCCAGCAGCAAGCCACCGCCGCACTGCAGGCCGCCGCCCCCGACCTGCAACGCCTGGCCGACAGCGAGCCCGCCCAGGCCCTGCGCGCACCCCATGCCGCGTGGCACCAGGCACAAGCCGCCTGCCAAGGCAGCGATGCCCTGCTGGCCAGCCTGCAGGCGCAGCACCAACGCCAATCCGCACAACACGCCCAGCACCACCACACCGCCGCCGAGTGGGCCAAGCGCGTGGCCCACGCAGCGCAGGCCGAGCTGGCGCAGGCCGAGGCCGCGCAGCAGCGCCACACCGACTACTGCACCACCCACGCACAGCACGCCCACCTGGGCGAGCGCCTGGGCGAATGGCGTCAGCAGTTTTTGCAGCAGCAAACGTTGCAGGCGCGGCTGACCGAGCAAACCCAGGCGCGGCAAGCCCTGCAGGCCGACATCGCCCAGCGCAGCGACCACGTCACCCACCTGAGCGCGCGCGTGGAGGCCGCCACGCAAGCCCAGGCCACCGCCGCCGGGGCACTGCGCACCGCCCAGGCAGAGCACACCCAACAGCTGGGCGGCCACAGCCTTGCAACCCTGCGCGAGCGCTGGCAACACGCCCAAGGCCACGTCGCCGCGTGGCGGCAGGCCGTGCAACTGGCCCAGCAGCGCCGCGAGCTGGCAGACCAGCACACCGCGCTGGGCACAGAAGTGCAGCGCATGGAAGCCGCCGCCGCCAGCCAGGAGGCCGCGCGCCTGGCGCTGCGCGCGCAGTACAACACCCTCAAGGAACAGGTGGCCGACAAGCGCCAGCTGTTGGAGCAAGAGCGCCGCATCCAAAGCCTGGACCAGCACCGCCACGCACTGCAGCCCGGCGAGCCCTGCCCGCTGTGCGGCGCCACGGCGCACCCCGCCATCGATGCCTACCAGACCCTGGACGTGTCGGCCACCGAAGCCGCGCTGCAGCAAAAACAGTCCGAGCTAGAGGCGCTGACCACCCAAGGCCAGACCGTGGCGGAGTCGCTGGCCACCAGCAAGACCCGGCTGGCCGAGCGCCTGGAGCAGCAGCAAACCACCACACACCGCATCGCGCAGTGGCAGGCCGAGTGGTCTGCCTGCATCGAGCCCCTGAACGGAGCTTTGTAGCGGCGCTGGTACAGCTTTTCCACTTCGTCGTCCAGCTTCACATCGCTGTCCTGCACCTTGTCGGTGGGTTCGACGTTGGAGCCAAAGGGTGGGTTGGTCAGGATGGTGTCAAAGCGGCCTTCAAAGATGCCATTCACGTTCAAGAAGCCGTTGTGGTGGTGCACACCGCCATGGCCGTCGCCATGCATGATCATGTTCATTTTGCTGGTGCGGGCCATGCGCTCATTGGCATCGGTGCCGTAAATGCTGCGGTTGGCCAGCTTCCACATGCGGGTGCCTTCAATGGTCTGGTTCAGCTCGCGTTGCAATGCGTCGTATTTTTCACGCAGCATTTCGGCACGCTTGGCTTCCGTCAGACTCTTGTTGCCCTCGACTTCGGCCTTGAATGCGGCGTACTCCATATCCACACCGGCATGGATTTGCTGGCGGACGATTTCAAAAAAGCGAATCAAGAACCCGCCCGAACCCGATGCCGGATCGCACACGACTTGCCCCTCGGTGGGCTCCAGCATGTGGATGATGAATTCAACAATCGGGCGGGGGGTGAAATACTGGCCAATTTCGCCACGAAAGGTACGCCCCAAAAAGCGCTCAAAGGCAATGCCCTTGATGTCTTCTGATGTATCGGACAGGTTGTAGCGCTCCAGCTCTTTGATGATGGCCAGTGCAGTCGGCGTTTTGAGGTTGATCTTTTCTTCGGGCAGAAAAATCTTGTCGGCTTTGTAGGTCTTCTTGGTTTCGTCAAAGAGCGAGTTGATGGGGTCACCGAATGGCAGGTTTTCGAGGTAATCCACCGAGAACAAGTTGGCGCGGGTTTTGCGCTTTTTCAGATCACGCTCAACGCCGGTTTTGACGAACAGGATTTTTGCAATTTCATCAAAAGCGGCGGCAGGGTCTAGGGATGTTCTGAACAACTCGGTTTCGCGCGTGCTACGAGACTGAGTTTTTCAGCTGGCGCAATGGAGACCGTCTTTCCTGCGGTTCCGTCTTGTTTGGTGCCCCTTGTGGGGGCCGCTTGCGCAGCCGCTGCGGCTGCACGGCTGTTTGCGGACGCACTCATGCCTGCGCCCCCAGCAATTGGTGGCGCACCATCCACAGGTTGGACAGCGCAAACAGCGTCTTGAGCTGCAGTGTGTTCTTCTTCAATCCCCGGTAGCGCACCTTCACATATCCAAACTGCCGCTTGATCACCCTAAAGGGATGCTCCACCTTGGCCCGGATGCTTGCCTTGATCTTCTCCATCTGGTCTATGAGCGCGTCAACGAGGTTGTGCTCTTTGTCCAGCTCTTTGCGCTTGCCCGGGCGCATCGCTATGTGCCACGTCACGCCCGCCCTGGCATCCGGGCGCTTGTGAACGCCTTGATAGCCCGCGTCACCAAACCCGTCTTTTTCTTGCCCGTGCAGCAAGCTGTTGCCTTCTACAACGTCGGCCACGTTGCCCGAGGTTCCGATGACGGTGTGCACCAGTCCTGAGTCCGCGTCCACGCCAATGTGGGCCTTCATGCCAAAGTGCCATTCATTGCCCTTTTGGCTTGAGTGCATCTCTGGATCGCGCTTTCTGTCCTTGTTCTTGGTAGAGCTGGGCGCTGCGATCAACGTGGCGTCTACCGCAGTGCCCGCCTTGAGCAGCAAGCCCTGCGCTGCCAGCAGTTCGTTGACGGTGGCCAGAATCTGCTCGGCCAGCTTGTGCTTCTCCAGCCGGTGGCGAAACCTCAAAATGGTGCTCTCGTCAGGCATTCGTCCATGGGCATCAAGCCCTGCAAAATCCCGGTAGATCGGGGTGTCAAAGAGGGCTTCCTCCATCGCCAGATCCGACAAGGTAAACCACTGCTGCATGCAGTGGATGCGCAGCATGGTCTCCAGGGCAAAGGGTGGGCGGCCGTTCTTGCCCTCGGGGTAATACGGGGCAATGACATCGAGCAATGCAGCCCAGGGAACCACCCGATCCATCTGGGCCAGCAGTTCCTGTTTGCGGGTCTTCTTGGTGCTCAGGTTCAGGTCAAGGCTGCTTTGCTTCATGGCTTGCGAGGATGCCATGACTGGCCGGGGTCTATCAGACTGACCACGAGGTTTTGCAGGATTTCCCTAGGTGGTCGCGGTTGCGGATGATGTTGTGGCAGCGGTGCAACAGGTCGGCAAATTCATCTTCGCGGAATACCTTGAGCCGCTCCAGCATGGCGGTGATTTGCTTGTCGCTGGCATCCGCATGCGGGATGGATTCAATTTCTTCCAGATAGCCCGGCACCTTGTCCTTGCGCACGCGCCAGAAGCGGCTTTCCTTGTTGTTGTGGGTGACAAAGAACGGCGCTTCGCACAGCCGGGCATACATTTCACCCTGCGCGTAGTCCGCCGGGGAAATCGTGATGTTGTCCGATTTGTACTCAATCACCATCAGAGGCGTGTTGCCCTTTTGCTTGTCGTCCTTGCTCCGCCAGATCACCAAGTCAGCGCGGGCCTGCGCAGAGCCCCGGCCAGTCAGGTCCAGCTCCTCGCCCATTTGCTCGGTGGCATAACCGTACTCGTTGACCAACACACACAACCACTCCTGGCGCACCCGCTCTTCGGGCGTCTCGAACACCCATTTGCTGCGTACGTGGCTGAATATCTGGCCTTTGTCGTTGCGTTGGACGGTGATTTCGTTTTTTGTTTTGGCGGCTGTTGTCACTGTGGTTCCCGGTGCATCTTCAAGACGATTTTGCGTAGCCGATGATTGTGACTGAGCCGCTGCTGCAACTCCTCCGGATCGGCGTGTTCGAGCATTTCGTCTTGGTAGATGACGTAATGCGGGTCGCATGGTTTCTGCCAGGCCCGAGGTTTCAAACTCTTTGCGGGTGATGCAGGTGAAGACCACGCCGTGTCCCCAAGGAAACCTTTGGATATCAAGCCGGATGCATAGGGCGAGCCCGCGCAGGGCGGTGGCTTGCGGTGCCCCACCCTTCGCAGGTTTAAGCCAAATTGGCCTCTAGCGCTTATCTAGCAAGCGCTAGCAGCTATCAAAACCATATCTGTTGGCGCCAGCGTCACACCGTGGCCACACTGATCGGCATGGCGCTGGGGGGCTGGATGTCGGTCTGGGTGTTTGACGTGACGTGACATCAACCCTGGTCAGCGGCAGGCATCGCACCGGCGCCTTGCGCCGCCAGGTCGTGCAGCGCCTGGCCTGTCATGCGGTAGCGAATCCATTCGCTCTGCGGCTTGGCGCCCAGGCTGTCGTAGAACTGGATGGACGGTGTGTTCCAGTCCAGCACGCTCCATTCAAACCGGCCACAGTCATGCTGCAGCGCGATGTGCGCCAGGCGCTGCAGCAGCGCTTTGCCCGCGCCTGCGCCCCGCTGCTCGGGCGTGACGTAGAGGTCTTCCAGATACAAGCCGTGTTGCCCTTGCCAGGTGGAGTAGTTAAAAAAGTACACCGCAAAGCCGATGGGCTGGCCGCCCAGCTCGCAGATCAGACCAAACACACGGGGCTGCGGGCCAAAGAGGGTGCGGTGGATGTGCGCGGGCGTGGCCAGCGCCTCGTGCTCCGCCTTTTCGTAAATAGCCAGCTCGCGGATGAAATGCAGGATGGTGTCGGTGTCGGCCACGGTAGCGGGCCGGATGTGCAGCGACGGGGCTGCGTTGGGGGTGGTCACAACAAGGGTCTCCAACAACGTTGACGAGGGGTTAATGGCAAAAACAGGCGCGCGCGGCAGCGCGGCACGGGGGGCGAACTGCCGAGCGCAGGGTACGGGCGTTGGCGGGCGCTTTGTGGCAGCGGGCACCAAAGGCGCCAAGGGCTTTTGCAGCAGGGTCGTACTGACCGACCGACCGACTGACTGACCGATGTGCTTGGCATGTGCCCCTGTGGGGCGTGCGCCGATACAAAGCGCCGGGTGCCGGGCACCGGCCCGTGAGGTGGCACCTGCTGCACCTGCTGCGAATACTGCATCTGCTGCACCTTCTGCAGATGCCACATCACGGCCTCAGCCTTTGACCAGCCCGCTGTCCACAATCAAGTTCTGCCCGGTCACGGCGCGCGCCCAGGGCGAGAGGAAGAACAACACGGCGTCGGCAAACTCGGCGGGCGTGGTTACGCGGCGCAGCGGGGTCATGCTGGCGATGAGGTCAAACACGGCCTCGGGCGTGGCGCTGCTGGCGTCGGTGGTGCGCAGCAACCCGCCCGATACCATGTTGACGGTGATGCCGTGGGGCCCCAGGTCGTGCGAGGCGGTGCGGGTGAGCGACAGCAGCGCGGCCTTGGCGGCGGTGTAGTCGTGGTAGGGCACCACGGGGTTTTGAAACAGGTTGGTGCCCACGTTGACGATGCGGCCAAAACCCTGCGCGCGCATGGCGGGCAGGGCCATCTGGATGGTGTGGAGCGCGCCTTTCACGGCGCCGTCGATCTGCTGCGCAAAGCGCTCCCAAGCAATGTCGCCAATTTGCGGGCGCGCGTCGCCGTCAAACTGAAACTGCGCCAGTGCGTTGTTGACCACGGCGCTGATGGGCTGACCGGTGCGCTCGTGCGCCTGGGCAAACAGGCGCTGCACGGCGGCGGCATCGGTCACATCGGCCTGCAGTGCGACTGCGCGGGGGCCGATTTCTTGGGCCAGGGCCTCTGCGGCGGCCTGGCTGCGGTGGTAGTTGATGACCACGCCCGCCCCTTCGCGCGCCAGCGCGCGTGTGATGGACTGCCCCAGGCCGCGTGCGCCGCCTGTCACCAAAACCCATTGCTCAGAGAGCTGCATGTGTAAACCCTTTGTGTGTCGTTGACGCTGATTTTTGAATGCGCTGCGCGTGGTGCCTTTCTGCGTTTTGGCAAGGCTGGCGCAGCGCGTGGGGTTGCCGCCCCGGCGCCGTCTTAATCGACCGATGCCCCGGAGGCCTTGACCGCCGCGCCCCACTGGCGGATTTCGCTCGCGATGAAGCGGTCAAACTCGGCGCCCGTGGTGGGTGCGGGCTCTGAGCCGCGTTCACGGATGAATCGCGCCAGGGGTTCGCTGCGCAGCAGCTCTGTCACTTCGCGGTTCAGGCGCTGGGTGATCTCGGTGGGGGTGCCTTTGGGCGCCATCAGCCCCAGCCAGCCCACCGCTTCGAAGTTCTTGAGGCCCGGTATGCCGCTTTCAGCGACGGTGGGCACATCGGGCAACTGCGACGAGCGCTGGATGGACGTGACGGCCAGCGGCACCGCGCGCTTGGATTGAATGTGCGGCATGGCAGCGGTGACGGAGTCCACCATCAGCGGCATTTGCCCGCCCAGAAAGTCCGCTTGCGCGGGGCCGCTGCCACGGTATGGGATGTGGGTGATGAACACGCCTGCACGGGCCTTCAGCATCTCCCCCGACAGATGCTGCGTGCCCCCGATGCCTGCGCTGGCGTAGTTGAGCTGCCCGGGCGCGGCCTTGGCCTTGGCGACCAGGTCTTTCAGGCTGGTGATGCCGGACGCTGGGGTGGCCAGGAAGATAAGGGGCACTTTGGCGATCAGCGAGATGCCGACGAGGTCTTTGGTGGGATCAAAACTCACCTTTTTGTACAGCGTCTGGTTGACGGCCATCGCGCTTCCGGCGACGAGCAATGTGTAGCCGTCCGGGGCCGAGCGCACGACAAACTCGCTGCCAATGTTGCTGCCAGCCCCGCCCTTGTTCTCGACCACAACCGGTTGCCCCAGTCGCGCGCCCAGCTGCTCGGCAAGCGCTCTTGCAAAAATATCCGTGGCCTGCCCGGCCGGGAAGGGCACGATCAGTTTGATGGGTTTCTCGGGCCATGCCGCTTGTGCGGCAGTGGCCAACCCCAAGGCAAGGCAAGCAGCAGCGGCGGAAAGGATGAGGCGGCGATGGCGCATGAATGGGGTTCTCTCAATAGGGTTGAAAAGAGGCGGTGCCACAGATGCACAGCGCATCGGCGCGCCCAAGCGGGTCGGCAACGATGCTACCTCTACCGGCATGCGCCAACCCACGAGCCTGGGCCCCCAGAGCCTGTTTACGATCTCCCAGGGGTCGCGCAGCGGTCTTTGCGGGATGGGATGCAAGGCGCGGTGCGCAGCCGATAGCCTGTGCTATCGGCAAGGGCCGCAACGCCGCAGACCGCCCGCAAAGACCACTGCCCGAAGGGTTGCAGCGAAATCGGGCGATTGGACGCCCCGGCTGCTTGCATGGGCACGAGCCCATGCTGCGCACCCGAAGCATCCACTCATCCCCATTGCGCTCCAACGCGATCCCCTGCGAGATCGTAAACAGGTTCAAAGGCGCCCCGCTCACGCGGCAGACGGAAAAGGCTCCAGATACAACGCGGCCAGGCGCTGTTGCGCAGCCGCATTGATGCCCAGCGCTCGCTCCAGGTACCGACTGACGCCGCCGTATTCCACCTCGACACCGTGCAGCGCCGCCTCCAGAAACTCCTCTTGCACGCGCCACAGCACAGCCAGCACCTCTTCGGGCGCGTGGCTGCCCATGCCTTCGGGGCGGCGGTAGAGGCTGTTGGTGAGCAGGTAGTCGTGCATGACCACATCGCGTGGCACGCCCAGGGTCAGCAGGATGAGGGCGGCGGCAAAGCCGGTGCGGTCTTTGCCAGCGGTGCAGTGGAACACCGTAGGCGCGTCGCTGGCCAGCAGCAGGCCAAACAGTGCGGCAAAGCGCGGGGCGTTGTCGTGCACAAACCCGCGGTAGGTGTCTTGCATCAGCACCACAGCGTCTTGTGCCGTGAGCTGGCGGCCAGTGCGTTGCAGCTCCAGCGCACGCTGCACCACGGTGGGCTCGATGGCCAGCGGGTGGTAGGCAACGCCGGGCAGCGCGTAGGCATGGGCCGCGCTCTCGGCCTTGCCGCGAAAGTCCACCGCACGGGCCACGCCCAGTTCGGCCAGCAGGGCCTGGTCTTCGGGCGTCAGGCCCGCCAGGTGGTCGGAGCGGAAGATGCGCCGCCATTTCACCCGCTGCCCGCCAAGGCCGATGTAGCCGCCCAGGTCGCGAAAGTTGCTGGCGCCGGCGAGGGGAAGGGAGCGGGTGGGGGCTTGCTGCATGGTGCGTGGCGCGGATGTGCGGAGGGTTGTGTGGTGGGTGGGGTGCTGAAACAACAAGGATAGTCGGGCGGTGCGGCAGGCGCATGTCGCGCGGGCGGCTGGAGGCAGGGATGGCAGCGGCCCGCTGGTCTGCAGGCCTGCCGGTCTGGCAACCCCCTCTGCCCATACGCCACCGCCAACACGCCGGTGTGCAGAATCCGGGCATGCAGCGTTTTGTGCCCGTTCCCTTTAATTTGCAACCCTGGCTGATGGCAGCGGTGGTGGTCGATGCGCCTGCGGAGCTGGCGCAGTCACATTTCCCTGCGATGGTGTCGAGCATGCTGGTGGTAAGGCTGGCGGGGCAGGTGCATTGCCGGGGCGAGCCCGTGCCGCCAGCGGCCTGGATCAGCGCCAGCACCACGGCCACGGTGTACGAACACGGCGGGCCCGTGCGGGCCGTGGGGTTGGTGCTGCAGCCGGAGGCTGCGGCGGCACTGTTTGCCAGCGCATGGGGGCTGGCAAACACGCTGCGGCCGCTGGCGGAACTGGTGGGCCCCCAATGGGCCGAGGTGGAGCACGGTGTGCGGGCGGCAGTGGACGATGGCGCGCGGCTGGGGGTGCTCTGCCAGTTTGTACGGCAGGTGGTCGCCCTACCGTCACCGTGCGAGGCGCGGCGGCAGCAGGCGCTGGCCTTGCTGCAGGCGGCCAGCGCCGACGCCACGGGCGTGGGCCGGCGCACTGGCCTGAGCACGCGGCAGTTTGAACGGCGCTTTGTGGCGCACTGGGGCATGGCGCCCAAGCAGTTTCAGGTGATTGCACGGCTCAACAGCACGCTGTGGCACGCCCTGGCCAACGCGCAGGGCCGCCAGGGTGCTGAGCTGGCCGCCGACCAGGGCTACTACGACCAGTCGCACATGGGGCGCGATGTGCGCAGGCTGGCGGGCCACCCGCTGCAGGCCCTGGTGCAAGGCACGCGCAGCCCACTCACTGCGCACTGGCCCTTGCAGATTGGTGCACAGACGCAGCAGGCCGAGACGCCTCAACGGACAGAACCACCCGAACCAGCGCGCAGGCGGTAAGCGAGGTACAGCGGCATCACAAACGCCAGGCCAATGCCAAAGCAGGCTGCAATGCAAACCCAGCGCCACGCGCCCAGGCTGCGGTCTGCCGCCACCCAGACGGCAAACGCCACGGCGGCCAGGTACACGTCGAAGGTGATGCCAGTGGTCAGCGCATTGGCAAAGGCGTCTCGCCAGAAGACGTCGGGCATCACGCTGCCGCCAGCCAAGAAGTACACCCCATTGAAGTACCAGGGGACCACCAGGCCCACAAAGGACAGCAGCAGAAAGAAGACGCGCAGGTGCTTTTGCATCGGTTCGGTCCACCCCACTTACCGGGGGGCTGGTTGTAGTGAATCAATGCCGCGATTGGACGCAGGGAGCCCCCTGCCGGATAGGAAAAATGCGACATGCGCTGCGAGGCGCGCGGATGTGCAGGTGCAGGTGCAGGTGCAGGTGGTCCGTGCGCAGTTGCAGGCTGCGCGGCACGTGACGGAACAAAGTGCACCGGCACCGCAGGGCCGGCAGGCCCCACAGAGTCGCAGTGGGCCGCAGCGGGGGAGGCGGCACAGCGGCGCCGGTATGGCGCCACTCAGGCGCTGTTATTTGCCCTGCACGTACGCGTTGCGCGCAGTCACGCCCAGATCAGGGTAGTTGGCAAACATGCCGTCCATGCCCATGTCCAGGTGTTTGCGGAACTCTGCGGCGGCCAGGGTGGCGTCGGCCTGGGCAAAGGTCCAGCCGTGCACCTTCAGGCCTGCGGCGTGGGCCTGGTCGATGAAGGTCTTGGTGACGGGGTAGGTGGTGTTGTTGATGAGCACGCCCACACCTTCCGTGAAGGTGGCCACTTCCTTCAGCGTGAGTGACTGCACGCCCGTGCCGCCCGTCACACCCATGCGCACAGTGCCGTCAGCAGCGGTGGTGGCCACGCCCAGCAGGATCAGCGGCATCTTGTTGTTCTGCGCGATCTGCTTGGTGCGCAGGCTGCGCAGCGTGACGTCGCTGAACGACTGGATGAAGACCTTGCTGCTGGCGTTGTAGCCGTTGGCGTTCAGCGTCTTCAAGATGCCGTCTTCCATCACCGGGTCGGCCTGTTTGGCTTCGGGGTAGATGCCCACTTCGCGGCCCACGGTGCTGCTTTGTTTTTTGGCAAAGTCCACCACTTCTTGAAAAGTGGGCACGGTGAAGGGGCTGGCGGCGCTGGGGGTAAAGCCGGGGTAGCTGGTCTTGCCGGTGCCGGTGGGCACCACGGTCAAGGTCTTGATTTCAGCCAGCGTGAAGTCGGCCACCTTGTAGCCGCCATTGCGCTGCGCAAACAGCGCCGCCACGTTGGTGGTGCGGTTCAAGGTGTCGTCGTGGATGGCGACCAGCGCGCCGTCCTTGCTGATCTGCAGGTCAGGCTCAATGAAGTCGGTGCCCATGCGGATGGCCAGCTCGTAGCCCGCCAGGGTGTGCTCTGGCAGGTAGCCGCTGGCGCCACGGTGCGCAATGACCTGGGGCTGCGCGGGGACGTCGTCGTTGCCACCACATCCGGCAAGGACAACGGCGCACAGGCAGGCTGCGGCGAGAGAAAGGGCTTTGTGCATGGTGAACGGTTCCATTGGCAAAAAAACGCCCACTCTAGCGATGCCCCATGGCAATCTGGTGACACCAGCGCCTAGGCTGGCCCGCCTGCGGACTATGGCGGCAGCGAGGTGACGGCGCCGTCCACCACCAGCTCCTGGCTGCCGCGTGGGCAGGGTTGGTCGGTGTACACGGTGCGGCCGTTATGCACACATTTGCGGGGCTGAGGCGCGGGGGCCGATGCGGCGCCGTGGGGGCCGGAGGTGGCCGCGGCGCTGCGCTGGGCGGCGGCTCTTTTGTCAGGCGGCAGGGTGTCGGGGCCCGGGCGGGTGATCTTCTTCCAGGCCTGCGCCGCCCAGGGGCCTGCGTGGGGCCCCCACTGGTCGGAGGTCCACCATGCAGCCGCAGTAGCGGCCACCAGGATCAGTGCGATGGCGGTGAGGACGGTGCGTTCGGTACGGCTGCGCATGGGTTGGAGAGGTGACTATGGGACTATGGATGACGCCGTCCAGGAACACGGTGAAGGCACCGCGCGAGCTGACGCCCTTGGCCAAGCGCGTCAGCGCGTGCGTTGCCGCGCGACGCCCACATCGATTTCACCAAACACGGTGACGCCACTGGCGCCCTGCTGCGTGCGGGCTGCATCACCCGCAGACGATGCAGCGGGCGCGCTGCTGCAACCGGCCAACACCCCGGCGGCGGCCACGGCGACCCATGCCGCCCGCACCGTGCGCCGGAGGGCGATTGCGGCAGGAACAGCAGCAGATGCTGCTGCCGCTGCAGCAAGAGCCCCGCGCGGTGTCATCACTCGCCACCCAGGTGCTTGCCCAGGATGCCTGCCAGCTCGAACATGCCGGCCGAGTCTTTGCCGAACACGGCGCGCAGCTTGTCGTCGGCGACGATGGTGCGCTTGTCCTTGGGGTCTTGCAGGTTGTTCGCCTTGATGTATTCCCACATCTTCTTGACGGCCTCGGGCCGGGCCACGGGCTCGGCGCCGATCACGGCAGCCAGGGCGGCGCTGGGGGCCTTGCCTGCGGCGGCCTTGCGCGGGGCTTTGGCGGCGGTGGACTTGGCTGCGGCCTTTTTGGCAGGGGCTTTTTTGGCGGCTGCGGTGGTCTTGCCTGCCTTGGCGGCGGCGGTTTTGGCCGCAGCGCCCGGGCGGGGTGGGAACTTGCTGGGTGCAAATTCAAAGTTGACCTTGCCCGCTTCCTTGTCCCACGCCAGGTGGGCCTTGAAGTTGCGGCGCGTGCGCATGCTCACGAACTTGTCGAGCAGGTCGGTCTTACCGGTCTCCAGCAGCTTGTGCATCTGCTCGCGCTCCACGGGCTGCTGCAGGATGATCTTGCCGCTCTTGAAGGTGCAGCTCGGCGTGGGCTGCGCGGCGGTGGGCACGGCCTTGCTGCACACGTAGTTGCTGCCATGCTCGTGCACGTCCGACCCGCAGATGGGGCAAGGGCCGAGCGCGGCGTCTTCAAACTCCACGATCTCGCCAGACTCTTCGCCCTTCTTGTCGTCGCCAAAGTCGAATTCGAGCTTGTAGTTGTGCGCTTCGTCGTCGTACTTGATGACGATCTCGGACGTGAAGGGCCAGCCCGCCTTGGAGCGGAAGCCTTCCAGCGGGCCGATCTTCTTGTCGCGCAGCAGAGCGTTGGCCTCGGCGGTTTCAAAGGTGCGCCCTGCGGGCGATTTGCCAAAGCTGAAGCCGCAGCCTTCGGCGCCGGGCTTGCCCACACAGGCAAAACGGCGGTAGTTCTCTTTGACGACACCGCCGCAGTTGGGGCAAGGCGATTCGAGCGTGGCGTAGTCGCCGGGGATGGTGTCGCGGTCGTATTCCTTGGCCTTCTTGACCATGCGCTCGGTCATGGCGGCGATCTCGGCCATGAAGTCTTCGCGGCTGAGCAGGCCCTTTTCCATCTGCGAGAGCTTGTACTCCCACTCGCCGGTCAAGTCGGCGCGGCAGAGCTCCTCCACCTCCAGCCCGCGCAGCAGCGTCATGAGCTGGAAGGCCTTGGCCGTGGGGATGATTTCGCGGCCTTCGCGCAGCATGTACTTCTCGGTCAGCAGGCCTTCAATGATGGCCGCGCGCGTGGCAGGCGTGCCCAGGCCTTTTTCCTGCATAGCAGAGCGCAGTTCCTCATCGTCGATCTGCTTGCCCGCGCTTTCCATGGCGCCCAGCAGCGTGGCTTCGGAGTAGCGTGCGGGGGGCTTGGTCTTGAGGCCCTTGGGGTCCACGGCGACGGTGTTGACGCTTTCGCCGGGTTTGACCGGCACCAGGTTCTGGCCCTTATCGCCGTCCTTGCCGCCTTCGACTTCTTCAGCGGCTTCCTTGCCGTAGATGGCCAGCCAACCCGGCTTGACCAGCACCTTGCCTTCGGTCTTGAAGCTGTGCGGGGCCACGGTGCTGATGCGGGTGGTGACGGTGTATTCAGCGCTCGGAAAGAACACGGCCATGAAGCGGCGCACGACCAGGTCGTACAGCTTTTGCTCGGCTTCACTCAGGCCGCTTGGTGCCTGCAGCGTGGGGATGATGGCAAAGTGATCGCTGACCTTGCTGTTGTCGAAGATGCGCTTGGACGGGCGCACGTAGTTGTTGTTCAGCGCCGTGAGCGCGTGGGGCGCCAGATGCCGCATGCCACTGTCGGCCAGCATTTCAAAGGTCTGCTTGGCCACCGGCAAATAGTCTTCCGGCAGCGCGCGCGAGTCGGTACGTGGGTAGGTCAGGGCCTTGTGGCGCTCGTACAGGCTTTGCGCCAGGGCCAGCGTGGTCTTGGCCGAGAAGCCGAACTTGCCGTTGGCCTCGCGCTGCAGGCTGGTCAGGTCAAACAGCAGGGGCGACGCCTGGGTGGTGGGCTTGCTCTCTTCGGTGACCGTGGCCTGCTTGCCGCGCACGGCGTTGGCTATTGACTGTGCCTCGGCGGCAGACCAAACGCGGTCGGCCTTGGCTTCGGCATCCTCGCCTTTCTTCCACTTGGGGTCGAACCACTTGGCGGGGTATTCACCGGCCTGGGCGCCAAAGGTGGCGTGGATTTCCCAATAGTCGCGGCTGATGAACTTGCGGATCTTTTCCTCGCGCTCCACCACCAGCGACAGCGTGGGCGTCTGCACCCGGCCCACGGTGGTCAGGAAGAACCCACCATCGCGCGAGTTGAACGCCGTCATGGCCCGCGTGCCATTGATGCCCACCAGCCAGTCGGCCTCGGACCGGCTGCGGGCCGCGCTGGCCAGGCCCGCCATCTGCTGCTCGCTGCGCAGCGCATCAAAGCCGTCGCGGATGGCCTGGGGCGTCATGGACTGCAGCCACAGGCGCTTGACCGGTTTGCCAAGACCTTTGCCATCGGGCTTGCTGCCACCGGCGTACTGCTCGATCAGGCGGAAGATCAGCTCACCCTCGCGGCCCGCGTCGCAGGCGTTGATGAGCTGTGTCACGTCCTTGCGCTTGGCCTGCTTGACCACCGCGTTCAGGCGGCTCTTGGTCTTGTCCACGGGCTTCAAGTCAAAGTACGGCGGGATCACGGGCAGGTGAGCAAAGCTCCACTTGCCGCGCTTCACGTCGAATTCTTCAGGCGCCTGGATCTCCACCAGGTGGCCCACGGCGCTGGTGACTACATAGCGGTCGTTCTCGAAGTGGTCTTCGTGTTTGTCGAACTTGCCGGCCACAGGGGTCAGCGCGCGCACGATGTCTTGCGCGACGGAAGGTTTTTCTGCAATTACCAGGGTCTTGGTCATTTTGGGGCTCTCGCCTGTCGTCGTTCGTTCTGGTGTTCTGGAGTCAGCACGCTGGGGTCCGGCCCAAGCGCTTCTACAATTCGTGTCTCACGCGCACGTACACACATACACGCGCACGCACACATGTGTGCACCATCAAGTTAACAGAGTTTTTGCCATGCCCCGCTCCGCATCGCCCGCCGCCCCCGCCCTTGCATCGGGCCGCCGCATCCAGACCCGGCGCTCGGGCGTCCATGGCAAGGGTGTGTTTGCCGTGCAGGATATTGCAGAGGGCGAAGTCCTTGTGGAGTACACGGGCGAAGTGATTGGCTGGCAGGAAGCCCAGGACCGGCACCCGCACGACCCTTTGCAACCCAACCACACGTTTTACTTTCATGTGGATGAAGACCACGTGATCGACGCAAAGTTCGGCGGCAACTCGTCGCGCTGGATCAACCACAGCTGCAACCCCAACTGCTACGCCGACGAGCAGGGCGGCCGCATCTTCATCACGGCGCTGCGCAATATCAAGGCGGACGAAGAGCTGAACTACGACTACGGCCTGATCATTGAAGAGCGCTATACGCCCAAGCTGAAAGCCGAGTACCCCTGCTGGTGTGGCAGCAAGAACTGCCGGGGCACGCTGCTGGCGCCCAAGCGCGGCTGGGCGCCGCCCGTGCCACTGCCACCCTCCAAGGCCGCTGCCAAGCCAAAGAAAGCAAAGAAAACGCCCGCCAAAGCCCCTGCAAAAGCCCCGACCAAGGGCGCCAAGGCAGTAAAGAGCGCCAAGCAGGCCGCCAAGACCGGCCAACCCGCCGCAAAAAAAGGGCGCAAGCAATGACCCCCATCCGCTGGCCTGCCGAGGCGCTGTGGGAGGTGGTATCACCGCAACTGCCCGGCTTTACCGTAGAGGTGCTGCCGTCCATTGACTCGACCAACACCGAGCTCATGCGCCGCGCGCGGGCCGGGCAGTGTGAGCCCACCTTGCTCGTGGCCGAGCAACAGACCGCAGGGCGCGGGCGGCTGGGGCGTGTGTGGCAAAGCGACACCGGGGCGTCCCTGATGATGTCGTTGGGCCTGCCGCTGGCGCCCCGCGACTGGTCGGGCCTGTCACTGGCCGTGGGGGTGAGCGTGGCAGAAAGCCTGCAACCTGTGTTGCCACCGCGGGGCGCCGGCCAACCTGCGTGGGTGGGCCTCAAATGGCCCAATGACCTGTGGCTCGGTGGCGGTGGCGCAGGGGGTGGTGACCGCAAACTGGGCGGCATTCTGGTGGAGACCGCCAGCTTCGTGGCACCGCAAAGCAGCCCCGGCGCGCCCACCCCGACAAGCACCGCAGGCACGCCCCGTTACGTGGTGGTGGGCATCGGCATCAACGTCTTGCCACGCAACCCCGAGGGCATGAGCATGCCGCCCGGCAGCCTGCAGGATGTGGAGCCGGGGCTGGATGCCCCCACGGCGTTGCTGCGCATCGTGCCACCGCTGGTGGCCATGCTGCAGTCGTTCGAGGGGTATGGCTTTGGCCCCATGCAGCCGCGTTTTGCCGCGCGGGATGTGTTGCAGGGCCGCGCCGTCACGCTGAGCGACGGCACGGCGGGCATGGCCCATGGGGTGGGCGAGGATGGTGCGCTGCTGGTGCACACCGCCGGCGGCATGCAGGCCATCACCAGCTCCGAGATCAGCGTGCGCCCCGTATTGGCAGCCCGCCTCAGCCCCGAGGGGGACGCCACCGGCGGCCCGGCAAAGCCGGTTCCACGGTGACGTTGGCCGGGACCGCGCCGGTTGTGTAGGCTGTGCGCTGCAAGCAACACCTGAACGAAAAGAATGAAAGACAAGCCCCTATGCTGCGTTTTGCCGTGATCGTGGTGCTGCTGGCCAACGCGGGCTATTATGCGTGGTCCCAAGGGCTGTTGCGCCAATGGGGTCTGGCCCCCCAGGAGCAGTCGGAACCCCAGCGCATGGACCAGCAGATCCGGCCCGAGACGCTGCAGATCCTGAAGGTGAACCCCGGCAAGGGTGCTGCGGCCTCCAGCCCGGCAGCGGCCCCTTCGGCCCCCCCCAGCGCCCCCACACCGGCAGTGGCCGAGGCACCACCGCCCGCCCCCGACCCCACCGAGTGCCTGCAGGCCGGGGTGTTTGACGAACGCCAGGCCGAGGCCCTGCGCACGGCAGCCGCTGCGCTGCCGCGTGGCAGCTGGGTGCTGGATCCGACCCCATTGCCCGGGCGCTGGATGGTTTACATGGGGCGTTTTGACGATCTCGAAGCGCTGGACAAAAAACGCACCGAGCTGCGCGCCCGCAACGTGGATTTCGACCGCGCGGGCGGCTCTTGGGAATACGGCCTGTCGCTGGGCCGCTTCTCGACCAAGGAAGCTGCCGAGCGTGAACTGACCAACCTGAACAACAAGGGCGTGCGCACGGCGCGCGTGATTCAGGAACGCCCCGAGGTGGGCGGTTTCACCCTGCGCCTGCCGGCCGTGAACAATGCGCTGCGCCCGCAGCTCGATGCGCTGCGCCCGGCACTGTCAGGCAAGACCCTGCGCGCCTGCGGTTGAGCCGAGCCCCGGCTGGCGCGCTGTCGCCAGCGGCAGTGTTGTGCGCCCCTGCGCCCGCCCTCAGCTGCCGGCCACCACGTCATCCCGCGCCGCAAAACGCACCGTGAAACAGGCGCCCGGCGGGTGGTGGCCGGGTCGGGCGTCTTCGAGCATGACCTCGGCATCATGTTTGCGGGCGATCTCCCGCACGATGGGCAGGCCCAGGCCCGAGCCGTCGGCCTCGCTGCCCAGGGCGCGATAAAACGGCTGAAAAACCAGGTCACGCTCTGACTCGGGCACACCGGGGCCCGAGTCTTCGACCTGCAGCAGCAGCACATGGCCAAAGGTGTCGGCCAGCACGCGGGCCGTGACCACGCCGGGCTTGTCGGGGGTGGAGGGCGTGTAGTTGATGGCGTTGTCCACCAGGTTGCGCACCAGCTCCTTGAGCAGCGTGGGGTTGCCATCGACCAGCACGCCGGGCGAGCCGGGCTCGGCGCCGTCGTAGCCCAGGTCGATCTTTTTGTCCAGGGCGCGGGGCACCGAGTCGCGCACCACCTCGATCACCAGCCGCGCCAGGTCACAGGGCTGGCGCGCAATGCCCACGCCGCTGCCCTCGGCCCGGGCCAGCGCCAGCAACTGGTTGACGGTGTGCGTGGCGCGGATGCTGGAGCGCCCGATCTGCTGCAGCGAGCGTTTGAGTTCTTCGGTGCTGGTGCCCTCGCGCTGGGCCAGGTCGGCCTGCATGCGCAGGCCCGCCAGCGGTGTCTTGAGCTGGTGGGCGGCGTCGGCCAGAAACCGCTTTTGCGTGGCCAGCGAATCGTTCAGTCGCGTGAGCAGATCGTTCACCGATGACACCAGCGGCGCCACCTCCAGCGGCACGGCGTGGTCATCCAGCGGCGAGAGGTCGTCGGGGTTGCGCGCGCGGATGCGCTGCTCCAGCTGGTTGAGCGGCTGAATGCCCCGCGCCAGCGCCAGCCACACCAGCAGCACCGCCAGCGGCAGGATGACGAACTGCGGCAGCATCACGCCCTTGATGATTTCGGTGGCCAGCACGCTGCGTTTTTCGCGGGTTTCAGCCACCTGCACCAATGCCAAGGGCGTGCCGTTGAGCGGCAGCCGCACCCAGATATAGGCCACGCGGATATCGATGCCGCGCATTTCGGCGTCCCGCAAGCGCACTTCGCCCGTCAGGGGGACTTCTTCGGTGGGCGGCTCGGGCAGCTCGCGTTCGCCCGACAGGTATTCGCCGCCCGGCCCGATGACCTGGTAATAGACGATGTCGGAGTCATCGGCCCGCAAAATCTCGCTGGCGGGCTGCGGCAGGTTGAATTGGGCCTTGTTGCCGGCCACTGACACCAGCTGGGCCAGGGCGTGGGCGTTGTACTCCAGCGCCCGGTCAAACGGCTTGTTGGCCAGGCCCTGCGCCACCAGCCAGGTAAGCGCCAGGCTCACGGGCCACAGCAGCAGCAGCGGCGTGAGCATCCAGTCAAGGATTTCGCCGAACAGGGAGCGTTGCTCGCGCTGGAAGATTTTCAAGGTTTCAAGCCTTTTTGGCCTCTAGCGCTTATCCACAAAGCGCAAGCAGCTATCATTTTTATAGTCAGCTTGCAATTTTCTCAAGGCAATAGCCCAGGCCGCGCACGGTGGCGATGCGGATGGGCCCGCCCTCGATCTTCTTGCGCAGGCGGTGGATGTAGACCTCGATGGCGTTGTTGCTCACCTCTTCGCCCCACTCGCACAGGCGCTCGACCAGTTGCTCCTTGCTCACCAGGCGGCCGGCGCGCTGCAGCAGCACTTCCAGCAGGCCCAGCTCGCGCGCCGACAGCTCGATCATCTTGCCGTCGATGGTGGCCACGCGGCCGGCCTGGTCGTAGACCAGCGGGCCGTGCTTGATGGCGCTGCTGGTGCCGCCCATGCCCCGGCGTGTGAGGGCGCGCACGCGGGCTTCCAGCTCTTGCAGGCTGAAGGGCTTGGCCATGTAGTCGTCGGCGCCAAAGTCCAGGCCCTTCACGCGCTCTTCCACGCTGTCGGCCGCGGTGAGGATGAGCACCGGCAGGGCCGAGCCCCGGCCGCGCAGCTTCTTGAGCACTTCCAGCCCATGCATCTTGGGCAGGCCCAGGTCCAGGATGAGCAGGTCGAACTCGTTGTTGGTCATGAGCGCCGCGTCGGCCTCGCTGCCGCTGGCGACATGGTCCACCACGGCGCCCGAGGCACGCAGCGTGCGCAGCAGGCCATCGGCCAGCACCTGGTCGTCTTCGGCAATGAGGATGCGCATGGGGGAGTCTCCTGGTGGGATGGCTGCGGTCTGGCGCCGCGCCTGTGCCGCGATTTTAGGCGCCGCCGCGCCCGCGTTGGCGCCCTATCGGCATCCCGCCCGCGCCCGGCGTGCCACCCACGCAGCCCCTCGTCCCTGTGTGGGGCGAGGGGCCGACGCCCGCCCGATAAGAGCCGCTGCCAGCGCACCACGGCAGCAGCCTCCTCGCGCTGGCGTCAGGGCGACGTCACCGGGGGTCGGTAGCCAGCAGTTTGTGCACCAGCGCCTGCAGGTCGGCCTGCAGCCGGGCCATGCCCTCGGGCCACTGGGCCAGGGTCGCTTCATCCATATAGAGCTTGCGGTTGATCTCGATCTGGATGCTGTGGCGGTGCTGGGCCGGGTTGCTGTAGCGGCGCACCAGCTCCACCCCCTTGTAAGGGTGGTTGTATTCCACGCTGTAGCCGCAGCCACGCAGGTGCTCACACACCAGCGCCGACAGGGCCGGGCTGGCGGTGGTGCCGTCGCGGTCGCCGATCACAAAATCGGCGTGCACCAGGCCCGGAAACTCGGTGGCATGGCTGGCCGACACGGCGGGCATGGAGTGGCAGTTGATGTGGAGGCTGTAGCCGTGGCGGGCATGGGCGGCGTCAATGGCTTGCGCCACCGCTGCGTGGTAGGGGCGCCAGCAACGCTCGATGCGGGCACGCACCTCGGCCACGGTGAGCAGTCGGTTGTAGATCGGCTCACCCTCGTCGGTGAACTTCCAGATCAGGCCCTTGCCTAGGCGCACCTTGCTGAGCACGGCAGGGTCGGTGGAGAGCGGATCAGCCCAGGCACCATCGAGCAGCGTGGTGTCCAGCTCGGTGGTGTCGCGGTTGGCATCGAGATAGATGCGGGGGAAGTGGGCCTCGACCCAGGCCACGCCCAGCGCAGGGGCAAAGGCGTAGATCTTTTCGACGTGCGTGTCTTCGGCGCGGCGCAGCGTGGGCAGGTCACAGGCCGAGCCGAAATCGGCGGGGTAACACGTGCCGCTGTGTGGTGAGTCGAGCACCAGCGGCGTGGTGCCGGGCAGGCTCGTCACCAGGGGGGCATCGGCCGCCGTGGTGGCAAGGCCGGGCGAACCGGTCACGCCAGGTTCGGCGTGCTGGAAGCGTTGGTGGATCAGTTTCAAGGCAGCATGCATAGGCAGAGTGTGCGCAAAGGAGGGCGGCCGGCCTAGCCGCCCAGACCGGGATGTGACTATGGTTATCCCTGAAAGCGGGGCAATTCATGGTCCAAGAACGGGTTCAAGATCTCGCGGGAGCCGCTGAGAGATCGTGAACACGGTCTAAAACATCCCGGCTGTGGCCGTCCCGGGCTCGGGGCCCGGGTGGGGAAAATCAGTCGAGGGCTACCTTGGCGTAGGCCGCGACCCGCTTCATCTTGTCGATCTCGCGGGCAATCTGGGCGGTGAAATCCGAAGGCGTGGTGCCCGAGGGGTAAAGCCCCAGGCCGGCCAGGCGCTCGCGCACGGCGGGCTCCTTGAGTGCCTGGGCCACGGCCTGCTGAATTCGCTCCACCGCAGCCGCAGGGGTGCCTGCGGGTGCGACCAGGCCAAACCACGATGGCTCGTTGGCCTGCTTGTAGCCCAGCTCGCCATAGGTGGGCACGTCGGGCAGAACGTCCAGCCGCTGGGGCCACGAGACCGCCAGCGCCTTGAGCTTGCCCGCCTTCACATAGGGCAGCGAAGAGGCCACCTGGTCGAAGTACACCGCCACCTGCCCCGCCAGCACGTCATTGAGGGCCGGGCCCGCACCCCGGTAGGGGATGTGCACCATCGAGGTGCCCGTGCTGCTCTTGAACAGCTCGCCCCACATGTGGCCAATGGTGCCGTTGCCGGGCGTGGCGTATGACACCTTGCCCGGGTTGGCCTTGAGGTAGCTGACCAGTTCAGCGAAATTCTTGACCGGCACGGTGGTGGGGTTGATCACGATGACGCCCGGGGCCTTCACGATCTCGGTCACGCCCACGAAATCCTTGGTGGGGTTGTAGGGCAGCTTGCTGTACACCGCAGGGTTCACGCCATGGGTAGACAGCGTGGCCACCCCCAGGGTCAGGCCGTCGGCCGGGGCGCGCGCGACCTCGGCCATGCCGATGGAGCCGCCTGCACCGCCACGGTTGTCGAGCACCACCGGCTGCTTGAGCAGGCGCGTGAGCGCGTCCTGCAGGGCACGGGCCGTGATGTCGGTGGCGCCCCCTGGTGGAAACGGAATGATCACGCGCAGCGGTTTGCCTTCTTGCGCAAAAGATATTCCAGGAACGAAAGATACGGCGGCCAGCGCTGAAAGCATGTGACGGCGTTGCATGGACATTTCTCCTATGAAGTGCATTGAGGTTAATAGAATCAACGCCCTCTACCAAGCAATGGATATGCCTGATAACATTCCAATTTGGAATGATTTGACAACTTAGCATGTCCTCCTTGCGCCGGCTCTCTCCGCCCCTGCACCTGCTGCGGGCGTTTTCCACCGTCACCCGGTTTGGGGGGATCTCGCGCGCGGCCGAGGCCCTGCACCTCACGCAAAGTGCGGTCAGCAAACAAATCAAGGAGCTGGAAACCTGGGTGGGCGTGCCGCTGTTCGAGCGCAGTCGCAAACGCCTGGCGCTGACCCCGGCGGGCGAACGCTATGAGAAGGCCGTGCGCGGCGTGCTGGCGCAGCTGGAGGCCGCCACGCTGGAGCTGATCACCAGCGACGACGGCGGCGGCGCGCTGCACCTGTCCAGCCTGCCCACGTTTGCGGCCAAGTGGCTCATCCCGCGCCTGCCGCAGTTCCAGCAGCTACACCCGCAAATCACGCTGCACTTTGTGCCCTATGTGCACAGCTACGACTTCACCCGGCCCGAGCTGGACTGCGCCATCCTGTTCGGCGACGGCCACTGGCCCGGCGCCCATGCGCACTACATCACTGGCAACGACGTAGCGCTCATCGCCCCGCGCACCAAGGTGGCCGACTGGCCCCTTCACACGCCGCGCGATGTGGCCAGGCAGACCTTGCTGCGCCATGTGACCGTGCCCGAGGCCTGGCTGCGCTGGAGCGAAACCCACAACGTGGTGGGGCTGATCGACCCGCTGGGCGGGCCGCAGTTCGACCAGTTCCAGACCATGATCCGCGCCGTGATGGCGGGCATGGGCCTGGCCCTGGTGCCGCGCTGTCTGGTGCAGGACGAAATCACCGCCGGACTGGTGCGCGAGCCACTGGCCGACGCCCCGCTGCGCGGCGGCTACCAGAGCGACGTGGGCTATTGGTTTTGTTACCCCGAAGGGCGCACGCAGTTGCACGCGCTGCAGTGTTTTCGGCAATGGCTGCTGCAAGGTGCCGGGCAGGCAGCGCTGCCGGCAGACGGCAGTGGTGCGGCGGACCCGGCCGCCGTTGTGGCCCCTGGCAATTCTTAGAGCCAAAATGGCCTGTAGCGCTTATCCACAAAGCGCTAAAAGCTATCAATAAAGAAGCAACAGGTATCTGATGGTGCCTCAGGCGGAGGTGGTTCCCCCCGTGCCACGCTGCCGCCGCTCAGTCGCCGCGCACCTGCGCCACCAGACTGGCCAGCCCGGCAACGTCGGCCACCACCAGCACATGCGGGCCCTCTTTGCGCAGCAGGCCCCGTTTGGTCAGCACGCTGATCTCGCGGGTCACCTGCTCGCGGTTGGTGCTGATCTTGCTGGCCAGCACCGCATGGGCCGGGGCCGGGTCAAGGCGGGCGGTGTTGTCGCCCTGAACGCCTGCGGTGTGCGCCAGGCGCAGCAGCTCGGCGTGCAGCCGGGTTTGCACGCCCAGCGTGCTCAGGTCGATCACACGCTCGGTCAGGCGGCGCACCAGCGCCGTGAGGTTGCGCATCATGCGCATGGCCACTGCGGGCTCACGCGCCAGCATGGCGATGAAGGCGGGGGCCGAGAGCACGGCCAGCAACGAGGGTTCCAGCGCCACCACATCGGCCGAGCGGGGTTGGCCATCAATGGCCGAGAGGTCACCAAAATGCTCGCCCGCCTCGCAATCGCGGAAGGTCACCTCGCGCCCCTGGGTCGAATAGGTGGTGATGCGGGCACGCCCCGAACACAGAAAATACACCTCGCCCCCGGGCGACGCGCGCGTGAAGAGCGGCGTGCGCGCCTCCACCTGGCGCCAGTCGCATTCGGCCGCCACGCGGGCCAGGCACTCGTCCCCCAGCCCGTCCAACAGGGCAATGCGGCGCAATGCCAGGCTGGAGCGAGGGGACGTGGAAGTATTCATGGAACCAAATGCAGGGCTGGCACGCCCAAGGTGGGCTGCAAAGAGGGCGGATTATGCTCACAAGCGGCCGCGCCTGCGGACAACGCCGCCAGTGCCCCCCGTTGACGCCACGGCAGACACCACGACACCAAGCCAGGCCACCCTGCAGCGACGCAGCGAGATGGCTGCGCGGTGAAGCGGAGCGTCTGACCATCCACACCACCTTTCCCGCCAACATGGCCAAGCCTTCATGACCCGCACCGCCACACGCCCTCCCTGGCCCACCCCCCGCTCGGCGCGGTGGGGCAGCGGCCTGGTGCTGTGGTGTTATGTGGCGCAGCACCTGGGCAACCACGCCAGCGGCCTGGTGTCGCTGGACCTGGCCAATACGCTGCGCGGCGGCGTGAGCGCCCTCTGGCATTCGCTGCCCGGCACGGCGCTGCTGTATGGCGCCGCATTGACCCATGTGGTGCTGGCCTGTGCGGCGGTGTGGCAGCGGCGCCGCCTGCGCATGCCGTGGGTGGAAGCGCTCAGGCTGGCCCTGGGCCTGTGCGTGCCGTTGCTGCTGGTGGGCCATTTTGTGGGCACCCGCTGGGCGTTCGAGACGATGGGCGCAGCGCCCTCCTACGAACACATGGCCCGCGCCCTGGCCCGGCCCGAGAACCTGGTGCCGCAAATGCTGCTGTTGGTGATGGCCTGGACGCACGGCTGCCTGGGCCTGCACATGGCCCTGCGCATGCGGCCCGGCTGGCAGCGCTGGCAACCGGTGTTGTTGACAGGCGCGGTGCTGCTGCCCGTGCTGGCCGCACTGGGGCTGTTGTCGATGGCACGCGAACTGGCATCGCATCTGCAGGCATGGCCCACCCCGCCGTCCGGGCGCACGGCCCAGGCAGCGGCCGATGCCAGCCGCCTGACGGACTGGCTGCGCTGGGGCTGGGCCGCCGCCCTGCTCGCACTGCTGGCCTCGCGCTGGGCCTGGCATACGTGGCGGCAACAGCGCGGCGGCGGCGGCCACATCACCCTGCATTACCCCGACCGCGCCGTGCAGGTGCCACGGGGTTTCACCGTGCTGGAGGCGAGCCGCGCGCAAGGCATTGCGCACCTGTCGCTGTGTGGCGGGCGGGCGCGGTGCTCCACCTGCCGCGTGCGGGTTGACGGGCCGGCCGTCCATTTGCCGGCGCCCGGCCCCGATGAGCGGGCCACGCTGCTGCGCGTGCAGGCACCGCCCGGCGTGCGGCTGGCGTGCCAGCTGCGCCCGCAAGGCGACCTTCGCGTCACGCCGCTGTTTCAGCCCAGCCAGGCGTTGCCGTCCGCTCGCCTGGGCGAAGAACGGCAGGTGGCCATTTTGTTTGTGGATTTGCGGCGCTGGTCGGGGATTGCAGAGCGCCAGTGGCCGTTTGACCTGGCCTGGATGCTGGACCAATATTTCGGCCAGGTGGGCGCTGCGGTGCAAGACAGCGGTGGCATGGCCAACCAGTTCATTGGCGACAGCGTGATGGCGATTTTTGGCCTCGATACCGATCTGGCCACCGCGTGCCAGCAGGCCGTGCAGGCCGCCGTGCTGATCGAGCAGCGGATGGACGCGTGGAGCAAGACCCTCGACGCCCAGTTTGGCCTGGCGCTGGACTTTGGCATGGGCCTGCACGCCGGCCGCGTGGCACTGGGCCGCGTGGGGTATGAAGACACCACCACCTTCACCGCCGTGGGCGAAGTGGTCAACACCGCCAGCCGCCTGCAAGACCACTCCAAAGTGGTCGGCGCCCGGCTGGTGATGTCGCTGCAGGCGGCGCGGCTGGCCGGCGTGGCCGATGTGCTGGGCGCCCCGGAGCAGGTGCAGGTGCGGGGGCGCTCAGTGCCTTTGCAAGTGCTGCACGTGAAGCAGCCGTCACGGTTGTGGGGCAAGTCGCTCAAGGCAGCGGAGCCGCGGGCATCGGCCTGACGCACGGGCGGAGCGCGCGGTGCGGGCCCTATCGACATGGCAAAACCTGTGCGTTTTGGCACATACGCGCGGTCGTCAAAAGCACAAACTTCCCCCCATGCAGAACGCAATCTCGCACTGCAGGAATCACTCCCAAGGAAGTACTGCCATGACCAAGACATCTACCAAAACCCTGTTCACCATCGCCGCTGTGGCTGCTGCCACTTTTGCAGGCGCTGCCTCTGCCGCCACCGCCCGCCCTTTGACCGAAGAATGGGTGGGCCCCGAGCTGGTGGCCCAAGGCCCGAGCCTGAGTCGCGCTGAAGTGCAAGCCGACCTGAACCTGTGGAACCGTGCTGGCCTGAGCGGCATGAACACGGGCGAAGGCTATGCGGACACCAACTCCGACTACGCGGCACGCCTGGCCCAGTACCAACGCGCACGCAGTGGCGCTGAGTTCCAGGCAGAAGTGCGCCGCCTCGGTGGCGACACCAGCACCCTGGCCGGTGCACGTGCCGTCAACACGGCCAACTGAAGCGAAGAGACCGCACGGCCCATGATGAGCGCCCTCGGCCAGTGGCCGACGCGGAGCCCGTCAGGCCCTCAAAGCGTGTTCACGATCTCAGGCACCATCGTTACCGCCTGCATAGGCCTCCAGCCCAATGGCCACCACGGTGGCCACTTCGTCGCCCACCTCGGCGCGAAACTCCGCTTCGGCCTGCGTCACGGCCTCCCGAAATCCCTGTAGCCACGCCAGACCGGTCTGTGTGAAACACACACGGCGCGCGCGTGCATCGCGGGGGTCCGCCTCGCGGGTGACCAACCCCCACGCCTCACACTGATCCACCAACTGCGCCATGGATTGCTTGGTCATGCCCGCCCGTTGCGCCAGGTCGGTGAGCCGGTCTCCGCCCAGCGCCAGGTGCCGCGTCAGGTGGATGTGCGCCGCCCCGACCTGATCACGCGCCGCCAGGTTGGAGAGCGCCAGGGGTACATCCACATTGCGCGCCATGAGCTGCAAGACACGGGCATCAAAACGCCGCATCGCGTGGCCCAGCAAGCGGCCCAGGTGAGTCTGGCGCCATGCGTCGTCCGGCGTGGCGAGGGCGATGGGAAGGCTGGTCTTCATGCAAATGGCCTTGGCGAAGGGCAGAAAAGAACACCCACACGCCTGGAATCTGGGGCCCCGGAAAACGGTGCGGCGAGGGTGCGCATAACGTCAGGCAAACTGACTAAAAAATAGTTTACTCGACGCATGGGTGCCTCTACATTACTGGTCAAGCAACCAGCACTGTTGTTAATAACAGTTTAATTTTGACCCGCTGGCAGGCCACCCCTTATCGTTTTACTCAGGAGTTACTCATGGACGTCGCAGTCAAAGGCACCAACCCCGCATTGCCCGTGAACACCGAAAAGGCCAAGGCCCTGGCCGCCGCGCTCGCCCAGATCGAGAAGCAGTTTGGCAAGGGCACGATCATGCGCCTGGGTGAAGGCGAGGTGATCGAGGACATCCAGGTCGTCTCCACCGGCTCGCTGGGCCTCGATATCGCGCTGGGCGTGGGCGGCCTGCCCCGCGGCCGTGTGGTCGAGATCTACGGCCCGGAATCGTCGGGCAAGACCACGCTGACCTTGCAAGTGATTGCCGAGATGCAAAAGCAGGGCGGCACCTGCGCCTTCGTCGATGCCGAACACGCCCTCGATGTGCAATACGCCCAGAAGCTGGGTGTGCAGCTGTCCGACCTGCTGATCAGCCAGCCCGACACTGGCGAGCAGGCGCTTGAAATCGTGGACAGCCTGGTGCGATCGGGCGCCGTGGACCTGATCGTCATCGACTCGGTCGCGGCCCTCACGCCCAAGGCCGAAATCGAAGGCGAAATGGGCGACAGCCTGCCCGGCCTGCAGGCCCGCCTGATGAGCCAGGCGCTGCGCAAGCTGACCTCGACCATCAAGAAGACCAACTGCATGGTCATCTTCATCAACCAGATCCGCATGAAGATCGGCGTGATGTTCGGCAGCCCTGAAACGACGACCGGCGGCAATGCGCTCAAGTTCTACGCCTCGGTGCGCCTGGACATTCGCCGCACCGGCACCATCAAGAAGGGCGACGAAGCCATCGGCAACGAAACCAAGGTGAAGGTGGTCAAGAACAAGGTGAGCCCCCCCTTCAAGACCGCCGAGTTCGACATCCTGTTCGGCGAGGGCATCAGCCGCGAAGGCGAAATCATCGACATGGGCGTGAACGCCAAGATCGTCGAGAAGGCTGGCGCCTGGTATGCCTACAACGGCGAAAAGATCGGCCAGGGCCGCGACAACGCGCGCGAGTTCCTGCGCGAAAACCCCGACCTGGCGCACGAGATCGAGAACAAGGTGCGCGAGAGCCTGAACATTGCCCTGCTGCCACCGCTGGCCGGGGCCGCCCCTGCCGCCAAACCGGGCAAGGCAGAAAAGGCCGAGAAAGCGGAAAAAGCGGACAAGGAAGACAAGTAACCCACAGGCCAAAGCGCGATGAGGCACTGCAAGAATATGAATGAAATGGGCATCTAGCGCCTATCCATAAAGCGCTAGTAGCTATCGATTTCATAGCTTTCGTGCCCGCGCTGCAATCCCATGGGCTTTGACACCCTTTCACTCAAAGGCCGCGCGCTGCGGCTGCTCAGCCAACGCGAACATTCGCGCGCCGAGCTGATGACCAAGCTGGCGGCCCATGTGCAGGACGGCGACGATCTGGCGGCCCTGCTGGATGAACTGCAGGCCAAGGACTTCATCAACGAAACCCGTGTGCTGGAATCTGTGCTCCACCGCCGCGCCAGCTGCATGGGGGCAGCGCGCATCCGCCAGGAACTGCAGGCCAAGGGCCTGGCTGGCGAGGCCATTCAGGACGCCGTGGCGCAGCTGCAGGCCAGTGAGCTAGACCGCGCCCGAGGCGTGTGGGCACGCAAGTTCACGGCACCACCACAAACCCCCCAAGAGAACGCGAAGCAGACCCGTTTTCTGCTCACGCGGGGGTTCTCGGGCGATGTGGTGCGGCGCGTGCTGCGCAGCGCGGTGAATGACGACGACGCCTGACAAGCCGTGCGCTGGCCGTAAGAGTTCAAGTCTTTTGGGGCCTTAGCGCTTACCCACCAAACGCTAGCAGCTATTCAATAGATAGCAAACGGCAAACCAATGGCCAACCGGCCAACCGTTAAGGGCTGTTGCTGTTGCTACTGCAAAACCAGCTCGACACGCCGGTTCTTCGCCCGGCCCGCATCGCTGCCATTGGAGGCCACTGGCGCCAGGCTGGCCACGCCGTTGGCGGTCAGGCGGTCGCGGGCAATGCCGTAGTCCTTGGCCAATGCGGCTGCTACAGCATCGGCGCGGCGCCGGCTCAGGTCGAGGTTGGCGGGCAAGTTGCCCACGTTGTCGGTATGCCCCACCACATGGAGCTTGAGGCCCGCTTGCTGCTTGAGCAAACCGCCGATCTGATCGAGTGAAGCCTTGCTCTGTGCCTTGATGTCGGTCTTGCCGGTGTCAAAAAGAATGCCGTAGATGGCGACCTTGCCGTTGGCGTCGAGCCCCTTGGCAATCTCGCTGGAAGACAGGGTTTCCATCTGCTGCTCGCGTGCCTTGGGCTCCACGCGCACCACGGTGATGGTGGTGTGTTTCTGAAACTCTTTCTCGTCGCAATAGGCTGAGGTGATGTCGGGGTTCCAGGTCAGCACCGCCAGGATTGCACCCGTGGTCTTGTTGTCCAACAGCGCATAACGCAGGTCACTTGCGGTGCCGCCGGCAGCGCAGGCCGCAGGGCTGTTGTCGCCCACCTTGCCCGCCCATCCCGCAGGCAGCAGCGAACGCGGCAGGCTGTAGGTAAAGATGTTGGAGCCTCCACAGGCGTCGCCCGCGCATTCGTAGGCGGTCTCGAACCCGGCGGTTTTGAGCTCTTGCTGGTATCCGCGCAGCACCTCCAGCGAAGACCGCCCGGCGGGTGCCACGTACTGCAGCGCCGTGCGCTGGCCAGCACGCTCCAGGTTGCGGGGGGCCACCAGCTTGTCGTCGCTCTGGCTGACGACCTTGGCCGCAGGAAACCGCACTTCGTCGTAGGCGGCGTCATCGCGGTACAGCAGCACCGCGCCCGCGTAGCGCTTCAAGCCGGCGGGATCTGTCAGCCCCTTGATATCTTGTGTCGGTACGCGCGTATCAGCCCCTGCGGGGGCTGCCAGGGAGGCCAGCAACGCCGCTGCAGCCACCCGCCCGGGAAATGCCATGTTCTTCATGCCACGCCTTTCGGTGCCGGGCAAGGGCCCGGGCTGGCGCGATTATGGACGGATGGACCCGCTGACGACGTCCCTAAAGGACAGGTCGCCCGCAGCGGACCGTGCAGAAAATCACAGGCCCAGCATGAGCTTCAAGTTTTGCACTGCGGCGCCGCTGGCGCCCTTGCCCAGGTTATCGAGGCGTGCCACCAGCACCGCGTGGCGGTAGGTTTCGTTGGCGAACACACGCAACTCCAGCTTGTTGGTGTTGTTGAGTGCCAGGGCGTCAAGCTTGCCGTCGGCCGTGGCGGGCAACACGCTCACCCACTGCTCGGGCGTGTTGCTCTTGGCGTAGTGCGCGGCCAGCGCGTCGTGCAGGTCGCTGGCCTTGGGGGCGCCGGGCAGGGTGTCGAGGTGCACAGGCAACTGCACCAGCATGCCTTGTTCGAAGTTGCCCACGGCGGGCACGAAGATGGGCCGGCGCGTGATGCCGGTGTAGTGCATGATTTCAGGCAAGTGCTTGTGCGCCAGACCGAGCGCATACAGCTCGAACAGCGGCGCTTCACCCTTCTGGTAGGCCTCGATCATGGCGCGCCCGCCGCCCGAGTAACCGCTGACGGAGGGCAGTGCCAATGGAAAATCGGCGGGGATCAGGCCCGCATCAACCAAGGGGCGCAGCAACGCGATAGCGCCCGTGGCATAACAGCCGGGGTTGGCCACACGCGTGGCGGCGGCCACGGCAGCCGACTGCCCTACCGCCAGCTCTGGAAAACCGAACACCCAGCCGGGCGCCGTGCGGTGGGCGGTGCTCGCGTCAATGATCTTGATCTTGCGGCCGATGGCCTGCTCGATACCGTCCACCATGGCCACGGTGTCGCGGGCAGCGTCGTCATGCAGGCACAGCACGACCAGGTCCACCCCGGCGATCAGATCGCGCTTGGCGGCGGGGTCCTTGCGCAGTCCGGGCGCAATGCTGACCAGTTCGATCTGCGGCATGGCTTGCAGCCGTTCGCGGATCTGCAGGCCCGTGGTACCGGCTTCGCCATCGATAAAGATTTTGGACATGGGGTGCTCCTGCAAGAAGGCGGCAACGTCTGCCGATGGGGGAATGATGAACTTGGTGGCGGCATCGCGGCAGGGGGCCGTCAGCTTGACACCAGCATGGTGCATTGCAGCATGATACATTCCGAGGCTGCCATGTCCCAAGCCCGCGGCCAGACAACTGTTCATGGTAAACGGGTAAATACCACCCTTCCCTGAGAGAGACCTCATGAAGATTCACGAATACCAAGGCAAGGAAATCTTGCGCAATTTTGGTGTGCCCGTTCCGCGTGGCATTCCCGCGTTCACGGTGCAAGAAGCCGTCGAAGCAGCCCAGAAACTCGGCGGCCCTGTGTGGGTCGTCAAGGCCCAGATCCACGCCGGTGGCCGTGGCAAGGGCGGCGGCGTGAAGGTTGCCAAGACCATTGAAGACGTCAAGCGCATTTCGAGCGAAATCCTGGGCATGCAACTCAAGACGCACCAGACCGGCCCCGAAGGCCAGAAGGTTCGCCGCCTGTACATCGAAGACGGCGCCGACATCAAGAACGAGCTGTATGTATCGCTGGTCACCGACCGCGCGACGCAAAAGGTGGCTCTGATCGCTTCGAGCGAAGGCGGTATGGACATCGAGGAAGTGGCCCACTCCACGCCCGAGAAGATCGTCACCGAGATGATCGACCCGCTGACCGGCATCACCGCCGAGCAAAGCAAGAAAGTGGCCTCAGCCATTGGCCTGACCGGCGCTTCCATCGACCAGGCCGTAGACATCTTCGCCAAGATCTACAAGTGCTACATGGAAACCGACGCGTCGCTGGTGGAAATCAACCCACTGAACTGCGACTCCAAGGGCAACCTGATGGCGCTGGACGCCAAATTCAACTTTGACCCCAACGCGCTGTTCCGCCACCCAGAAATCGTGGCCTTCCGCGATCTGGACGAAGAAGACCCCGCCGAAGTCGAAGCCTCCAAGTTCGACCTGGCCTACATCAGCCTGGACGGCAACATTGGCTGCCTGGTGAACGGCGCTGGCTTGGCCATGGCCACCATGGACACCATCAAGCTGTTTGGCGGCGAGCCGGCCAACTTTCTGGACGTTGGCGGCGGCGCCACGGCCGAGAAGGTCACCGAAGCCTTCAAGATCATGCTCGGCAACAAGAACGTCAAGGGCATTCTGGTCAACATCTTCGGCGGCATCATGAAGTGCGACACCATCGCCACCGGCGTGATCACCGCCTGCAAGGCCGTGAACCTGTCCGTGCCACTGGTCGTGCGCATGAAGGGCACCAACGAAGAGCTGGGCAAGAAACTGCTGGCCGAGTCTGGCCTGCCCATCATTGCCGCAGACACCATGGCCGAAGCTGCGACCAAGATCGTTGCTGCCGTCAAGTAAGCCCGGAGAACACACATGTCGATCTACATCAACAAAGACACCAAGGTCATCACCCAGGGCATCACGGGCAAGACGGGCCAGTTCCACACCGAAAAGTGCCAGGAATACGCGAACGGCAAGAACGCCTTCGTGGCAGGCGTGAACCCCAAGAAGGCTGGCGAGTCGATCTTCAACATCCCGATCTACGCCTCCGTCAAGGAAGCCGCATCGCAGACCGGTGCGACCGTGTCGGTGATCTACGTGCCGCCTGCAGGCGCCGCTGCCGCGATCTGGGAAGCCGTTGAAGCCGACCTGGACATGGCGATTTGCATCACCGAAGGCATCCCAGTGCGCGACATGCTCGAAGTGCGCAACAAGATGAAGGCCAAGGAAGCCGCTGGTGGCAAGAAGACCTTGCTGCTGGGCCCCAACTGCCCCGGCATCATCACGCCCGATGAAATCAAGATCGGCATCATGCCTGGCCACATCCACCGCAAGGGCCGCATCGGCGTGGTGTCCCGCTCGGGCACGCTGACGTACGAAGCCGTGGCCATGTTGACCGAAGTGGGTCTGGGCCAGTCCACCGCTGTGGGCATTGGCGGCGACCCGATCAATGGCTTGAAGCACATCGACGTGATGCGCGCTTTCAACGACGACCCCGACACCGATGCCGTCATCATGATTGGCGAGATCGGCGGTCCCGATGAAGCCGAAGCCGCTCTGTGGTGCAAGGCCAACATGAAGAAGCCTATCGTTGGTTTCATCGCCGGCGTGACCGCACCTCCCGGCAAGCGCATGGGCCATGCCGGCGCGCTGATCTCTGGCGGAGCCGACACTGCGGATGCCAAGCTGGCCATCATGGAAGAGTCGGGCTTCATCATCACGCGCAACCCCTCGGAACTGGGCAAATTGCTCAAAGCCCAGCTGAAGTAAATCAGCCGTCAATCAGCCGGGTCCGTAAGCACAATTACGGACGCGTCGAGCGGGCCATCCCGCTAGACTGGTGGCTCCGATAAAAAATGAAGCGCGCGGAACCCTGGTTCCGGGCGCTTCTTGCATTCATAACAATGGAGTTGCGTCATGGAGTTTGTGCAAAGTGCTGATTTCTGGATCGGCTTGGTGAAGATAGTCTGGATCAACATCATTCTTTCGGGTGACAACGCGGTGGTCATCGCCCTCGCAGCCCGATCACTCCCCCCCCATCAACAAAGAAAAGCCGTCTTCTGGGGCTCTGGCGCTGCCGTGGTCCTGCGTATCCTACTGACCGTCGTAGCGGCCAAGCTGCTGGAGTTGTCCTTTCTGCAAATCGTGGGCGGCTGCCTGCTGCTGTGGATCGGCTATCAGCTGCTCAGCGGCGATGAAGAATCCGAGGGTGAAAGCAAGACGTATGGCAGCCTGATGGCAGCGGTGCGCACCATCCTGATTGCCGATCTGGTGATGAGCCTGGACAACGTGATTGCAGTCGCCGCCGCCGCACACGGGAACGTGATCTTGCTGGTGCTGGGTTTGGCCATCAGTATCCCGCTGGTTATCTTCGGCAGCACGCTCATGATCAAGTTGATGGACCGGTTTCCCGTCATCATCGTGCTGGGCGCGGCACTGATCGGCTGGGTGGGCGGCGAAACCATCGCCAGCGATGCCATCTTGCATGACTACGCAGTGACCCATCCAGCCCTCCACTATGTCGCTGCGGCCTTGGGCGCAGCACTGGTAGTCGGGGTCGGCAAACTGTGGCGCCCCAAGCCGCAGAACGAGTCCGCGACCTGAAGCCGACAGATGTCACACCGAGGTCCGCTTCGGTGTGACAAAAATGGCAACAATACCGACCCAAAGCCGCTGTGTATGAGGCCACAACCCGACACAAACTGTCACAAATTCGCCCTTAGCACTCCGTGATGACCCTGCGTCAGGCGCTTTGCGCCCTGGGCGCATAAATTGCTTTAAGGACCACTCAATACGAAGTGGAACAACAGCAAGTGGGAAGAAGAACCTCGGCGCGGCGGCTCAATGTGTGGCGTACCGACGGCTTTTTGAGTGCATTGATCGCAGTGGTGGCAGCCGTGATGTGCGCCGCCACGGGTGTCTCCCAACGGCTGGAATACGCACTGTATGACGCAGCGAACAGCGTCTCCAGCCCTGCACCCCTTGCAGAGATTGCCATTGTTGGCATTGACGAGGCGAGCCTAGCGGCCTTGGGCGAGGGACCATGGTCGAACGACATCCATGCGCGCCTGATCGACCGCCTCGCCGCCGCTGGGGCTAAGACCATTGTCTACACCCCCGACCTCACTACCGCGCACGACAACACAGGCCTGGCCTACGTGCGCAGGATCCGACAGACCCTGGCAACCGCCTCGGACGAATCCCCATTGGCAGCCGAAGTCAGCCTTATCGCATCAGAGGCCGACGCGGCACTGGATACCGATGCCCGCCTTGCCAGCGCTATCCAAAAGGCAGGCAACGTGCTTCTGGCATCACGGTATGCCGATACCGGCACACCCACTGCGCTACCGGCCTATGCGGTTCGTAGCACGCTGCCAAACCCTGGCTCCTATGCAACACAGGTCCAATCAGCGCAACATCCAGTGGCCGCATTTGGAGCCGTGGCCGCCGGGGTAGGGCATCTGTACGCCGACGCAGATATGGACGGACAGGTGCGCCAGATTCCATTGCTGCTGCAGTACGACAACGCCGGCGTACCCGCCCTTTCATTGCTGGCCGCGCAACATAGCCTGCATCTGGGCCCGAGTGACCTGCGCATTCAAACGTCGCCTCCAGGCCTGCTGGTGGGCGGGTTGAGCATCCCCACCAACAGCGCTGCCGTCATGCGCCCCCGCGCTCAGACATTGCCCGATGGTTCGCCGGCCTTCCCGGCCTCATCCTTTGTCAGCGTGCTGGAGGGGAAGACACCTCCCGGCACCTTCAAGGACAAAATTGTGCTCGTGGGCGCAAGCTCTGGCGCTCTCGCGGTGCCTTGGGCGCAGCGCAATGGCGTGGCTGCGTACCCCATCGAGCTCCTCGCACAAACTGTGTCCTCCTTGCGCCAGGGCCTGGGCGTGCGCGCACCCGCTTGGGCCAGCGCTGCGTGCGGGGTGGCGGTGGCGGCAGTGCTGTTCTTGATTGCACTGATGGCAGTTGGCACCTCGGCCCTGCGCAGCCTGGCGGCTGGTTCGGTGCTGCTGCTTGTCCTTGTCGGCCTTGAAACCAGCCTGCTTCGCTTCGCAGGAATCTGGGTGCCGCTGGTATTGGCCATGGTCGCGCTGGTGGCGGGGGTGATAGTTGTCGCCCTGCTTCAGTACAAAGGCCGTCGCGCAGCGCACTCTCCGGCCGACGCAGCAGAAGCTGACCGGATGATGGGGCTTGCACTGCAGGGGCAAGGCCATCTGGAGAGAGCCTTTGAACGCCTGCGCAAAGTTCCCCCAAGCGATGCGCTTCTCGACAACCTGTACCACTTGGCAGAAGATTTCGAACGCAAGCGCAAGTTTGCCAAAGCCAAGGTTGTTTATGAACATATCCTGCGGCACAACCGTCACTACAAGGATGCGCGAAGCCGGTACACGCGCGCACGGGCAAATGCGCAGACGGCAGATACGGCCAGCAGCACACCACCCATTTCGACGCAGCCCCCCGTCGAAGTAGGCCCCCAGCTTGCGGCGGGCGATGCACTGAAACCGTCCATGCTTGGACGCTACCAGCTTGACCGGGAGATCGGCAAAGGCGCCATGGGCGTCGTGTACCTGGGGCGTGATCCCAAGATCGGGCGTGTCGTTGCCATCAAGACACTCGCCCTGGGACAAGAATTCGAAGGCGATGCACTGATCGACGCCCGCGCCCGCTTTTTTCGGGAGGCCGAATCTGCCGGACGCTTGCAACACCCCCACATCGTGACGATTTTTGATGCGGGCGAAGAGCGCAACCTTGCCTACATTGCCATGGAGTTTCTCAAAGGCAGTGATCTGACCCATGCATGCAGCCACCACGCGCTGCTGCCCGTCTCCACCGTGCTCTCGATTGCTGCACGGGTCGCCGATGCGCTGGACTATGCGCATGCCCACCATGTCGTGCACCGCGATATCAAACCCGCCAACATCATGTTCGATGCGGCCACAGACGCAGTGAAGGTGACGGACTTCGGCATTGCGCGTATCACCGACTCCAGCAGAACACGAACAGGGCTCGTTCTGGGAACCCCCAGTTTCATGTCCCCCGAACAGCTGGCTGGCAAAAAGATTGATGGCCGTTCTGATCTGTATTCGCTGGGAGTCACCGTATTTCAGTTGCTCACGGGTTCCCTGCCGCTGCGCGGTGAGTCCCTGACGGAGCTGATGCACAAGATTACCAGCGTCGAAGCCCCGGACATTCGCCAGATGCGCCCTGAGCTCTCTTCGGACGTCGCACAGACCGTTGCCATGGCACTGCAAAAGAAGCCCGAAGCGCGTTACCAGACCGGGCTTGAGTTTGCAGCCGCTCTGCGGCAGGCCGCCGCCGGACCAAGTGCGGCACAAAAGGAGATGCCCACCGCCGAAGCAGTCGTCTATGATGCGCACCGCGATGCATCTGGGCATGAGATGGTGGATTTTCAGGAAACCGTGATGGAGCCCCCCGTCTTGAGGGGTGCGGCAGCCCTGCCGATTTCAGGCGCCCAATGACGCTCGCCGCAACATCCATGAGCTATGAATTTTCCGCGCTGACCGATAAGGGGCGCGTGCGCACGAACAACGAAGACGCGGTCACCGTCGACACGGACGCACAAGTAGCCATTCTTGCGGACGGCATGGGCGGGTACAACGCCGGAGAAGTCGCCAGCGGAATGGCGACGACCTTTATCCGCTCGGAAATGGCTCGTTGGTTGGGTCAGGCAGGCACGACACCCCAATCGACCGATGTTCGCCGGGCACTGGAGATTTGCGTTGAGAACGCCAATCACGCAATCCTGGGCGCGTCGCTGTCCAATCCGCAATATGCGGGCATGGGGACGACACTGGTTGTCGCCGTATTTCATGGCAGCCGTCTCATCCTGGGCCACATCGGGGATTCGCGTTGTTACCGCTTGCGCGATGGTTCGCTGCAACAAATCACACGCGACCATTCCTGGCTGCAGGAGCAGGTTGACGCGGGCATCTTGACGGCACAACAAGCTGCGCTTTCTTCCAATCGCAACCTGGTGACCCGGGCTCTAGGGGTCGAGCCCAATGTGCTCATGGAAGTCAATGAGTTCCAGGTGGCGCCCAATGATCTATTCCTGCTTTGCTCAGATGGTCTGACAGACATGGTCCCGGACATGGATATTGCAGAGTTGGTACGCACACCCATTCCATTAGAGGAAAAAGCGACACTGCTCGTGGACGCTGCCAACGCCAACGGCGGGCGTGATAACGTGAGCGTGCTGCTGGTGCAGGCTGCGGCGGGAGGCAAGAAACGCAGCCTTATGTCTCGATTGCTAGGCGCCTCATGAGAGGCCCGAACTACAACAACTCATCACATCAGGAGTAGATCATGCCCAGAATGATCGTTTCAATTGACGGCGTCGTCATCAAGGAAGTGCAGCTCACTAAAGAGCGGACCACGCTCGGACGGCGCCCATACAACGACATCGTGATCGACAACCTCGCAGTGAGTGGAGAACATGCCGTGATCCACATGGCGGGGCATGAGGTCGAAATTGAAGACCTTGGAAGCACCAACGGCACCTATGTGAATGCCAAGGCCGTCAAGCGGCAGGACCTGCGCAATGGCGATACGGTAGAGGTGGGCAAGTACAAGATCCGCTTCCTCCAGGAAGCCGAAGGTGAAAATTTCGAGAAAACCATGATTTTCAAACCGGGCATGGTGCCGCCTATCGGTGCAGCGGCCCGTCCCGCGACGCCTGCACCGGCCCCAGCGCCCATTACCGCAGTGATCCGGGTGATGTCGGGCGCCGCTGCAGGCCGTGAGGTATCGCTGCAAAAAGTGGTGACAACCATTGGCAAACCGGGCGTTGCTGTCGCATCCATCACCAAGCGACATCATGGTTTTGTGCTGGCCCATGTCGAAGGGCCAGACATGCCCATGCTCAACGGCGCAGCCATCGGCGAGTCACCCGTGCCACTCAAACACGGGGACCGGCTTGAGCTGGCCGGTACAGAGATGCAGTTCGAGCAAAGCTGACAAAAGCGAGGCTGTCGCAGGCGTCTCTCTCCTCGCACACCTGCTCTACCTACGCAGGGCCTATGTGGCAACGCCTACCGCAGCCGCTTCAGCGCCACTGGCGCCGCATCGCGGTCACCCTGATTCCGCTTTTTTTTGCGGTCTTGCACATTGCCGGTTTTCTTCACCTTCAGGTCCTTGAGCGGCTGGACAACATCATTTACGACACGCGGCTGCGGGTCACGATGCCTCGCACACGCGACGAGCGCATCGTCATTGTGGATATCGATGAAAAGAGCCTGGGCCGCATTGGCCAGTGGCCTTGGAGAAGAGACAAACTTGCGGAACTGACGCGCGAACTGTTCGAACGCCAGCAGGTGGCTGTCGTCGGGTTTGATGTTCTTTTCGCCGAAGCGGATGAAACATCGGGCCTCTCCACACTGCAGCAGTTGGCCGACGGCCCTTTGCGCGACCAGCCGAAATTCAAAGCGCAACTGGCACGCCTTGCGCCCAGCCTGAATTACGACGCACTGTTTGCCCAGTCGCTCCAAGACCATTCGGTGGTGTTGGGCTACTACTTCTCTGGCGATGATCGCGACGGTATCAAAAAAGGGGTTCTCCCCCCACCTGCAATCAACCAGACACAGCTGCGCGGTCTTCCACTCGTTTCCAGTAGTTGGAAAGGGTACAGCAGCAATATCGAGAGCCTGGCTCGCGCTGCGCCCGCAGCGGGTTTTTTTAACTCGGTCACGGACGGCGATGGAGTCGTGCGGTCTTTGCCGCTGCTGGCGGAATACCAAGGTGAGTACTACGAATCTCTGGCGTTGGCCATGTTTCGCACCGTGATCGGTCGCCCCGGTGTTCATCCAGACTTTGCCAACGTCACCCCAAACGGAACCCAGGATGCGTTGCAGGGCATCGCTTTGCGCCAGGACGGCCGCGCATTGGTACTCCCGGTAGACGATCAGCTGGCAACCCTCATCCCTTACAGAGGCCCAGGCGACGCAAAAGGGGGCTCGTTCACCTACATCTCGGCCTCCGATGTCCTGGAACGCAAACTCCCCGCCGGGCAGCTCAAAGACCAACTTGTGCTGGTCGGATCGACGGCACCGGGGCTTCTGGATTTGCGGGTCACGCCAGTGGGTAAGGCCTATCCCGGTGTGGAGACACACGCCAATGTTCTCTCGGCATTTCTGGACGGCAAAAGCATCGTGCGCCCGGACTACGCCATCGGCTTCGACGTGCTGCAGGTGGTCGGCGCCGGCTTGCTGCTGGCGGTGGTGTTACCACTGCTCTCTGCCACCGCTGCGGTGCTGTTGAGCGCCGGGGTTGTGGGCACGTTGGTAGGGCTGAACCTGTGGCTCTACGTGGCACAAGGCTTGGCTTTGCCGCTTGCCACCGCAGTCGTGATGTCCATGCTCGCGTTCGCGCTCAACATGGCCTACGGCTACTTTGTGGAAAGTCGCTCCAAGCGGGAATTGGCCGCGCAATTCGCCACTTATGTCCCTCCTGAGCTCGTCGATGAGATGCTCAAGCAGCCCGAAAAATACACCATGCAGGCCGCCAACCGGGAGTTGACAGTCATGTTTTGCGACATGCGTGGATTCACGGCGATGTCGGAGCAGATGGAGCCGCTACCACTACAGGCCTTGCTCAACGAGGTATTCAGTCGGCTCACCCACATCATTCGCGCCCACCGGGGCACCATTGACAAATACATGGGTGACTGCGTCATGGCCTTCTGGGGGGCGCCCATCACCACCCCAGACCACGCCCACCTGGCGGTGGCGGCGGCCCTGGAGATGGCCCAAGCCGTCGACGAACTCAACCTTGATCACCGCGCTCGCGGCCTTCCCGAGATCGGCGTGGGTATCGGGCTGAACACCGGCATCATGTGCGTCGGCGACATGGGCTCGGACATACGGCGCAGCTACACCGTCATAGGCGATGCGGTGAACCTGGGTTCTCGGCTGGAGGGCCTATCCAAACACTATGGCAGCTCCATCGTTGTTAGTGAATCGACCCAATCACTCGCGCCGCAATTCGCGTGGCAACAAATGGATCTTGTGCGGGTGAAAGGCAAGGCGCAGGCGGTTGCCATTTACCAGCCGCTCTCCACCCTGCAAGATCTGGAGCCTCGGCGTGCCGAACACTTGGCCATCTGGGCGCCATTTCTTACGTCATACCGGCAGCAACAGTGGGCACAATGTGATCAGCTCCTCTCACAACTGGCCCTGTTAGGGCCCACCTCAAGGTTGCATGAACTTTATGTGAGACGGGTAGCCCAACGGCGGTCCGAGCCCAACGACCCCGATTGGGACGGCGCCACCAATTTTGAAACGAAGTAAAGGCTCCCATGAAGGTTCGCGTGCTGGGCTGCTCCGGCGCCATCGCCAAAGACTGCCGGACCACCTCGTTCTTGATGGGTGAACGCATACTGATTGATGCGGGCACGGGCGTAGGCGATCTCACGCTGGAAGAAATGGGCAAGATCGATCACGTCTTTCTCACGCACTCGCACCTGGACCACATCGCCGCTCTGCCCCTCATGCTCGATGCGGTGTCATCTTTTCGACGTACTCCCGTACAAATCCACGCACTGCCCGCCACCATCGCAGCGCTGGCGACCCATGTTTTCAATGACGTCATCTGGCCGGATTTCAGTGCGATCCCGTCGCAAGCGGCACCGTTTCTGACGTATCACCCCTTCGCCACCGGCGACTTGTTGACGGTGGAAGGCACTGATATCGAGGTTCTCCCCGCGCGCCACACCGTGCCTGCCGTCGGTTTTGCGGCTCGAGGAAAGTCAGGCTGGTGGGTATTCAGCGGCGACACAGAAGGTAACCCAGCATTTTGGGAACGCGTTAACGCCATGCCCGTGGCCCATCTCGTCATAGAAACCGCCTTCAGCAACCGCGAACGGAATCTGGCCGGTCGCAGCCTACACCTCTCGCCAGAAACCTTGGCCAGAGAATTGGCGCACATCTCGCCAACCAGCCGCTACCCGATTTACATCACCCATACCAAACCGTCAGAAACCGGCCTGATCATGGACGAAATCCGAGAGTTTGATGCTGCACCTCGCAAGGCAAGCGCGACAGCACATGACATCCGCTGGTTGGCAGTGGGCCAAGTGCTGGAGGTGTAAAAGCCTGTTCAAAGCCCGTCGCAGTGACATTCATGAGCGACAAAAATGTAAATTTCAGGCTACAGATGCAAGCAGATTGCTGACAACCTCGGCTCTTTGAAGATCATTCTGTGGCCGCTCCGGCACCCAACAGCCTGATGGGTTACATGCCTCAGATACCCGGCATGCGTTCGGGCTGAGCCCGTCGAAGCCAGGGCTTGCCCCGTGCGTGCAAGGCTTCGACAGGCTCAGCCCGAACGGGCGAGAGGGAGTGAAGGCGTCTGAGGTACGTCTCGCCTAACAGGCCCAGCAGGCCTTTTTTTCGCACTAACGCCCAAGCGCCAGACATTGGCAAAGCAGCTGGCAAACTCTGGCACAGCAATTGCTGGTAGAGGGAGCATTTGCAATTTTTCCTAGGAGTTTTTCATGAAGCGCTCTCTCCAGAAGGGTTTTACCCTGATCGAATTGATGATCGTGGTTGCGATCATCGGTATCCTGGCCGCCGTGGCTCTGCCTGCGTATCAGGACTACACCATCCGTGCCAAGGTGTCCGAAGTTGTTTTGGCTGCATCACAATGCCGAACAAGCATCACTGAAACCGTTCAGACCACTTCTTCGACTGTGCTGCCTGCTGCCAACGAATGGGGTTGTGAAGCCAATACAGCAGGTACAGACAATAGCTCGCCAACAAAATACGTTCTGAGCATCGTTTCAACCGACGATGGCCTGATCACGGTTACAACCCGGGCGGTCAGCGTAGTTCCAGATTTGAAAGATGCTGCTGGTAAGACTATTCAACTGACGCCTTTCATTGGTGGGGCAACTCCAAGAGCGCTTGATAACGCCGATGTAGGCGTTCAAATTTTCAAATGGGTCTGCGGCCCAGGCGCAACCAACCCAATGCCTAGCAAGTACCTGCCAGGTTCTTGCCGCGGTTAATTTATCGCGCTGCTGAAGCAGCAATGTGAATAAAAGCGATGTGGCAATAGCCGCATCGCTTTTTTGTTTTCAGCCATACCTATTATTTCTGTGCATCAACAAGTCAAAAAATGGGCGACTACCTGGTTTGCAAGCCTCTTGTGCATTGCACTTTTGCTACCCAATCATTACTCGCCGTGGCTTAGCTTTCATCAGGAATGGTTGTCTGTGCTTGCCATATGCCCACTCGTGGGGTGGGCACTTTGGCGTCAGTACATAGATACATCACCAAAAATACCGTGGATCACCGTTGCCTCATTGTTTGGCGTCTCTATTGCCCTGCTACAACTGCTCATTGGCGAAATTAAATTTCAGAGCGATGCATTGCTAGCGTCTATCTATTGGCTGCTTCTTGGCGCCACGACATTAGTAGGCTACCATTTCTCATCCGAAGAATGCTCCAACCTCGGAAATAACGGCATGCGTTCTTTTTGGCTCGCATGGATTTTCGCTGGTCTTATATCATTCGCGATTGCCAACCACCAATGGCTTGATCTATCCCTCTTCGGATTGTTCATTGTCGATTTTCCAAAAAATGGCCGCCCATTTGCAAACCTAGCGCAACCCAACCATCTAGCGACATTATTTCTTCTCTCCATAATAGGATCTTTTTTTCTATACGAATCGAGAAGCATAAGTGCCGTGACCGCCACCCTATTGGTCACCATTTTCTGCCAAGGCTTAGCCATGACGCAGTCGCGCAGCGTAATAATTGGCCTTGTTTTGGCTGGTTTTATAAATCACTTTGCACGTCCGCAAAAACCGATCCGAACAACAAAGTGGATTTTTTTTATAGTAATAATATTATATTTTTTACTTGTGGCATTTTGGCCGTTTTTAAATAAAATATTATTAATAACAGATGCGGCACAATCGTCGCTCACACGGTCATCGGAGCCAGGCATTCGAATAACGTATTGGCTTTCAAGCCTCGATGCAATCGCAATACACCCATGGTTCGGATGGGGGTTCGGTCAAATTGGCATGGCACAGCAAGCGACGGCTCTGGGCTACCAACCCACGCATACATTCTTCTCAAGTTCTCACAATATAATTCTCGACCTAATGCTCTGGATGGGCATCCCATGCACATTAATTATCATTATTTTAATAAAAAATCATTTTCTTGATATTTTACCAACAACCCGGGGCTCTATCAACTCTTGGTCCGCAGTTTTAGGACTCGCCTGTATTCTCGGTCACGCACTTGTTGAATTGCCATTGCTTTATACATATTTTCTTATTCCAACCGGTTTTCTTTGCGGCATGGCAACCTCGAAAAATAATTTCATTTTTAAAACAAAAAATGCAATAAAAATACATAATAAATTCATCTTGGCTTTATCAATACTTTGTTTTTTGGTATTTTTGCAAATAACATTTGAATACTTCAAATGGGAGGATGATTCGCGCAATCTAAGTTTTGAATTACAAAAATACGAAACGCATGCCGCACCTTTTCAGCCTCGCTGGAATTTATTGGATCAGATTTCTGCGATGAATACCGTTGCACGTAGACGACCAACAAAGAACATGAGCCAAGAAGATGTTGATCTTTTCAAGCGTAACGCTGAGCGTTACCCCAGTTCAATTGCTTTGCTGCGCTACGCATATGCTGCCGCACTAAATGGCCAACCAGAATCCAGCCTTCATACCCTGAAGCTACTGTGCAGCTTGCATAAGGAAGCGATATGCTCCAGCGCCCGTTCGGAATGGCTTGCCGCCGGACAGAATGAATGGCCTGAACTTCAATCCGTTATTTTTCCGAAATACAACTAGGTTGTGCTGGCGAGGGCGCCGCAAAAATAACACTCCCCGACTTCCCCCCATGCTTTTCCACCACCCGCACATCGTGGATCGACATCCCCCGGTCCACGGCCTTGCACATGTCGTAAATGGTGAGCAGCGCGATCTGAACTGCCGTGAGGGCCTCCATCTCCACACCGGTAGGGCCCACGGTTTCTACAGTTGCAGTACAAAATATGCCTGTAGCGCTTGACTGGCGGTCGCTAGCTGCTTCAAATTGAATAGCAACTCTCGTCAATGCCAGGGGATGGCACAGCGGGATGAGATCGCTGGTCTTCTTTGCAGCCTGAATGCCCGCAATTCGGGCAATTCCCAGCACGTCGCCTTTTTTCGCCGTTCCTGCTTCAATCAGCGCCAGCGTTTCTGGCAGCATCTCAATACGTCCGCAAGCAATGGCAATACGATGGGTGGCGGGTTTTGCCGCCACATCGACCATGTGGGCTTGGCCTTGGGCATCAAAGTGGGTAAGTGCAGACATGCGGTAATTTCACGGTGGATGACCAGCGTGGGTTGAACAATCTTCAGACGAAAGCATCATACGACCATGCAGAATTGGAAAGGGCGCTTGCGTGCCAGTGGCATTCATCTGGGCATCAGCCTGTGTATTGCGGCGCTGGCCGCTGTGGTGGTGTTTGGCTGGTGGTATCCGTACCCCTACCGCGAAATCTCGGGCGGGCGGTCTCTTTTTATGCTGGTGGTGTGTGTGGATGTGGTCATGGGCCCTTTGATCACGCTGATCATCTTCAACCGCGCCAAGCCGCGGCGTGAGTTGGTGACAGATTTCACGCTCGTGGGGCTGCTGCAGCTGGCGGCATTGAGTTATGGGCTGTGGACCGTGTTTGTGGCTCGGCCAGTCCATCTGGTTTTTGAATACAGCCGCATGAGCGTGGTCCATGCAGTTGATGTGGACCCGACCTTGCTCGCCAGAGCACCGGCAGATCTGCAGAAGTTACCCCTCACCGGCCCGACCCCGATTGCACTGCGCCCGTTCAAAGACCAGGCGGAATCATTTGATGCGACCATGGCGGCTGTCGGTGGCGCGCCACTGTCTGCACGCAGTGATCTCTGGCAACCTTATGCCAACAGCGTCGCAGACATCCTCAAAGAATCAAAACCTGCATCGGATCTGCCCACGCGGTTTGCCGAACAAACGGTACAAATCAACCAAGCCATCAAAGACTCGGGCAAAACGGTGGATCAGTTGCGTTATCTGCCTCTGGTGGGGAGAAACAATGCCTGGACCGTGCTGCTGGATGCGCAAACTGCCGAACCCATGGGCTATATCCCGTTGGATTCGTTCTGATGGTAATTTTGACAAAATATGGCTCTATCGCTTATACATAAAGCGCTGACAGCTCTTATTTTGGGAGCATATCTGGTCGCGTATTCTGCGCCAGCCATGGCCCAAACCAACCTCCCCACCCTCGGCGACGGCGGCGATCTCACGACCAGCGCAGAGCGCCGCCTGGGCGACCGCATCATTCGCGAGCTGTACCGCGACCCCGACTACATCGACGATCCGGTGATTGGCGACTATGTGCAGGGCATCTGGCAGCCGTTGCTGGCGGCATCCAGGGCGCGGGGGGAGCTTTCGCCCGAGCTGGACGAGCGGTTTGCCTGGGAGATCCTTCTGGGGCGCGACCGCACGGTCAACGCCTTTGCGTTGCCGGGCGGTTACCTGGGCTTGCATCTGGGCCTGATCGGCGTGGTGGCTACCCGTGATGAGCTGGCTTCCGTGCTGGCCCATGAGCTCAGCCACGTCACCCAGCGGCACATTTCGCGGCTCATCAGCCAGCAAGGCAAACAGACGCCACTTTTGCTGGGTGCCATGGTGCTCGCAGCGCTAGCGGCCAGCAAAAACCCCGGCGCCACACAGGCACTGATGGTGGGCGGACAGGCGCTTGCGATGCAAAACCAGCTCAACTTCTCGCGCGACATGGAGCGTGAGGCGGACCGCATCGGCTATGGGTTGATGGCGCCAGCGGGTTTTTCCTCCCTCGGGTTTGTCACCATGTTCGACAAACTGCAGCAGGCCAACCGGCTCAACGACAACGGCTCGTGGCCTTACCTGCGCAGCCACCCCTCGACCACCGAACGGATGGCAGACATGCAGTCGCGGGTGCCGCCTGGCACAGCGGCTTCGTTGGCGGCAAAGCCCCCAACGCTGGAGCACGCCATGATTGCCGCACGTGCCCGCGTGCTCTCAAACCCCGGTGTAGACACGCTGCGCCAGTGGATCGCCGAACCGCAAGGCACAGGGTTTTCCACCCTGCCCGCCCCGCGCCGCGTCGCGGTGCTCTACGCCGCTGCACTGGCCAACAGCCAGTTGCGCGACCCGGCAGCTGCACGGGTCATGGCCAAAAAAGTGGACGATCTAGCCCGACAAGACCCTCGCGCAGAGCGGCTTTTGCGCCTGTTGAACGCCGAGATAGAACTGGCAGCAGGTGACGCGACGCAGGCTTTGGCTGCGCTGCCCCCATCGGTCTCTACACCAGATTCAGGGGGGGCCGCAGCCCAGTCTGCCCAGACGGACGGCCGCTACGGTCAAAGGGCTGAACTGATATTGCGCACACAGGCCCTGCTGAGGGCCGGGCGCGCCGTTGAAGTCACTGCGGCACTTCAGACCTGGGTGACCACCCATCCGAAAGACGCCACCGCCTGGCAACTGCTGGCGGCGGTATGGCAAGCCCAGGGGCAGTCTTTGCGCGGCATTCGGGCGGAAGCCGAAGCGCAAGCGGCGCGCTATGACTATGCCGCTGCGGTGGATCGGTTCAAGGCGGGGCAGGACATGGCTCGCCGTGGGGGTGCGTCGGTGGACCACATCGAGGCGTCTATCATCGACACCCGGTTGCGCACCATGCAGTCACTTCTTAAAGAACAAGCCGCCGAGCGCTGATTCGATCAGCAAGCCCAGCGCCGAATAGATCAGGGAGCCCAACAGCGCGGCGCCGAACCCCGTGACATGAAAGCCGTCCAGCACGCTGGCGGCGGCCCAGAACATCAGCGCGTTGATGACAAACAAGAACAGGCCGACGGTGACAATGGTCACCGGAAGCGTCAGCACCACCAGCACCGGGCGCAATACCACGTTGAACAGCCCGATGACAAAGGCCGCAATCAGCGCCGAGGTAAAGCTCTTCACCTCCACGCCGCTGTAGATATAGGCAACAAACAGCAGCGACGCAGCGCTGAGGAGCCATTTGAGAAGAATTTTCATGCAGCAAGAATAGCACTGGCTCCCGATGCTGCAACCCCATCGTGGCGCATCCCGCCGCGTCCAGCGCCCACCGCGAAGGCCCCTGCATCACATCGCCACAGCCTGCGCGGCAGGTCTGCGCGTGGCGCGTTACGAGCGGCTTGTTATTCGAGCGCCAGCACCCAAAGCACCCCACACCCCGCCAGCACACTGCCCAGGGAGCCTGGCAATGGCGACGACCAGCGCCGCTCCGGCGGTATACCCACCGCCACGATAGTGGGCGGTGCGGGCGCATCGACCTTGGGTCGCCGGGCATCCACCACCGCTGCGGGTGTCTGGCCCTCGGCCTGCAACTGACTGGTCAGCTCGGCCAAAGGCCCCTTGGCCACCACCGTGGTCACCTGGGCGGCGGACATCTGCAAGGTGGGAACAATCTGGTCAAACAGTTTGTCCGCCCACTTGGCACGCCAGCTTTCTCGCGTGCTGTGGCTCACCCATTTGCTGATGCGGTGGGTCATGCGCGGAGCGCAGGCCACCAGCACCCAGTGGGTGCGGGCGCTGGCCTCACGGCCCAAAAGCGGGGCCAGCACCTGCTGCGCGTGGGCCGCGTCGTCCACATAAACGATGACTCTGTCCATACCAACTCCCGGTGTGAGCGCATCGCCGCATGGCGATCGCATGTGCAATGCTGTTCGAGCGAATCAGTGTCCTGGCGCAGCAGCACTGCCCGTTTTACGGCGCGCAAGAATGATCTTGCCTGCCGCCAACACCAGCAAGGCACCCGCCACACTGGCACCATACTTGACCAGATCGGTTACTTCACCGGAGGTCGCGTCCAGCGGCATCTTGAGCATCCACTGCCACTTGTCATGATTGGCCAGCGCGGGGTCGGTCACCAGCATGCCCCCTGCGATCCAGCCCAGCAGCATGCCACCCAGGGTGATGATGAGCGGGAATCGCTCCATGAGCTTGATGACCAGCTGGCTGCCCCACACGATGATCGGGATCGAAATCACCAGCCCCAGCACGACCAGCAGGAACGAATGCTCGCCCGCGTTCTGCGCAGCGCCCGCAATGGCGATCACGTTGTCCACGCTCATCACCAGGTCGGCCACGATGATGGTCTTGATGGCCGCCAGCAGCTTGTCGCTGCCTTGCACATCGCCATGACCTTCTTCGTCAGGCGCCAGCAGTTTCACGCCGATCCACACCAGCAGCATGGCCCCCACAAACTTGAGGAAGGGCAGGGCCAGCAAGGTCATCGCGAAAGCGATCAGAACCACGCGCAGCACGATGGCCCCAGCGGTTCCCCAGAGAATGCCCTTGGTGCGCTGGGCGGGGGGCAGCTTGCGGCAGGCCAGGGCAATGACCACCGCGTTGTCGCCACCCAGCAGGATGTCGATGATGATGATCTGGCCGAGTGCGAGCCAGAATTCGGGCGAAGCCAAAAATTCCATAAATTCCTCAATATCAAAGGCGCAAAAAGAGGAACCCACCGCCATGTGTCAGCGAAGAGTCCGCCCGTCAGAAAGAGGGCCTGCGGCAGGTTGATCGAGGCGGCTTGCCCGTGAGAAAAGGGGCATGGCAAGCGAAGGGACGGCCTTGATCAGCCCACACGGGGCCCATCAAAGGTCTTGCTCGGTTCTGCACACTGCATGTGCCTGAACCCGGAACGCCGGAAGCAAAGCTTCGTATTGACGACATTTCCGATGCCTTGCGCCACCGTCGCAACCAAGGTTTGGTCCGCTGCAGCACAAGTCGGGAGCTACTCCCCTTCGAGGCACCGATTGGAACATCGCCAGCGCCCCGGCGCAAGTACAGCCCTGCGGTGGCTAAGATTTAAGGCGATAGCGCCGCACACCGCCGACTCGGGAGCTTATGATCCAGCCCCCCTCGACAGCCTCCCGCCATGGCCGCCATCCACATCACCGACATCGAAGCAGCCGTCAACCACTGGCGCGCGCGGGCGCCTTCGCCCGACGGAGTGGCCCTGGCGCCCGAAACACGCGCGCTGGCCAAGGTGTATGCGCTGATGGCGTTCGAGCACACCGACCACGTCGAGGACCACCAATTGCCCCCCGACGCCCTGGCCGCATGGTTGGCCTGGTACGACACCACGCCCGACACGCCGTGCATTGCCATCTGCTCCACCAGCCAGGGCGACGATTTGTGCAAGGGGTGTGGGCGCACGTTTGATGAGGTGCAGCTGTGGCCTGGCATGGGGCCCGCCGACAAACGCGCGGTGTGGCGCCGCATCACGATGGAACATTCTGCGTGGCGTTTTAACCGCTATGCAGAGCGTGCTGCAGAAGGCGTCACAGCCCGGCCGGCACCCACCCCAGGCACCTGACCGGCGCCCAAAAACCAGCGCAGTGCGCAGGCCTATGCGCCAGCGCAGCAAACCGTTATGGTGGGCCCATGCTGCGCCTGACCCAAGCCCCCAATATTGCCATTGCAACGCTGTGGGCAGACCTGTTGTGCGAGGCGGGCATGACGGCGTCCGTGCAGCGCCAATACCTGGGCGCCGCAGCGGGCCACCTGCCGCCCGATCAGTGCCTGCCGGAGATCTGGCTCGACCATGACGAACACGCCTACCGCGCGCGGACGCTGCTGCAGGAGCTGCAAAACCTGCCACAGCGCCAATGGACCTGCCGCTGTGGAGAGTTCGTGGAGGGCGGCTTTGAACAATGCTGGCAATGCGGTGCGCTCATGCCACGCACCTGATGCAGGCGTACGCCGCATCGAATTCACTACTTATTTGATAGCTTTTAGCGCTTATGCATCAAGCGCTAGAAGCCAATTTCGGGCTCTTCTAGCGAATAGTAGTGATGGAACTCGCCGCACGTCTGAAGACGGCGATTTCGACGTACGACATTTATCGAGTGCATCACTAGCATTCGCTAGAAGAGCCCAATTTCGCCCGAATACTTTCCTCAAATGGATCCCACTCCCTCTCCCCTTGCGGGAGAGGGGGCAATCCCAGTGCTGGTGCAGAGGCTGATGCCCCATCTGACCATCTGAGATAGCTACCTCATCATGCGATTTGACCAAAAATCTTTCACTTCCAGCGCAACGGCTCCACATGCACGCTGCCCAAGTGGCTGCTCAGCGTCAGCGCGCCTTCCTGAAGGGTGGCCTGCAACTGCATGCTGCGCTCTGCCATCGCGGCCATGGCCTGTGCGGCCTCGGTGGGCACGCGCCAGACCTGCAGCTTGTCCAGCCGCGAGAGTTTGGTTTCGATGCCCTTCCACCACACTTCGGCCGCATGGTTGAAGCAATAAACGATCACTGAATCGGCCTTGCTGCAGGCCTTGGTCAGCGGCTTGTCTTCGGGTTGCCCGACCTCGATCCACACGCGCTTGCGGCCCGTGAAGTCGGTCAGCGAGGCGTCCGGGTCATCCGGGTCGGACAAACCAGCGCCAAAGCCCAGCGTTGCATCGCCATTGCACAGGTCATTGAGCTGGTGCGCCTGAATGGCCAGTGCCGCCAGACGAACCATCATGCGTTCGTCGGTTTCGCTGGGGTGGCGGGCGAGCGTGAGCGCATGGTCGGCGTAGTAGCCGTGGTCAATGTCGGCGATTTGCAGGTTCGCCTTGAAGATGGTGGATTTGATGGCCATTAATGTTACCGAGCTTCTTCTAGCATTACTTCGACGTTCGCCGTCTTACTTCGGCGCTTACTTATGAAGTAGCGGGCTTGAAAACTACCAAGCCGCGCTGCCATCTGCAGTGCCTCTTCTGCTGCAGGATTTTTCAACGCATAAAGAGCTCGAAATTTTTGATACCAGATTTTTTTTCCGTCATTTGGATTAATTCGATCAGCCACATCCAGATCCAACAGTGCGTCCCCAGCCCTGCCCATCTGAATGAGTGTCGTTGCACGCGCAACATAATAATCAGAATTTAAGGGATTTAATTCAATGGCATTATTAATATCCAACAAAGCGCCATCTACATTACCATTGCGGAATCGCTCATTTCCACGATTAAAAAAAATACGGCTAGCTCCAGCTACTTCAGGTTTTTGAAGCTTGGCCCCAGCATCTTCCCAAAGCGCACTACGCGAAGAGAAGCTCTCCAAACGGTCACGTGCCTGTATAAAAATCAGAGGAAATGTAATTAAGAAGACTCCAAAAATCCAGTGTGCAGGCAATTTCCAGATCACGGCTGAAGCAACTACGGCATAACCTATTGCCCAAATATAGCTGCGATATAGAACATAAGGTTCCTGAAACCTAATAAGACTGAACTCAACCATAAAAGACAAAGAGCAAAAAACAATGCCAAAAGCGATTAATCTATATTTTCCTCCAAAAAAAGCAACCGCAGAGGCTATGATGGGCACCGCAATAAACACACCCAATTGACACACCCCCAAAATAGGGCTCCACGGCTGCATAAAATCAACACGCAAATCCACAGACATGCGTTCAGTAGATGGCATCAACCATTGCATCCAATAGCTAAAATACAGTTTCGCCTGCATGGAGACCGAAAATAACCACTGCTCATTTCTACTGGAGAATATAGGCAGCCCATGAATTTCATTCTCAATATTTTTCAACCCAGGCTCGTAAGGCTGCCCGACAAACCCTAGGCCCACCGCTACCACATGGGAAATGGCTGGAAGGCTTGCACCCATATAAATGGCCAAAATCATTAACGCCGGGCGACCGGGCTTATCTACAAGAAGGATAAGAGAAAGCGCTGCGAAAGGTAGTGTTACCGAATGCTCTTTACAGAGAATTGCGAGCGATGCTACCAGCGCAGCGCGCAGTGCATATGTATAATTATTTTCATCCAATGCTCTCAAAAGATACCGCAAGCTAAGCACGGCAAATAATGCGGCCATCACGGTTGTTCTTTGAATAAGATAGCCTGCACCATAAACTGCCGCCGGATGCGCCACAAACAAGATGGCAATCACAGTTGCAGTCAATCTTGCCTTTTGCATGGACGGGGCCGGCTTTATGGCTTCGGATACGTTTCGTGTCAGCATTTGAAACAGTAGCAGATAAAGTTGCCATCCAACCATAGCGTGTAGCGCCAAGCCCACCAGCCGATGCGCCGCCATACTACCTATTTGGGTTTGGACCCATCCCAGAGTGAAATAAGGTAACGATCTGGTTCCTAATTCCCAAGGAGCGATTGCAGCAGTCGTCAACCGCGATGTGAAGAAGAGATTCCCGTCATCGAATACAAATGGATTATCCAGGTATGGTCCGTAAAGTGCTACCGCAACGGCCAGGATGAGAATCATAACCCCAATGGAGAGGGCCAGTTCCTTGGTCCATAGACGCAACTTGAAGAAGTGCATCACCCTAGTACCTCCAAACCATGGCGATGCGCAAATGAATGCAGGCGGGTCTCATCAGACCCTGCGCGCCAGCTCGCTGGCCTTGCCGGTGTAGCTGCCAGGCGTCATGGCCAGCAGGCGGTTTTTCTCTGCCTGCGGAATCTCCAGCGACCGGATCAGGCCATGCAACGCTTCGGCGGTCACGGTTTTGCCACGGGTCACTTCCTTGAGTTTCTCGTAGGCACCTTGCACACCAAAGCGGCGCATTACCGTCTGGATGGGTTCGGCCAACACTTCCCAGGCAGCATCTAGGTCGGCGTCCAGGGCTTCTTCATTGAGTTCGAGCTTGTTCAGGCCCGTCAGCAGCGACGCGTAGGCTAGCGCGGCATAACCCAGGGCCACGCCCATATTGCGCAACACGGTGCTGTCGGTCAGGTCACGTTGCCAGCGGCTGATGGGCAGCTTTTCTGACAGGTGCTTGAGCAGCGCATTGGCCAGGCCCAGGTTGCCTTCGGCGTTTTCAAAGTCGATGGGGTTGACCTTGTGCGGCATGGTGCTGGAACCAATCTCGCCAGCTTTGAGGCGCTGCTTGAAGTAGCCCAGGCTCACATAGCCCCAGATGTCGCGCGAGAGGTCGATCAGGATGGTGTTGGCGCGCGCCACGGCGTCGAACAGCTCGGCCATGTAGTCGTGCGGCTCAATCTGGATCGAGTAGGACTGGAACGTCAGGCCCAGGCCCAGGGGCTCTTGCGTTTCGATGACCTTCTTGCTGAAGGCTTCCCAGTCGAACTCGGGCCAGGCGGACAGGTGGGCGTTGTAGTTGCCCACGGCGCCATTCATCTTGCCCATGATCTTGACGGCGGCGATCTTCTCGCAGGCCGTCTGCAGGCGCATCACCACGTTGGCTATTTCCTTGCCCACGGTGGTGGGGCTGGCCGTCTGGCCGTGGGTGCGGCTGAGCATGGGCACGTCGGCAAAGGCGTGGGCCATTTCGCGCAGCTTGAGCACGATGCGGTCCAGGCCTGGCAGCACGACCTGGTCGCGGCCCGAGCGCAGTTGCAGCGCATGGCTGGTGTTGTTGATGTCTTCGCTGGTGCAGGCAAAGTGCACAAATTCGGCGGCTTTTTCGAGCTCGGGGCGGGCTTCGAATTTGCTCTTGATCCAGTATTCCACCGCCTTGACGTCGTGATTGGTGGTTTTTTCGATCTCTTTGATGGCCGCAGAGTCGGCCTCCGAGAAGTTTTTCACCAACCCCAGCAGATACGCCCTGGCGCCGGTGGTCAGGGGTTTGAATTCGTCAAACCCCGCGTCAGATAACGCAATGAACCAGACCACCTCCACCTGCACGCGGCGGTGCATGTAGCCGTGTTCGCTCATGATGGGGCGCAGCGCGGCGAGTTTGGGGGCATAGCGGCCGTCAAGCGGCGAGAGGGCGGTAATGGTGGACAGGCTCATGGCGCGCCATTGTAGGTTGTGGCTGCCGCGCCACCGTCAGTCTCGGTAAGGGTCGCTGTCGATAGAATCAAAGTCACTGTGTTCAGCTCACCCCGCACCACCCCGCGCACTGGAAAACAAACCATGAAATTGATCGGAGCCTCTGCCAGTCCTTACGTTCGCAAAGTGCGGATTGTCATGGCTGAAAAAAAGCTCGACTACCAGTTCGTACAAGAAAACGTTTGGGCAGACGACACCCATATCTCCCTGTCCAACCCGCTGGGCAAGGTGCCTTGCCTGGTGATGGAAGGCGGCGAAGCCGTCTTTGACTCGCGCGTGATCGTGGAATACCTCGACACCCTGTCGCCCGTGGGCAAGCTGATTCCCCCCCAGGGCCGCGAACGCGCCGAGGTCAAAACCTGGGAGGCGCTTGCCGACGGCGTGGTGGATGCGGGCATTCTGGCCCGCCTCGAAGCCACCTGGGCGCACCGCAAGGACAGCGAACGCAGCCAGGCCTGGATCGACCGCCAAATGCTCAAGGTCAACGATGGGCTCAAGTCCATGAGCCAGGGCCTGGGCGACAAACCGTTTTGCAGCGGCATCCACCTGAGCCTGTCCGATATCGCCGTGGGCTGCGCTTTGGGCTGGCTGGAGTTCCGCTTCCCCGACATCGCCTGGCGCGCCGAGCACCCCAACCTGGGCAAGCTGCTGGACAAGCTGATGCTGCGCCCGAGTTTCGCGGACACCTTGCCCTCGTAACCCGGCGCGGTCGGAGTGGCAGATGTGGCGGCCTGCCGACTCGCCATCGCGCCAGGCCCCATGCCGCTCATGGTTCAGTGGGCTTACCGTATGCTCGGCGGCTTATGAACGAACTGGTTCAAGACACGTTGAAGACCCCTGAGTCACCGCCCCTCAAACGCGCGACTCGCGGCACGGCGGCCAAACCGGCGGCCGAGCGCGTGCGCACCAACGACCCTGACCGCACCATGGCCAACATCCTGCAGGTGGCCACGGCGGAGTTTGCCGACAAGGGGCTGGCAGGCGCGCGCATTGACGAGATCGCCGCGCTGACGCGCACCAGCAAACGCATGATCTACTACTACTTCGGTAGCAAGGAAGGTCTGTACGTGGCGGTGCTGGAGGAGGCGTACCGCCGCATCCGCCGCATTGAAACCGAACTGCACCTGCACGACCTGGCCCCTGAGCAAGCGTTGCGCACGCTGGTGGGCTTCACGGTGGACTACCAGCTGACCAACCCTGACTTCATTCGCCTGGTGATGAACGAAAACATCCACCGGGGTGAGTTCATCAACCGCTCCACCACCATCCAGGAGCTGAACATTCCCGTCATCGATGCGGTGCGTGACGTGTATCAGCGGGGTTTGGCCGCCGGGGTGTTCCGTCCCGGCGTGGACCCGGTCGACCTGCACCGATCGATTTCGGCGCTGTGTTTCTTCAATGTGGCCAATGAGCACACCTTTGGCGCCATCTTCAAGCGCCCACTCAACACCCCTGCCGCTACGGCGCAGCGGCGCGAGTCGATCATTGAAATGATTGTTCGCTTTCTACGCCCCTGAGCTTCGCCCCCCCGGATAGCAACCACAACGGCCGCCTACAGGGTTTGCCCCAGATTAAATACTAACCAGTTCGTACAAAATATCTTTCATTGCTGAGACTCAATGGGAGACACCATGTTTGCACTGGCTGATCGCGCACTGCGGGGGTACACGCGGGCGCTCGACATCCTGTCGGGGGTATGCCTTGCCATCATGGTGGTGCTGGTGTTTGGCAACGTGGTGCTGCGCTACACCATGAACTCCGGCATCACGGTGTCTGAAGAACTTTCGCGCTGGTTGTTTGTGTGGCTGACCTTCATGGGCGCCGTGGTGGCACTTCGCGAGCATGGCCACCTGGGCACCGACGCATTGGTGTCGCGGCTTCCCGCCACCGGCAAAAAAGCCTGCCTCGTGGTGGCGCAGGTGGCGATGATTTACGTGTCGTGGTTGCTGCTGTCAGGCAGTTGGGCGCAGATGCTCATCAACTGGGAGACCGAGGCGCCGGTCACCGGTGCGTCGGTCGGTATCTTCTATGCCAGCGGTGTGCTGATGGGCGGGTCGGGCATCGCCATCTTGCTGCACGACCTGCTGCGCACTTTGTTCGTGCCCTTGGCCGAGCACGAACTTGTCATGGTGCGTGAAAGCGAAGAAACAGCGGCCCTTGAGCAAATCGGTGTACCCCACGGCGGCCACACCGAGGTGTCTCACCGCGTCAGTGCAGGCCCACAGGCCACGACCTCCGATGGCCGCCGCCTTTGAGGCCCGGCACCACCACACTCCCTACGCAACGACTTCGCCATGACCGTCACCATTTTCCTGGGCTCCCTGCTGATCGCCATGGCTGTCGGCATCCCCATCGCGTATGCACTGCTCATCAGCGGTGTGGCGCTGATGTGGCATCTGGACCTGTTCGACGCGCAGATCCTGGCACAGAACGTCATCAACGGCGCAGACAGCTTCCCGCTGCTTGCCGTGCCGTTTTTCATGCTGGCGGGCGAAATCATGAACGTGGGGGGGCTGTCCAAACGCATCGTGAAGCTGGCGCTCGCGGTGGTGGGCCACGTGCCCGGCGGCCTGGGTTATGTGGCCATCATGGCTGCGGTGATCCTGGCTGCGGTGTCGGGCTCGGCGGTGGCCGACGCTGCCGCGCTGGCGTCGCTGCTGCTGCCCATGATGGTGGCCGCAGGCCACCACAAGGAGCGCTCGGCCGGGCTGATCGCAGCGGCCGGCATCATCGCCCCGGTCATCCCGCCATCGATCGGGTTCGTGATCTTTGGCGTTGCGGCCAACGTGTCCATCAGCAAGCTGTTTCTCGCGGGCATTGTTCCCGGCGTGATGCTCGGGCTGGCGCTGGCGATGACCTGGTGGTGGCTCGTGCGGCGCGAAGACGTTAAACCGCCCGTGCGCGCCACGCGTTCCGAGCTGAAGTCTGCCCTGCGCGAAGCGGTGTGGGCGCTGGGCCTGCCAATCATCATCCTGGTCGGTTTGCGCATGGGGGTTTTCACGCCCACCGAAGCCGCGGTGGTGGCTGCGGTGTATGCGTTGTTCGTGTCCATGGTGGTGTACCGCGAATTGAGTCTGCGCGATCTGGCCCACATCTTCCAGTCCGCCGCCCGAACGAGCGCCGTGGTGATGTTCCTGGTGGCGGCTGCCATGGTGTCGGCCTGGCTCATTACCGTGGCCGACCTGCCGTCCAAGGTCATCGACATGCTGCAGCCGTTCATGGGCAACCAGACACTTTTGCTCATCGCCATCATGGTGCTGGTGATGGTGGTGGGCACGGCCATGGACATGACGCCCACCATTCTCATCCTGACCCCTGTGCTGATGCCCGTGGTCAAGGCGGCAGGCATCGACCCGGTCTATTTCGGCGTGCTGTTCATCATCAACAACGCCATTGGCCTGATCACACCGCCCGTGGGCACCGTGCTCAACGTAGTGGCGGGGGTGGGGCGGATGTCCATGTCACAGGTCACGCGCGGCGTCGGCCCCTTTGTTCTGGCCCAGTTTGCGGTGATGTTCCTTCTAGTGTTTTTCCCTTCCATCGTCATGGTGCCGCTGCACTGGCTCGGTGGCTGACCATCCACTGCGCGAACACCTGTCGCTCACACCCGTCCCATCCGTGCCTCACCCAAAAACCAAGGAGACTTCCATGACATTGTTGAAAACCTTGCTCGCCGCCGCATTGGTTGCTGCCGCGCTGATCCCTGCCGCACAGGCACAGGAACGCACCATCAAGTTCGCCTTCCAGAACCAGAAGGAGCACCCGCAGGCCCAGGGCGCGCAAAAGTTCGCCGACCTCGTGGCGGCCAAAACCCATGGCCGCATCGCAGTCAAGCTCTTCCCAGGTGGCACGCTGGGCGGCGACTTGCAAACGGTGTCGGCCCTGCAGGGCGGCACCGTGGAGATGACCGTGCTCAATGCGGGCATCCTGTCCGCCCAGGCCAAGGAATTCGGCATCTACGACTTCCCTTTCCTGTTCGCGTCGCCGCAAGAGGCTGATGCCGTGACCGATGGCCCCTTTGGCAAGAAGCTGCTGGACAAGCTGCAGTCCAAAAATCTCGTGGGCCTGGCCTACTGGGAGCTCGGCTTTCGCAACGTGACCAATAGCAAGCAGCCCATCACCAAGGCCGAAGATCTCGCCGGTCTCAAGATCCGTGTGATCCAGTCGCCCATCTATATCGACATGTTCAACGCGCTGGGTGCCAACGCCGTCCCAATGCCTTTCCCCGAGCTCTACACCGCCATGGAACAAAAGGCCGTGGATGGGCAGGAGAACCCGTTCGCCACCATCCTGGCCTCCAAGTTTTCCGAAGTACAAAAGTACCTGACGATCACGCGCCACATGTACAACCCGCAGGCCGTCATCGCCAGCAAGAAGTTCTGGGACAGCCTCTCCCCCGCCGACCAGAAGGCCATCACCGAAGCGATGGCCGAAGCCACGGCGTTCCAGCGCAGCGTCTCGCGTTCGCAGGCCGATGTGGCGCTGGAAGACCTCAAGAAGGCGGGCATGCAGGTCAGCGAGTTCTCGCCTGCCGAAATCGACAAGCTGCGCGCCAAGGTCAAGCCCGTGGTGGAAAAACACAGCGAAAAGGTCGGAGCCGACACCGTCAAAGAGGTGTACGCCACGCTGGCCAAGCTGCGTGGCACCAAGTAACCCGCATTCCAACCCCCGCGTCGCCGCGCCGTGCAACCCACCAGGCGGAGGCGCTCCCACCCATTTCCCCATGAGCACACAGCTCCTTGATCCCGCGGTCACCCCCGCGGCGTCCACCACGCACTCCGCCAGTCCCCGCAAGGTGCTGATAGGGCTGATTGGCGCCGGCATCCAGCAGTCGCTATCGCCCGCACTGCACGAAGAAGAAGCCCGCCACCATGGCATGCGCCTGCACTACCAGCTGATCGACCTTGACCGCTCGGCCTCGACACCCGCACAGCTGCCCACCTTGCTGTCGGCGGTGCGCATCATGGGCTACGCAGGCTGCAACGTGACCTACCCCTGCAAGCAAGCGGTGATTCCCTATCTTGACGGGCTCTCCGAAGAGGCCCGCGCCATGGGCGCAGTCAATACGGTGGTCGTGCAAGGCGGCCAACTCGTGGGGCACAACACCGACGGATCGGGCTGGGCCTGGGGCTTCACCCACAGCCTGCCCCACGCAGACCTGAGCCGTGTGGTGCTGCTGGGCGCAGGCGGCGCGGGTGCCGCCATTGCACACGCCGTTTTGCGCCTGGGCGCCCGACACCTGAGCATCGTGGACGCGCAGCCCGCGCGGGCCGCGCAACTGGCCCGCGACGTCAACGCACTGTATGGCCAGCGCGCCGAAGCCGCTGACATCCATGCCGCAATGGCGCAGGCCACGGGCCTCATTCACGCGACCCCCACAGGGATGGACAAGCTGCCGGGGCTGCCGCTGGACGTGCACCTGCTGCACCCTGCGATGTGGGTGTCCGAGGTGGTGTATTTCCCTCTCGATACGGCCCTGCTCAAGGCGGCGCGCGGCATCGGCTGCAGCGTGTCGGACGGCGGTGGCATGGCCGTGGGCCAGGCCGTGGGTGCCTTTGAGCTGTTCAACGGCGTGACCCCTGACGCAAGCCGCATGGACGCCCACTTTCGCCGACTTGTCAGCGCCCGCTAGGTCGCCGCTCCAATCTCCCCCTACCAACGTCACCCAGCCCCCAGGAGTTAAACCGATGAGCACCCCAATGATGGCCACCCGTGAAGCGCTGGGCGACATGCCCAACCCCCTGGGCCTGCAAGGGGTGGAGTTCATCGAATACGCCACCAGCCGCCCGCAGGTGCTGGGCCAGGCGCTGGAGCGCATGGGCTTTCAGCCCGTGGCGCGCCACCGCTCGCGCGAGGTGCTGCTGTACCGCCAGGGCGACATGAACATCATCGTCAACGCCCACCAGGACAATGAGCGCACCAGCGTACAGGCGCCGCCCGCGCTCACCGAAGCGCCGGTGCTCGCCGCTGCTGCGTTCCGCGTCAACAACGCAGCCGCCGCCTACCGCCGGGTGCTCGAACTGGGCGCCTGGGCCGTGCACACCGAGGTCGAGGTGATGGAGCTGAACATCCCCGCCATTCATGGCGTGGGGGCGAGCCGCATCTACTTTGTGGATCGGTACAAGGAGTTCTCGATCTACGACGTGGACTTTGTGCCCATCCCCACCGTCAACCCGCGCCCGCCCGCGCTGCAGGGCCTGCACCTGTTTGGCGTGGTGCAGTACATCGGCCTGGGCCGCGCGCAGGACTGGATCCATTTCTACGCAGAGCTGTTCGGTTTTGCCGAGCTGTCGCCCGAGCTGTCGTTTGGTGTGCTCACACACGGCCGCATCCTGGCCAGCCCTTGCGGCACGCTGCACTGGCAGCTCATCGAGCCGCTGGTCGATGCGCTCGATGCCGACCCGGAGGAACTGCTGCAGCGCGTGGCCTTTGGCACACCCGACGTGCTGGCCACGGTGCAAGCGCTGCGTGCGCGCGGTGTGGACTTTGTCGAGTCCCCCACGGGCGTACACACCGGCACGCGCGGCGCCCTCACCCGCGCAGATGCAGGCGCACCCAGCTTCGAGCTGGTGCGGAGCGCCCGCTGAGCCTGGAGACTGCCCCATGCGCACATCCACCATGCAACGCAACGTCGCCGACTTCGGCATGGACACCATCAGCCTGGCCGGCCCGCTGGAGGCCAAGCTCGCCGCCGTCAAGGCGGCAGGCTTTGGCCAGATCATGCTGGCCGCGCGCGACATCGTGGGCCACCCACAGGGCATTGAGGCCGCCGTGCACGCCGTGCGCAACAGCGGCCTGCGGGTGACGGGCTTTCAGGTGCTGCGCGATTTTGAAGGCCTGTCGGGCCATCTGCACAGCTACAAGGTGGACATTGCCAAGCAGATGATCCTGATGGCGCGCGACCTGGGCGCGCCCGTGCTGCTGGCCTGCAGCTCCACGTCATCGCACGCCACGGCGGATGCCGAAGCCGTTGCGCGTGACCTGCGCAAGCTGGCCCTGCTGGCGTTGCCACACGGCATTCGCGTGGCGTTTGAAGGCCTCTCGTGGGGCCGCCACATCAACGAAGTGCACCAGGCCTGGGCAGCCGTGGAGCAGGCTGATTGCCCCAACCTCGGGCTGGCCATTGATTCGTACCACCAGTTCGCCACCAGCACGCCGCTCTCGGCGCTCACGGACGTGGACCCCGCCAGGATCTACCTTGTGCAGTTGTCGGACTTCATGTGGCAGGAAACGCGCACGGTGCAGGAGCGCATCGAGACCGCGCGGCACTTTCGCGTGTTCCCGGGTGAGGGCGTGCACAGCCGGGCGCTGGCCGAGCTGGTGCGCACGCTCGATGGCATGGGTTATCAGGGCAACTACAGTTTTGAGGTCTTCAACGACGACTACCAGCAGCTGCCCCTGCCCTATGTGGCGCAGCGCGCGTGGAACAGTGCGCTGTGGCTGGCCGAAGGGGTACTGCAACGCGCCGTGCCCTTGCCCGGGCATTCGCGCATCCGGGCTGTCGGCTGAAGAGCATCCCTAGCTGTTGGCGCGCTTCTTGAGCCAGCGCATCAGTGCGCCCACCACGGGCAGCTTTTCGTACAGCTCTTCGGCCGCATCCCAGTAGTCGCGGTGCAGCGTCACCAGGCCTTGTTCGTCCAGCACCAGGTGCGAGGCACCACGCACCGTCTGCGTCACACCCTTGTGAAAGTCCTTGAACGCGAACAGGAAGTCCCAGGTCAAAAAGCACTGTGAGCCCTGCACCACGCGGCCCGTGACCACAAAACGCGGTTGCTCCAGTGCCTCGAACATGTGGGCAAAGATGCCCTGGATGGCAGGCACGCCCTGCACCTCGTTGAACGGGTCCTTGAAGCGCGCCTGGGGCGCATAGAACTGGCCGATGGTCGCCACATCGGCGGGCGACAGGTTTTCAAAGAACGCAATGACGCGCGTGACGGCTTCTTCCGTGGCGGGTGCTGTGTAAAGGGGCTGCATAGAAGATCAGAGTCCCGTGAACTTGCGGACGGCCGGAAAGTACCACCGATACGGCAACACGCGCAGCAGTTTCATGACCCGGGTGAAGCGCTTGGGAAAGTGGATGTCGAAATGCCCCCGCTCCCAGCCCTGCACGATGGCCGCCGCCGCTGCCTCGGGTGAGATGAGGGCCGGCATGGTGAAGTCGTTGCCCGCCGTGAGCGGCGTGGCCACAAAGCCCGGGTTGATCACGCTCACGCCCATGCCCAGGTCATGCATGTCCAGGTAGAGCGCCTCGGCCAGGTTGATGAGGGCCGCCTTGGTGGGGCCATAGGCCAGGCTCTTGGGCAGCCCCCGAAAGCCCGCCACGCTGCTGATCAGGCTCACATGGCCCGGGCGCCCGGCCTGCGCTGCGGTCAGCATGGCGGGCAACACACCAGCCAGCACATGCAGCACGCCGTTGTAGTTGATCTGCTCGTGGCGCAGCATCACGTCCAGGTCGAAGTCGGTGGCGCGCATGTCGCGGTAGTAGCCCGCGCAATAGCACACCATGTCGGGCACACCACCCGCCAGCACCTGCGCGGCGGCGGCCTGCACCTGTGCCGGTTCGGCGGTGTCAAAAGCCAGCGCCGTGCTGTCGGGGTGCTGCACAACAAAGGCGTTCAGCGCATCGCCGCTGCGGGCCGACACGATGACCTGCGCGCCGCGCGCATGCAGCGCAGCCGCTGTGGCCCGGCCAATGCCGCTGCTGGCCCCGATGAGCCAGGCCCGGCAGCCATGCCAGTCGCGCAGGGGAGGATTGAGGCTCATGGTGCGCGTTTGGTGAAGGACAGGGTGATCTCGCCCAGGCGGAATCCGAACTTGCTCATGGTGGCGCGGTTGAGCATCACGCGGTCGTCAATGAGGTACATCCAGTCGTCCAGGTCCACGTTGTAGACCTTCCCTTCCACGGGCAGCGCCAGCGTGTAGTTCCAGCGGAAGGCATTGCCCCGCGTCTGGCCGTTGGCCGTGCCCACCACATCGTCGGCGGTGCCGGTGTAGCGGCCGTCGGCATGCTTCGTCAGCCGCCAGATGCGGCGTTGCGTGGTGCCGTCGGAGTAGGTGAAGGCTTCGTCGAGCACGCCCTCGTTGCCTTTCCATGTGCAGTCCATGACCACGGTGAAGCGCTTGACGATCTGGCCGCTGCGGTCCTGGAAGATGCCGTAGGCGTCGATCTTGCCGTTGAAATACTGGGCCAGGTCCAGCACCGGTTTTTCGCTGGCGTAGCCATCGAGGTTCTGGCTGGCGCAGCCAGACAGCACCACGGGTGCGGCCACAGCGGCCGAAAGGAGGAGACGTCTTTGCATCATGGTGGTGGGCCTTGGTCGGTTCGAATTCAAACAATCGCCGCGCCACGCGGGCGCCGCAGAATGAGGAGATAGAGCGCGGCCGCAGCGGTGAACTTGAGTACGCAGGGCAGCACCGCATAGGCCAGGCCGAGGGTCTGCAAACCGTCATCGCTGCGCGTTCCGGGGCTGTAGCCCAGCCATCCCAGCAGGGGCAGCGCCAGGCCTGCCGCCAGTGCCAAGTTGAGCTTGGTGGCAAAGTTCCACCAGCCAAAGTACGCGCCCTCGTGCTGGCCGCTGTCGCCCTCGGCGGCAATCACGCCAGCCAGCAGGGCGCTGGGCAGGGCCAAGTCGGTGCCCAGGGCCACGCCGGACAGCGCACAGACGACGAGGAACGGCACCACATCACCCGCGCCCAGAAACGCAGTCCACACAAACACGGCAATCGCCAGCAGCATGCCCGCCAACCAGGTGCGCGCCAGGCCCCAGCGCGCCACGGCACGCAGCCACAGCGGGATGGACAGCGCAGCGCACACGAAATAGGCCGCGAGGAACATGGGCTCCTGCGCGGGCGGGGCCTGCAGCCGGTCCTGAATAAAAAACAGCACCAGCGTGGCCGGTATGGCGCTGGCAATGCCGTTGAGCATGAACACCGCCAGCAGGCGGCGGAAGGCAGGGCGGCCCCAGGGCCGCCACAGGCTGGCGCGCTGCGGGGGGCGGTACACCCCCGCCATCTCATCCGCATGGTTTGCGGGGCGCGGGGCTCGGGTCCACGCCCACCAGCCGAGCAGCAGGGTGATGGCAAACACGCTGAGCATCACCGGCAGGCCCAGCAGCGCGGGCAGCACCGATGCCAGCACCACGCCGACCAGTGCAGCACCCTCGCGCCAGGCCACGATGCGGCCACGCTGCAGCTCGTCGCCGCCCAGGCGTGCGCCCCAGGACTGGTGTGCAATGCTGAGCTGGCTGTAGGCGGTGTAAGTGATGAGCAATGCCACCAGCGCCCAGGCGACCAGCGCATCGGCCCCGCGCACCAGGGGAAAGAACAGGCTGGTCAGCCCCCGTGCCAGCACCCCCGCCGACACCGCGCCCACCGCCAGCACGGCGCGCACCGAGCGGCCGAACAGGTAGTCGGACAGGCGGCCCAGCAGCGGGTCGGACACCGCATCAAACAGCCGCGCCACCAGCAGCACCGAGCCCAGCGTGGCCAGTGGCATGCCGAACTCGCGCGCATAGTGGTTGGGCAGCAGCACATACAGCGGTAGCGCCACAAACGCCAACGGCAGGCCCAGCAGCCCATAGGCCAGGCCGTCGCTGGCGCGGATGGGCTGCATGGAGGTCATGGTTGGCCTGCAGTGCGGGTGGCGGCCAGCAGCTCCTGGCGCAGCCCGGGTTCGGAGGTCTGCGGCGAGAGCCAGATGCCGAAGAACAGGCGCGAGAACTCGGCGTCCGGCACCTCACCGACGACACGCCCCGCCATCTTGAACACCGCACCCACGCCCGGCTGGTGAATGCCCAGCAGGCGGTCGCCCGACTTCACATCCGGCAGCGCGGCCTGCAGCGCCTGCTGCCAGCGGGCAGCCTGCTCGGGCGTGAAGCGGCCCACGCGCCGCATCTCTTCGAGCGAGCGTTTGGCAATGGCCTGCGCCGTGAAATCGCGGTGGTAGGTCAGCTCCAGCGCAAGCGGCTGGGCGGCGTAGTGGTCGGCATCAAAACCGGGTGAAACCCACAGGCGTGCGCGGTAGATCTCGAAACCCACAAACCGCAGCACGCCCTGGCCCGCCAGGCGCACGTCCGACAGCGGCGCGGCCGTGGCCTGCTCTGCCGCCTGGGCCATCGGCACGGCCTGTGCGATAGCGGAATTTGAATAAAAAAAGGCTCCAGCGCTTATCCATAAAGCGGTAACAGCTATGTTTTTCATAGCAATCAATCCTTCGCCAGCGTGTACTGCACCAGGTTGATGTTGCTCATCGCAAATGCCGCTTCGCAGTACGCCAAGTAGAACTCCCAGATGTGCATGAAGCGCTCGTCAAACCCCAGCTGCAGGATCTGCGTGCGCTGCGCGAGGAAGCGCTCGCGCCAGCGCTTGAGGGTTTCGGCGTAGTCCTGGCCAAACGCAAACTCGTCCACCACACGCAGCCCTGCCGCCGCGGCCTCGCGGCGGAACTCCCGGGGGCAAGGCAGGCAACCGCCGGGGAAGATGTACTGCTGGATGAAGTCGGTGGAGCTGATGTAGCGGTCGAACAGGCTGTCGTCGATGACGATGCTCTGGATGCACGCCTTGCCGCCGGGCTTGAGCAGGCGGTTCACCGACTGAAAGTAGGTGGGCCAGTACTCGCTGCCCACGGCCTCGACCATCTCGATGGAGCAGATCGCGTCGTACGGGCCGTCGTGGATGTCGCGGTAGTCCTGCAGGCGCAAGTCCGCCTTGGCTTGCACCCCATGCGCCGCCATGCGCTTCTGGGCAAACGCGAGCTGCTCGGTGGACAGCGTGACGCCAGTGAGGGATGCGCCAAATTCCGTGGTCGCCATCTCGGCCAGCGCGCCCCAGCCGCAGCCAATCTCCAGCACCCGGGAGTTTGGCTGTACACCGGCCATGCGCAACGCGCGCCGCACCTTGGCGTGCTGGGCAGCGCGCATGTCGCCGCCTGCATCGCCCTCGAACCAGGCGGACGAGTAGTTCATCGTGTCGTCCAGCCAGAGTTCGTAGAACGCATTGCCCAGGTCGTAGTGGGCGTGGATGTTCTTCTGGCTGTTGGCCCGCGTGTTGCGGTTGAGCAGGTGCTTGATGCGGTACAGCAGGCGGCCGGCCCAGGTGCCATAGATCACGCCTTCCACGTGCTGGCGGTTGGCGACAAAGAGCCTGAGCAGGTCGGTGAGGTGGGGGGTGGTCCAGTCGCCCGCGATGTAGCTCTCGGCAAAGCCGATGTCGCCCGATCGGAGCGCGGCGCTGCACACGTTCCAGTTCTTGAGCGTGATGGCCGCCGACGGGCCATCGCCGTGCCCGAAGTGCTGCAGGGTGCCGTCGGGCAGCTGCACCGTGAGGTGGCCGTGCTGCAGGCGCTGCAACAGCTTGAGCGCGGTGCGGGCTGCGGCCGGGGTGCCCGCAGGCAGGGTCTGGGCAGAGCGGGGGGCGGTGGTGGAGTTCATGGCGTTCTCGTTCGTCATGGAAATCAACGGGTCACGGCGGCGGCGGGCGCCTCGGGCTTGCGATGGAAACGCACGCGCTTGCGCCACAGCTGCAGTGCGTGCCAGTGGATGCGGGCCATGATGGCCAGTGTCATGGCGGGGTAGCCCCAGAGCGCCTGGCGCAGCGTCTGTGCAGTGATGGCGTGCAGGGTGCCGCTCACGCTGGTCTGGATGAGCGGCCCGGTGTCGTCGTCGTGGTCGATGCGCACCACGGTGCGGCCAGCATCCTGCGCCCCCGCCTCGGTGCGCATGAAGCGGAAGCGGTAGCCGCCGTTCACCTCGCAAAACGGCGACACATGGAACACCTTGCGCGCCTGCTGTTCCACGCCGTAGTGCGGGGCATCGAGCAAGTAGCAGTGGCGCTCGCCAAAGGTGTTGTTCACCTCCACCACGATGGCGCGCAGGCTGCCGTCGGCACGGTGGCAGTACCAGAAGCTCACGGGCTTGAAGGTGTAGCCCAGCACACGCGGGTAGCAGTGCAGCCAGACCTCGCCCGTGGCGTCGGGGATGCCTTCGGTGCGCAGCAGCTCATCGAGCCACGCCAGCGCACCGCCCTGCGCAGCGCCGCGGCCGTCGCCGTGGTCCACGTCATGAAAGCTGATGGCGCCGCGCCGGTTCACGGCCAGCGCGCTGCGCAGGCCGGGCAGGCTGCGCATGGGCAGCATCAGGAAAAACGTCGGGTACGCGAACGCATGCCGCCGGGGCCGCAGCCGCGTGTGGCGCACCTGGCCAAAGCCGATGAGGGGCGCTGCGGGCGTGGCTGGGGCGTGGCTCACGCAGCCTCCGCCAGGGGCCCTGGCAGGGCTGCCAGCAGTTGCTCCGCCACGGCCAGGCCCGATTTGAGGCCGTCCTCGTGGAAGCCATAGCCCGTCCAGGCGCCGCAGAACCAGGTGTGCTGCTGCCCCTGCAGCTTGCCCACCTGCTGCTGCGCGCGGATGGCAGCCATGTCGAACACCGGGTGGGCGTATTCGTAGCTGCCGATCACATGTTCGGGTGCAATGTCGCGCACCGGGTTGAGCGACACCACCACGGGCTGCGCAAAAGGCACGGGCTGCAACTGGTTGATGAGGTAGTGCAGGCACACGCGGGCCGACTCGCGGCTGCGCTGCGGGGCACGTTCGTAGTTCCACGCGGCCCAGGCGGCGCGGCGCTCGGGCAGCACGGAGGTATCGGTATGCAGCACGGCGCGGTTGGCCTGGTAGCGAATGGAACCCAGCACCGCGCGCTCGTGCGGCGTGGGCTGGGCCAGCAGGGCGAGCGACTGGTCCGAATGGGTGGCCAGCACCACCTTGTCAAAATGTTCGGTGTGGCCTGCGGTCACCACGCGCACACCGGCGGCATCGCGCTCGATGCGGCGCACGGGGGTGTTCAGGCGCTTGTCGGCAATGCCCGCCACGATCTTTTCCACGTAGTGGCGTGCGCCACCAGCCACCGTCCACCACTGGGGGCGGTGGCTCACCTGGATCAGGCCATGGTTGTGGCAGAACCGGATCATGGTGGCCACGGGGAATTTCAGCATCTGGTCGGTGGGACAGCTCCAGATGCAGCCCAGCATGGGCAGGAAGTACCAGTCGCGGAACGCATCGCCAAAGCGGTGCTCGCGCAAAAAGTCCGAGAGCGGCTGCATCAGCGCGGCGTCGGCCTGTTTTTCTGCCATGCGCGTGCACAGCTTGTTGAAGCGCAACAGGTCGCGCAGCATGCCCAGAAAACGGGGGGTGACCAGGTTGGAGCGCTGGGCAAACACGGTGCTGAGGTTGGTGCCGCTCCACTCCAGGGTGCGGCCACGGCTTGGGCCACCGAGGGCGCCCGGCACCTGCACCGAGAACGACATGTCGGATTGGGCCGTCTCCACGCCCAGCTCGGCCAGCAGGCGGATGAGATGGGGGTAGGTGCGCTCGTTAAACACCAGAAAGCCAGTGTCCACGCCATGGGTGACCGTGGTGCCTGACGCATCGGGTAGGGTGACATCAACGGTGTGGGTGTGGCCGCCGAAGTAGTCGCCCGCCTCAAACAGCGTGATGTCCGCCTGGCCGCGCAGCTGGTGCGCGACGGAGAGCCCGGAGATGCCAGAGCCGATGATGGCGATTTTCATGACCGGCTCCCTCTGGCCGGTGCACGGAATAAAAAGGTTGCGAAGCGTCCCGAAACGAATAAGAGAGGGAGGGAGGAGAAGCGCTCCAGGAGGTCAGTCGAAACCCGAGGGTTCGAAAGGCTTCGCAACGTTAAAACTGTACGCTGCGCAATCGTCTTGCGCAATGGATAGAGTGGCTCCATCACAGCGAAGTTCCAGAGCCCCACTGTATTTTTTTTAAAGAAACGTAAAGAAGTCATCACACTCACCGGGGGACGGGCCGGGCCAGCTGCTGTTCAATGGCCCGCACCAGGCCCTTGTTGTCAGGCCCGGTCAGGCTCGAATAGCTGTCCACCAGCGTGCCGTCGCGGGCCAGCAGGTATTTGTGGAAGTTCCAGCGCGGCGCAGTGCCTGACAGCTGGGCCAGCTGCCGGTACAGCGGCGAGGCCCTGGGGCCTTTCACGCTGCTCTTGGCAAACATCGGAAATTTCACGCCGAAGGTGTTTTCGCAGAAGTCGGCGATCTCCTGGTTGCTACCTTTTTCCTGGGCAAAGTCGTTGGACGGGAAGCCCAGCACCACCAAGCCCTTGTCCTTGTCCTTGTAGCGGGCATACAGCTCTTCCAGCCCCTTGTACTGGCCAGTAAAGCCACAGAAGCTGGCCGTGTTGACCACCAGCACCACGCGGCCAGCGTATTGGCATAGCGACTGGGGCTTTTCGTCCTGAAGGCGTGGGAAGGTGTGCTGCAGCGTAGCGGGGCACGTCTGCGTGGCTTCAGCCGCCTGTGCAAGCGGCGCCAACGGCGTAAACAGTGCCAACGGCATCCACAACGTGGCCATCAAAGTTGCGATCAGAAAGCGGCGTGAGGGATTTTTCATAGGGCTTTGGGTGGGGTTGCAAGCCCAATTTAACCGTTTCATTATTTTATGTCCACATGAGTTTTTATTTGTACTCATTGGTATACACGCATGCAAGGGCTTTGGATTCAGATTTCCGACGCGCGCGCAGGCAGTGGTCTGCTGCCAGCGGGAATGGCCAAAATGAGGCGGGTTGTAAGGGATGTGCAGTGCCAGAACTGCCATGGTTCAAGGCACGAATACCTGCGCGCGGCGCCAGCCGTGCCGCCAGGCAGCCCGGTCAGGCCTTGTCAGACCAGTTGCAGCAGCCGGTCGAGCGGGAGTGAGACCCGGATGTCCTTGAAGGCCACGACACCGGTGATCTTCCAGGGGGGCATGCCGGTGTCGCGAGGTATGGGCTCGCCCGTGGGCATGCCGTCGCGGTTGGTCACCACCGCCACGCGCGGGGTGGTGGCTGTGGTGCCCCGGCGGATGACCACGCCCACCTCATGGCTCGCCAGCCGCACAAAGGCGCCGGGCGGGTACACGCCCAGCGTCTTGACCAGCGCTGCGCCGGCCTCGTCCACCTTGTGCTCTTCGTCGTAATAGCTGGCCTGCATGGCTGCAGTCACCGGCATCGGCCAGCGCGATGCACGCGGGGCAAGCCGCGCGCCAAACACATCGGCGCGCTGTATGAGGCGGGCGATCTGCTGGGCGACGGACTTCTTGGCCAACGGCCCGGGCGCGCGATGGTGGTGGGCCCCCACGGCCTCGAGCCACACCGGGTCGGCAACGCCCAATTGGCGCAGCAGGGACTGCGAATGCGCTCCATGCTCTTGCACCGCCGTGATCTGTGCCGAGGTCAAGGGCTGCGTCTGCCGGGCCAGATGATCTTGCAGCTCGGTCATGGCTATGTTCATGCTGAGTGCAGCCTGCCCGGTTTGCCGCACCTGCGCGACGGGCCAGAGCAGCATCTCGCGTGCAACCACCATGCACACGCAGCTGACCAGCATCGCGTGGGTCGCGCTGTACATGCGTGTTTCCTGCGCCGACAGGTAGATCAGCGCCAGCAAGGTGGCATCGGGCGTTTGTTCACAGTGGCGGGCCAACTCGTCGTGCAGGGCCTGAAACCGGCCGCCAAAATCGCTGGCGGTGGGAGAACGCAGCAGTTGTGTGGCCCGCAGCTGCAGCTCGGCCCAGGCGGGCAGGGTTTTGCCTGCACGGGTGCCGGCGGTCTGTTCACCCGCCGTCATCTTCATCGCGGCAATCTCGCCCAGCGAGGTGTCGGCGATCAACATGCGTTGCAGCTGCGCAAGGTAGGCCCGATGGCTGTCGCCCGACTCATCCGTGTCCACACACAGCTCGCGCCCACGCAGCACCAGTTTGGCCAGCTCTTCGCGATTGCGGATCACAAACCCTTTGTGCGCCAGCAACGCGCCATCCGCCCCCCGCAGCACAAAAGGCAGCGGCTGGCCAATCTGGATGGACTCAATGCTGAGGCTGACGAGGTTCATGGTGTTCGTTACATTATCTAACAACTACCGTGCATTGAAAGGGGGACGACCCGGGTGTTTGGCCCGTATTTCAACGGGTTGCCCGCAGTCTGAGAGGCATTCAATGCTCCCCCGGTAGCGCTGGTTGTGACGGTTGCGACTGCGGTGAAGCAGCCCGCCCCCCACGCAGGCGCCGCACCCCGCGTCCAAATGCTTGGCCCAGGTCATCCACGCCGGTAAATACCGCCGGTATGACCAGCAAGCTCAACAGGGTGGAGGTGATGAGCCCGCCAATCACCGCCACAGCCATGGGCGAGCGAAAGCTGGCGTCGGCGGCGCCCAGCCCCACGGCAATGGGCAGCATGCCGGCCCCCATGGCGAGGGTGGTCATGATGATGGGGCGCGCACGCTTGTGGCAGGCGTCGATCAGCGCCTCAAAGCGCGTCATGCCATGCTCGCGCCGCGCCAGGATGGCGTACTCCACCAACAGGATCGAATTCTTGGTGGCGATGCCCATGAGCATGATCAGCCCGATGAGCGACGGCATCGAAAAGCTCTTTTGTGCAATCAGCAGCCCCACAAAGGCCCCGCCCAACGACAGCGGCAGTGCCGCCAGGATGGTCACCGGGTGCAGGAAGTCCTTGAACAGCAGCACCAGCACGATGTAGATACACACCACCCCCGTGAGCATGGCCAGGCCAAAGCTGGCGAACAGCTCGCCCATGACCTCGGCATCACCCACCGTGGCCTGGCGCACCCCTGGCGGCAGGTTTCTGATGGCCGGCAGCGCCTGGACGGCTTTGGTGACGTCGCCCAGCGGCAATCCCGACAGTTCGATTTCGAAGTTGACATTGCGTGCGCGGTCATACCGGTCCACCACGGCCGGGCCGCCGCTGTATTCCAGTGTGGCCACCTGGCCCAGCATCACGGGGCCCTTGCTGCCAGGCACGGCCAGCCGCTCGAGCAGCGACAGGTCTTTGCGCGCTTGGTCTTCCAACTTGACCACGATCGGCACCTGGCGCGAGGCGAGGTTGAGCTTGGGCAACGACACGTCGTAGTCGCCCACGGTGGCAATGCGCAAGGTTTCGGCGATGGCGCTGCTGGTCACGCCCAGATCGGCGGCGCGGGCAAAGTCGGGGCGCACGGCGATTTCGGTGCGTACCAGGCTGGCTGTGGACGAAACGCTGCCCAGGCCAGGAATGGTGCGCAGGTCCTTCTCAACGGCCAGCGCCGCACTGGCCAGCGCCTGCGGGTCGTCGCCCGTGAGCACCAGCACGTATTTTTCGCCCGAGCCCCCCAGGCCCACCTTGCTGCGCACGCCCGGCAGGCTTTCGAGCACGGCGCGGATCTGGTTCTCGATACCCTGCTTGCGCGGCCGGTCGCCGCGCTCGGCCAACAAGATGGTGAGCGTGGCCTTGCGTGTCTCGGCGTTGGCACTGCCCATGAACGGGTCTCCCCCGGCCGTGCCGCCGCCAATGGTGGTGTACACGCTCAGCACGTGTTCCACCCCGGCGATGCGCTGGCGTGCGTCTTCAGCGACAACACGGGTCTGCGCCAGCGTGGCGCCTGGCGGCAGTTCCAGATAAACTTGGGTCTGCGAGTTGTCGTCGGGCGGAATGAAGCCCGTGGGCAGCAGCGGTATCAGCGCCAGCGAGCCAATGAAGAACGCCGCCGTGGCGGCAAACGTGATCCAGCGGTGCCTGACGCACCACGCGGCCCAGCGCAGGTACACCGTCATCCAGCGCGGATCGCGGTGCTCGCCCACCACGGGTTTCAGGATATAGGCCGCCATCATGGGCGTGAGCACCCGCGCCACCACCAGGCTGGCGAACACCGCCAGCGCAGCCGTCCAGCCAAACTGCTTGAAGAACTTGCCCGCGATGCCGCTCATGAATGCCGTGGGCAAAAACACCGCGATCAGCGTGAACGTGGTGGCCACCACCGCCAGCCCGATCTCGTCGGCCGCCTCCATCGCCGCCTGGTAGGGCGTCTTGCCCATGCGCAGGTGGCGCACGATGTTCTCCACCTCCACGATGGCATCGTCCACCAGGATGCCCACCACCAGCGACAGCGCCAGCAGCGTGATCACGTTGATCGAAAAGCCCAGCAGGTGCATGCCAATGAAGGCCGGGATCACCGACAGCGGCAGCGCCACGGCCGACACAAACGTCGCGCGCCAGTCGCGCAAGAAGAGCCACACCACCAGCACGGCCAGCAGCGCGCCCTCGTACAGCAGGTGCATGGAGCCGTCGTATTCCTCCTGCACCGGTTGCACAAAGTTGAAGGCCTCGGTCACCTGCAGATCAGGGTGCTGCGCGCTCAACTCCTTGAGGGCTGCCTGCACGGCAGCGCCCACCTCGATTTCACTCGCCCCCTTGCTGCGCGCCACCTCGAAGCCCACCACGGGTTTGCCGTTGAGCAGTGCGAGCGCGCGCGGCTCGGCGACGGTGTCCGACACCGTCGCCACCTGGTCAAGACGCACATGGCGCCCGTCCGAGAGCGCCAGCGTGAGGCCCGCCAGCTCTTGTGCGGACTGCACCGTGGCCAGTGTGCGCACGGGCTGCTCGCTGCCCCCCAGATCAGTGCGCCCGCCCGCACTTTCGGTTTGCACCAGCCGCAGCTGGCGCGACACATCGGCCGCCGTGGCCGACAGCGCCTGCAGCTTGACGGGGTCGAGCGCCACCTGCACCTGCCGGTCCACGCCGCCCACGCGGGTGACCGCGCCCACACCCCGCACGGTGAGGAGCTTTTTGGCCACGGCATCGTCCACAAACCACGACAGGGCTTCGTCGTCCATGCGGCTGGAGGCTATGGTGAACGCCAGCACAGGCTGCGCGGCCAGGTCCATCTTGGTGACGATGGGGTCGCGCACATCGCCGGGCAGATCGCCCCGCACGCGCGCCACGGCCGAGCGCACGTCGTCCAGCGCCTCTTGCGTGGGCTTCTCCAGCCGGAACTCGGCCGTGATGGTCGCGCCACCGTCCTGCACCTTGGAATAGATGTGCTTCAAGTCCTGCAGCGTGGCGATGCTGTTCTCGATCTTGCGGGCGACATCGTTCTCCAGCTGCGCGGGGGACGCGCCGGGCAGCGACACCGACACCGAGATGGTGGGCAGGTCGATGTCCGGAAAGTTCTGCACCTTCATGGCGTTGAACGACAGCAGGCCGCCGAAGGTCAGCAGCACGAACAGCATCAGTGCCGGGATCGGGTTCTTGATGGACCAAGTGGATACATTCATGGAGAATGCTCCTTATTTAATAGCTACTTGCGCTTGATGCATAAGCGCTACAACCACTTTTTCACCAAAATCGCTTGCCGATGAGGTCGCACCGGTGGGCGCCTTGTTGACCACCCGCACCAGATCCCCGTCGTTCAGAAACCCCGCGCCGCGCACAGCGATAGCCGCTTGGGCGTCCAGGCCCGAAAGCACCTCGACCCGGTCGGCCACGCGGCGCCCGGTCAACACCTTGCGCATCTGCACCCGTTGCTCCGCGCCCACCACAAACACGTACGAGAAGCCGTCGCGCACCACCAGTGCTTCCTGGGGCACGGTGAGCGCCTCGCTGGTGCCCAGCGCGAATTCGCCGCGCGCAAACATCCCCGCGCGCAAACTGCTGTTCAGCGGCAGATCCACATAGACCAGTGCATTGCGTGTTTGGGGGTCCACGGTGGGCGCCACGACGCGAACGGTGCCTTCCGCCACCGCGCCACCGGCTGCCGTGACCTGCGCCTTGACGCCGGGGCGAATGCGCGCCAGCTCGGTCGAGGTGACTTCAGCGCGCCATTCGAGCCGGCCTTTGCGCACCATGCGAAACAACTCGGTGCCCGAGCTCACCACTGCGCCCACGGTGGCCGTGCGGGCCGAGATCACGCCACTGTCCGGCGCCACCACCTGGGTGTATTTCAGCCGCAGTTGCTGCGCGTTGAGCGTGGCCTTTGCGGCCTGGACGCGGGCCTGCGCCGTCTTCTCGGCCGTGGTGTATTGCTGAATCTGCTGCTGGCTCAAGGCGCCCGTGGCCTGCAGCGACAGTGCCCGTTCGGCGTTGGCCGCCGCCTCGGCCGCATTGGCCTGGGCCTCCAGCAAGCTGGCGCGCACCTGCGCCACATCGGCCAACACGGTATCGGCCGAGAAGGTGGCCAGCACCTGGCCGGCCTTGACGACATCACCCACATTCACCCGCACGTCGGTCAATCGCAGCCCATTGCTGTCGGCGCCAATGCTGGCATCTTGCCACGCGGCAACGTTGCCGTTGGCGGCCAGGCGCAGGGGCACCGGGGTGCGCTCCGGCGGCGCGGTGGTCACCGTCAGCGCGGGGCGGGGCTGGCCCGCCTTGGGTTCATCAGCGGCACGCGATGTGTCCGAAAAAACCAGCGCGCCACCGGTCGCCAGCGCCAGGGCACTGATGACGGCAAAAGCAGAGGGAGAGAACTTGAAGGCGGGCATAAAAGATATCCGTTTTTCAAAAATAAGTGCTTGAGAGGGTGCCTCGACAAGCGTTCAGCGGTGCATGCGCCAGTGGCGCCTATCAGGGCGTTGCACTTGATGGCGCGGCCACGGGCGTGTCAGCAGCAGGGCCGGACGCCGTGGCATCCCAGCCACCTCCGGCTGAGCGATACAGCGACACCCAGGCCGACTGGCGCTCGTGCTGCAATGCCACCAGCGTGGTTTGTGCGGCCAGCAGGGTGCGGCGGGCGTCTTCGAGTTCGACCAGGCTGGCCATGCCTGCCCGCCAGCGGGCTTCGGTGGCGTCGAACGACGTACGGTAGCCCTGCACCGCTGCGCGGGCGCTGCCGGCGCGTTCGGCGGTGCTGTGCAGGCGGACCAGGGCTTGTTCGACCTCGCTCACCGCCTGGCGCACGCGGCCCTGGTACACGGCAACGGCTTCGTCGTAACGGGCGCGGGCAGCATCCACCTGCGCGGCGCGGCGCCCCCCGTCAAACAGAGGCAGGGTCAGCGCCAAGGGGCCCAAAGACCAGGTGCTCAGATCGGTGGTGGCGCCTGCCGCGCGGTTCCACGCCGAGCCCACGGTGCCCGTGAGCGACAGCCGGGGATACCGCTGCGCCTGGGCGCTGCCCACCTCGGCGCTGGCCGCGGCCACCTCACGCTCGGCGTTGTACACATCGGGCCGCTGCGACAGCACCTGCACGGGCAATGCGGCGATGGTGAAGAGGGCCTCGTTGCTGGCTGCATGGGTGACAGCGGCCGAAGCGGCCGTGATCTGCTCGCGCAGGCGGCCTTCTTCTTGCCCCGTCAGGGCCACCAGGCTTTTGAAGTCCACATCACACAACATGCGCTGCTGCGCCATGCGGCCCATGGCCTCGGCCGCACTCGCATAGGCCAGCGCCGCCGTGGCGGGGGCCGTGAAACCCACGCGCTCGCTGTCTTGCGACAGGCGGGCCGTGGCGGTGCGCGACTGCGCATCGCGCTCCGCTACCTCCAGCTGCTGCAGGCAGGTGCGCAGGCTGCTGACCTGCAAGGCCACTTCGGCAGCGACGCTGACACGGGCTTCGTGCCACAACGCCCGGGCTCCTGCCAACCGCTCGGTGGCGGCGTCACGCGTGGCGCTGTTGGCGCCGAACACGTCCATCTCCCAGCCCGCCTGCAAACCCGCCTGCGCCGTGGTGGCCGGGGTGGTGAGAGGGGCCGTGATGCCCCGGCTGGCGCTGGCCTGGGCGTCCAACGTGGGCCACAAGGCGGCCCGGCTGGCCACCTGCGTGGCCCGGGCCTGCTCCACGCGGCTGCGCGCCTGTACCAGGGTAGGGCTGACGTTTTGGGCCGATTCGATGAGCGAAACCAGCACGGGGTCATTGGTGCGGGTCCACCACTGGGCCAGTTGCTCCACCTGCCCGCCGTGGGGCAAGGGTGCTTTCCATGCAGGGGGCATGGCTGCTGCCGCCTGCTTTGGCGGTGGCGTGGTCGTGCAAGCGCCCAGGCCCAGGGTGAGGGCCAGGACCACGAAAGGTTTGAAAACGGTGCGTTGCATAACCAAAGGTCACCCAAGGGTTGGAGGTGAGGAAGAAGCACCCCGGCTGGTAGCCGGGGCTGCGCTGCGGCGGCGCTTGCGTTCGCCGGCGACCATGGAGCCGGCGAAGTCAATCAGGCGTGAGGTGGTTTGCGCGAGGCCTTCGGCGGTGTCCGACAGCCCAGGGCAAACGGCCTGCACGACGTCGCGGCCGACGTAGTAGTGCAAGGCCAGTGACGGGATGGCCAGGGCCAGCCGATGGACGTCTTCATCAGGCCCGGCAAGCCCCAGCTCCTTGCACAGCAGCTGCACCAGCGCGGCATGGGCGGGCTTGATCTCGCACTCCAGCTCATGCTCCCAAAGCCCTGTGGGGTCCAGCATTTCGCGAAAGTGCAGGCGCATGCACAACTCTACCTGAGCGCCCTGCAGCAGGGGCTGCATGAAACCGCGGACCAACACCTCGATGAAGGCATCCAACGTGGTCGGCCAGGCATCGACCGCCATCGGGCTGCCCATGGGCTCGGTGAAAGTGGCGCGGTACAGGCCTTTCTTGTCCCCAAAGTAATAGCTGATCAGCGCCGTGTTGACCGACGCTGCTTCGGCGATCTGGCGGATGGAAGTCTTGGCGAAACCGTGCTCCGCAAAGAGCCGCAGCGCGGCATCGAGCAGGCGCGCACGCGAATCCGAGGCATCGTGGGGCGCATCTGGAGGGGAAATCATCGGTAAATTAAAACACGCATTAATCAATCAGTTGATTAACTTTTGTTTCAAATGTTGGGCAGTGGCTAGGGGGTGCGCTTCCCGCTGTGGGGCAGCGGGACAGTGAATGCCATGGCGCCTTCGTACGGTGTCAAACCGGCGTCAGACCGGGTGATTCAAGCCGCCCGAGAACCCGGAGCAAGGAAACGGAGGCCATGCGGACCGGTCGGTCTGCCCCCCGCCACGGGAGTCCCCGCGTGCGCGCGGCGGCGTCAATCCACCGCGCCATGGTCAACGACCAAACACGGCGCCCCACAGGGCCAGCACCGCATCCCGTTCGGCTTGCAACGCGGGCGGAGCGACTTGTGTCGGGGCTTCGTCCAGCCTGGCCCGGTGCTGCACACGGCGCAATTCGCGATAGGCATTCGCGGCCGCATGGCCGACGCCCGGCGGCAACAGGCCGACCTGCTCCGCTCGCTCCAGCAAAGCGATATTGCCCAGGTTGGCGCGCAACTCGGGGTGGGCCGCAGACTGCGACAGCACCAGGTACTGCAAGGCAAACTCGGCATCCACCATGCCGCCGGGACTGTGTTTGACCTCGAACATTCCACTTTGCACGGGGTGCGCGGACCGCACGCGCTCGCGCATCGTGACGATTTCTTCACGCAGGGCCTGCGGATCACGCTCGGAGGTGATCACGGCCTCGCGCACCGTATCAAAGCGGGCCCGCAGGGCCTCGGTGCCCATCACAAATCGTGCGCGTGTCATGGCCTGGTGCTCCCAGGTCCAGGCGGTGTTGCTGCCGCGCCGCTGCTGGTAGTTGGCGTAGGCGTCGAAACTGGTCACCAGCAAGCCGGAGCTGCCGTTGGGCCGTAGCGCGGTGTCGATCTCGTAGAGATCGCCTTCGCCGGTCTTGACCGTGAGCCAGTTGATCAGCTTGCGCACAAAAGCGGCATACACCTCGGGGGCGCGCTCGTCGTCGTCATCAAAAACGAAGACGATGTCCAGATCGCTGCCGTAGCCAAGCTCTTTGCCACCGAGCTTGCCGTACCCGATGATGGCGAACTGGGGGCTGTCGCGGTGGCGCGTCTTGAGTCGGCTCCAGCACCACTGGGCGGTGATGCGCAGCACGCTGTCGGCCAGCGCCGATAGGTCATCGGCCACCTGCTCGACGGTGATGCGCCGCTCTACGTCACGCGCCAGCGTGCGAAAGGTCTCGGCATGTTGCGCCCGGCGCAGCAAATTGAGCAGCGTTTCGTCGTCGTCTTCGCCCGTGGATTGCAGCGAGGCCAGGCGCACGGTGAGCTCGCGCTCAAAATCAGCCACCTCAAAACGCTCTGCCAAAAGGGAGTCGCCCACCAGCTCGTCGATCACACCGGGATGCTGCAACAAGTACCGCGCTGGCCACCGCGCCGCGCCCAGCAGGTGCAACAGCTGCTCGTGCACGGAAGGGCGCTCCAGCAGCAGCGCCAGATAGCTTTCGCGGCGCATCAACGGCTCCAGCCAGTTGACGAGGCGCAGTGTGGCTTCTTCGGTCACCCGGCCTTCCTTGAGCCACAACGCGGTGCGCTGCACCAGGCGGAAAAGGCGCGCGCGGGCCTCATCGCGCAGGCCCTCCACGCGCGGGTTTTTGCGCCACTCGGCCACGCGTTCGCGAAAACCCGGCGGCAGCTGTTCGAGCAGCGCCTCCAGCTCAGGAGGCGGTTGCGTCACGGCGCGGGGGCCACCACAGCCGCCCCCATTGCACTGCTTCTTCTCCGGGCCACCCAGCAGGGTGTCGAACTCTTGCGCGACCAGTTCGCGGTGCGCATCCAGCTGGTGCAGGAAGGCGCAGCAATCGGCGTAGCCCATGGTGTGGGCAATCCAGGCCAGATCATCATCGCGCGTGGGCAGCACATGGGTTTGCTGGTCGTCGAGGTATTGGATACGGTGCTCAACCCGCCGCAAGAAAATATAGGCCTGCGCCAGCGCATCGGCCGTTTCCTGAGGCATCAGGCCCGCACGCGCGAGACGCTGCAGAGCATCCAGCGTAGGCCGGCGCCGCAGTTCCGGAAACTGCCCACCGCGCACCACTTGCAACAATTGCACGGTGAATTCGATTTCACGAATACCGCCGCGCGACAGCTTCACATCATTGGCACGCTCCGGGTGTCCGGCACTGCGTTTGGCGGCATGGTCGCGAATCTGGCGGTGCAGGGAGCGCAAAGCGTCGAACACGCTGTAGTCAAGGTAACGCCGAAACACAAACGGCAACACCACGCCCCGCAGGGCCTGCACCCCTGGGCTGCCAATGCTGTCGCTGGGGGCCACGACCCGGCTCTTGAGCCAGGCAAAACGCTCCCATTCGCGGCCCTGCACCTGAAGGTATTCCTCCAGCGCCGACAACGACACCGCCGACGGCCCCGAATTGCCGTTAGGCCTCAAGGCCAGATCCACACGGAAGACAAAACCGTGTTCGGTGGTGTCCCCCACCAGGCTGTAGATGGCTTTGACGGCGCGCGCAAAGTACTCGTGGTTGGAGATGCGGCCGCGACCATCGGGCGCGCCGGTGGTGTCGCCGTCGTGTTCATACACGTAGATCAGGTCGATGTCGCTCGACACATTGAGCTCGCGCGCCCCGAGTTTGCCCATGCCGATGATCCACAACGACACAGGCTGCCCCTCGGACCCGCGCGGGGCGCCGTGGCGCTCGTCGAGCTCGTGGCGTGCATGACTGCATGCGCGGTCCAGCGCCAGTTCGGCCAGCTCGGTAACGGCACGGGTGATGTCACCGAGCGGGGCGTGGGCGTCGCAATCGAGCTCAATGAGCCGCTCCATCACCAATTGCCGCAACACCCGCAGCGCCGTGCCAGTGTCGCAGCCCCGGGCACGCAGCGCGTCATAAGCCTGCACCATGGTCGCCAACACAGGCGCACCCGGTGGCAGCAACACCAGGTCGCTGGCGTAACGGCGTTGCAGGCGCTGGTAAAAGCGTGAGTGTTCAGCCAGGGGCCCGGCAGGCGGGGGCTGGTTGCACAGGGGGCTAGAGCCAGGCGTCTGCATGGCAGTCACGGCAAGGCGCAGCACACATAGGGGCACTCGTTTGGTGTGAACCCAAGCCGATGCCCCGGGTCATAATTCCTGCCACATTCAATCCCAACATGATCGATCCCACTACGCACCCCTCACGCCTGCTCAAAACAATGGCAGGTCTTGCGCGGTGGTTGCTGGGGTTGCTGCTGGCTTTCTGGCTGCTGCTGACCATCGCGTGGGGCGGACTTCATGGCTGGATTGTGCCGCGAATCGGTGATTTCCGCCCGCAACTGGAGGCCCATGCCACACGGGCTCTGGGGGTTCCCGTGAAGATCGGCGCCATTGCCGCGCATACCGAAGGCCTGATCCCCTCGATCGAGCTGTCGGACGTTGCGCTGCTCGACGCAACCGGTCGCACCGCGTTGCACCTGCCCCGGGTGGTGGTGGCTCTGTCGCCGCGCTCACTGCTCAACGGAGGGTTCGAGCAACTCTACATTGAAGGGCCTGACCTTGATATCAGGCGCACCGCAGACGGGCGTATCTATGTGGCGGGCCTTGCGTTTGCGCAGACCGAAGGCGACAGCAGCGCTGCGGCGGACTGGCTTTTCTCGCAAGGCGAGGTGTTCATCCGCGGCGGCACCGTCCGGTGGACGGACGAGCAACGCGGCGCCCCCGAGCTGGCCCTGCAGAAGGTAGACCTTGTGCTGCGAAACGGCAATTGGCACCACCATATGCGGCTTGATGCCACCCCTCCTGCGGCCTGGGGCGACCGGTTCACCGTGGTGGGCCTGTTCCGTGCCCCCCTGCTTCGTGCGCGGGACGGCAACTGGAAGCACTGGAATGGCCAGGTCTTCGCCGACTTTTCGCGCGTGGATGTCTCGCAGCTGCGCCACCATGCCGACGTGGGCATTGAGGTGACACAGGGCCATGGCGCACTGCGCGCCTGGGCCGATGTGCGCAGCGGCGAAGTAGTTGGCGGCACGGCAGATCTGGCGCTTGCCGAGGTGAACACCACCCTGGGCGCGGGCTTGCAAGCGCTGACGCTGCGCTCCATCGAAGGGCGCCTGGGCGCGCGGCGACTGAGCGGCGGCTTCGAGTTCTCTACCCAGGGCTTGCAGTTCCAGACCGATGATGGTCTGACCTGGCCCGGCGGCAACCTGCGGCTGGTGCATAGCGCGGCGACGGGCAAGGCCCCCGAGCAGGGAGAGTTTCGCGCAGACCGGCTGGACCTGGCCGCACTCGCTCAAATTGCAAGCCGTCTGCCGCTCGGGCCCACCGTCCACACGGCCCTGCAGACCTACACCCCCCAAGGGCTGGTGGACGAGATACAGGCTACCTGGCGAGGCCCCCTTGATCGCCTTGTGCAATACCAGGTCAAAAGCAAGATACGCGACCTTGCACTGGCGGGCGAGATCACCGATGCGACAGCCGCTCACCTGGGGCTGCGCGGGGCCAGCGTAGACATCGACATGACACAGGGCGGTGGGAAGGCCACGGTGGCGATCAGCGCTGGCGCGCTCTTCCTGCCCGGCGTTTTTGACGACCCGGTGCTGCCACTTGACCGGCTCAGCGCCGATGTGCGCTGGCAGATCGACGGCGACCGCATCGCGGTGCAAACCGGTGATGTGTTGTTTGCCAACGCAGATGCTCAAGGGCAGGCACGTGCCAGCTGGCACACCAGCGATGCGGCCAAAGTGCCCCACCAATCGCGGTTCCCGGGGGTGCTGGATTTAACGGGCCACCTGAGCCGCGCCGATGGCACGCGGGTGCACCGCTACCTGCCTCTGACGATTCCGGAGGACTCACGCCACTATGTGCGCGACGCCGTGGTGGCGGGCACCGCCAGCAATGTGCAGTTCCAGGTCAAGGGTGATCTGCACAACCTGCCGTTCAACGACCCCAAGCTGGGTGAGTTCCGCATCGCCGCGCGCGTCAAGGATGTGACCTATGCCTACGTGCCGCCCAGCCTGCAGCCCGCGGGGGCCCTGCCATGGCCGGCCCTGACGGAACTGGGCGGCGAATTGATCTTCGAACGGTCGTCCATGCAGGTGCGCGGCGCCAGCGGCGGGTTTGCGGGAAGCAAGAGCCTTCGGGTGTCCAAGGTGGAAGCAAAGATTCCCGACCTCGCCCATACCGTGGTGGGCGTGACGGCCGATGCGCGCGGGCCGCTGACCGAGCTGCTGGCCTTGATGGCCACCTCTCCGCTCGGGGGCATGACCAGCAACGCACTGGGCCAGGCCACAGGCACCGGCAATGCCGACGTCCAGCTGCGCCTGAGCCTGCCCATCAGCGATATCAACAAATCCAAGGTGCAAGGCAACGTCACCCTGGCAGGCAACGAGCTGCGCATCACCCCGGACACCCCCACGCTCAGCCGTGTGCGCGGCGCCGTGCAATTCAGCGACACGGGGTTCACGCTCAACAACGTGCAGGCGCAGGCGCTGGGTGGGGCGGTCAAGCTGGACGGCGGCATGCGGGCACTGGCCCCCAATACCCCGGCAACCGAGTCGGCCATTCAGGTGCGCGCGCAGGGCACGGCCACCGCCGAAGGCCTGCAACAAACGCCGCAGCTGGGCATGGTTTCGCAGCTGGCAAGCCGCGCAACGGGCAGCACCGCTTACACCCTGAATCTGGCATTTCGCGGCGGGGTGCCCGAATTGCAGGTCGCAACCACCTTGCAAGGACTGGCGTTGGCACTGCCAGCGCCGCTGGGCAAACCGGCGGATGCCACGCTGCCGATACGCTTTGAAAACCAGGTGACGCGCGAGTCTCTCGCTGGTCTGGCCAGTGCTGCGGGCAGTGCAGGTGCCTCGGCCTTGCGCGATCAGGCCACGCTGGATATGGGCGAACTGGGTTTTGCGACGTATGCGCGCGCACTGGACGGGCCCCAGCCGCGGGTACTCAGGGGCGCCATTGGCATCGGGCTGGCAAGTGGCGAGTCGGCTCCGATGCCTGCACAGGGCGTGGCTGCCAACATCAACCAGAACAAGGTCGACGTCGATGCCTGGGAGGATGTTCTGGCGCAGGCCACAGGCACGCCGCCAGCGCCCCCACGCAAGACACCGGGGCCTGCCGCGTCCACAACCATAGCCCCGGCGACGCTGGACTACCTGCCCAGCACGTTGGCATTGCGCGCCCGAGAGATCACATTGCAAGGCCGCACGCTGCACAACGTCGTCGCCGGCGTGTTGCGCGACGGCACCACGTGGCGCGCCAACCTGGATGCCGCGGAGCTCAATGGTTACCTGGAATACCGCCAGCCCGGCGCGCAGGATTTCACCAACGGCCGCATTTTTGCGCGCTTGTCGCGCATGAAGATGCCCGAGAGCGAGGTCACCCAGGTCGAGGAGATGCTCAACGAACAGCCGGGCAATCTGCCAGAGCTTGATGTGGTGATTGACGACTTCGAGTTGCGCGGAAAGCGGCTCGGACGCCTCGAAATGGAGGCCCAGAACCGCGGCGGCGACGGCGCACTCAGTGAATGGCGCCTGAGCAAATTCAACATCCTCGCCCCCGAGGCGAGTTTCACCGCCAGCGGCAACTGGGCACTGCTGAATGCGGCCGGTGCAGGCCCCAAGCCGACCGCGCGGCGCACCGTGCTCAACTTCAAACTCGACATTCGCGACTCGGGTGACATGCTGAGTCGCCTGGGCATGCCCAGCGTGGTCAAGCGTGGCAAAGGGCGCATGGAAGGCCAGATCGCCTGGCTGGGGGCACCGTTCAGCCCCGATTACCTCACCATGACCGGGCAGGTCAACCTGAATGTCGAGTCGGGCCAGTTTCTCAAGGCCGACGCGGGCCTGGCCAAGCTCCTGGGGGTTTTGAGCCTGCAATCGCTGCCCCGCCGCCTCACGCTGGACTTTCGCGACGTGTTCAGCGAAGGCTTTGCTTTTGACTTCGTGCGTGGCGACATGCGCATCAACCAGGGGGTGGCCACCACCAACAACCTGCAAATGAAGGGCATCAACGCCGCCGTACTGATGGAAGGCAGCGCCAACATCGACCACGAGACACAGGATCTGCGGGTGGTGGTGGTGCCCGAGATCAATGCCATGACCGCGTCGCTGGTGGCCACCGCCATCAACCCCGTGGTGGGCCTGGGCAGCTTCCTCGCGCAGGTTTTCCTGCGTGGCCCCCTCATTGAGGCGGCCACGCAAGAGTTCCATATCGACGGCACCTGGGCCGATCCCCGCGTTGTGCGGGTGCCCCGCCGTGGCCGGGAGGCGGGGTCGGCCACCGATGACGCCTCCTCCGTCAGCCCCCCCAAAGCTGGAGACACGCCATGAAAGTTGCCGCCATACAGATGGTGTCCGGCACACAGCGCGACGACAACCTGCGTGCCGCCCGCATCCTGCTTGAGCAGGCGGCACGCAGCGGCGCCGAACTGGCCGTTCTGCCCGAATATTTCTGCATGATGGGCCACAGGGATACCGACAAGCTGGCCTGGCGCGAGCCCGAAGGCGATGGCGTGATCCAGCGTTTCCTGGCCGATGCCGCACGGTCACTACAGATCTGGATCGTGGGCGGCACCCTGCCGATGCAAACCACGGCGCCAGACCGCGTGCGCAACACCACGCTGGTGTTCGACCCCGCAGGCACCTGCGTTGCACGCTACGACAAGATCCACCTTTTTTGTTTCGACAATGGCCAGGAGAGCTACCACGAAGGCCGGATCATCGAAGCTGGCCACCTTCCCGTGCAGTTTGACCTGACGGCCCGCGATGGCCACCGGTGGCGCGTGGGGCTGAGCGTGTGCTACGACCTGCGGTTCCCCGAGCTCTACCGGGCACACGCCCGCGCGGGTGCAGACCTGCTGCTCGTTCCGAGCGCTTTCACACACACCACCGGCGAAGCCCACTGGGAAGTGCTGTTGCGCGCCCGGGCGGTGGAAAACCTGGCCTATGTGCTGGCACCCGCACAAGGCGGCCACCACGAAAATGGGCGCCGCACCTGGGGCCACAGCATGCTCGTCGACCCGTGGGGCACGGTGCTGGCGCAGCAGGGCGAAGGTGCCGGGGTGGTGACCGGTGATCTCAGTGCCGAGCACTTGCGCAACGTGCGCACGCAATTGCCCGCCCTGGCGCACCGCGTGTTGTGACCACCGCACGCCCCAAACGCCCCCTGCTGCAGCGCTGGCGCGGTGCATGGCGACGTTGGTCGCTCTGGACCGCGCTGGTGCTCTTGGTGGTGTCCATGCTCACCACCCTGGTCTGGCTGGCGGGGCGGTATGAAACCAGCCAGGTGCAATCGCGCCTGGAGCGCGACACGGTCGATGCCGTCTCCGACATTCGCACCGCACTCACTCACAACCTGCAAACCCTGCAAGCACTTCCCACCGACAGCCCGGGTCAGCTGGCATGGGAGATCGAGGCCGCCGAACTGCTCAAAAACCGCCGCGAGCTGGTGCGCATCGAACTTCGCGAGCCGAATCTGAAGACCCGCACCCACGCGCAGTCTCCGTATCGGCCCGTGGCGTGGGACATGCGGTGGCGCAACAGCGGCCATTCGGAGCTCACCATCGCCTGCGCCAACGCACGCCGCCTGAGCAGCCCGGCGTATTCGAGCAGCTACTTTCAGCCCCATGGAGACGGCCTCGGCTCGGAGATGATGGAGCTGTGTGTGCCCCTGGCCGCTGGTGGCCGCACCACCGGGTTTCTGGTGGCCACCTACTCCTTGCAGGACATGCTCATCAACCTGGTGGCACACAACCTCACCCGCAGCCAGGAGGCTTCGTTCACCGAGGCCGATGGCACGCGCCTGGCCGTGTTGGGGGCAGCGCGCAGGGGCACACGTGTGTTCACGGCGCAGCACCTGTTGAATCTGCCGGGCAGCACCTTGGTGCTGCGCATGGACGGATGGCACAGCGCGCCCAACCTGTTCCCCAACGTGCTCACGGCCCTGGTCACGGCCATGTCGATCGCCCTCGTGACCGTGGTGGTGGTGCTGGTGCGCGACAACCGCCGCCGCCTGCGCGCTGAACGCGACCTGGCCGATGCGCTGGCGTTCCGCAAGGCCATGGAAGACTCACTGGTCACGGGCCTGCGCGCCCGCGACCTGCAGGGGCGCATCACCTACGTGAACCCGGCTTTTTGTGCCATGGTGGGCTTTAGTGCCCCGGAGCTGCTGGGTCAGAGCGTGTCGGCGCCCTATTGGCCGCCCGAGCTGGTGGACGAATACCGCGAGCGCCAGCAGGTGCGGCTGTCGGGCCAGCTGGTGCCTCCGCGCGAAGGGTTCGAGTCAATTTTCATGCGCAAGGACGGTACGCGGTTTCCGGTACTCATCATCGAGGCACCGCTCATCAATGCACAGGGCCTGCACACCGGCTGGATGAGCGCGTTTCTGGACATCAGCGAGCAGCGGCGGGTGGAGGAAATCTCACGCGCCTCGCAAGAGCGCCTGCAGGCCACGGCACGGCTGGCCACAGTGGGCGAGATGGCGTCGCTGCTCAGCCATGAACTGAACCAGCCCCTGGCAGCGATCTCCAGCTACGCCAACGGCTCGCTGAACCTGCTGGAACACGCCGAGGCCGATGGGGCCAAGGGGATCGCCGAGCCCGAAGCCCTGCAGGACGTGCGCATGGCCATGCAGCAGATCGCCCGGCAGGCCGAGCGCGCCGGGCGCGTGATCAAAAGCGTGCATGATTTTGTGCGCCGACGTGACCGTGTCCGTGAGTCCGTGCAAGCGCAGCAGTTGCTCGACGCCATCTTGCCGCTCATCAAGCTTCAGGCCCGCAAGCTGGGCGTGCGCGTGCTCACCAGCGTCGAGCCCGGCCTGGCCCCGGTGTTGTGCGATCGCACCATGGTCGAGCAGGTGTTGCTGAACCTCGCTCGCAACGCCATGCAAGCCATGGACGACCCGAGCGTGCGCTCGCGGGTGCTGGATATCCGGGTACGGCGCGCCGCGTCCAACCAACAAAGTGGCTGGATCGAGTTCACAGTGACCGACATGGGCACCGGCATCGCCCCCGAGGTCGCAGAAAAGCTGTTCACACCCTTTTTCACCACCCGCACCGAGGGCATGGGCCTGGGGTTGAGCATGTGCCGCACGGTCATTGAGCAGCACGGCGGCTTCCTGGGCTACGCGCCCAACGTGCCGCGTGGTACGGTATTGACCTTCACGCTGCCCGTGTCCCTCCCTGATTCCGAACCCTGATGGAACCTGTACCCAACGCCACCGTGTTCATCGTCGACGACGACGCCAGCGTGCGCGAGGCGCTCGCGTGGTTGCTGCGCTCGCGCCGCCTGCCCAGCGAGTCTTTTGAAAGCGCCGAGGCGTTTGATGCCATGCTGCAACACCGCCCCGCACAACGCCAGCCCTGTTGCCTGCTGTTGGACGTGCGCATGCCGGGCATGAACGGACTGGCCTTGTTCGACCTGCTGGCTGCCCGTGGAGACCTGGCCACCATGCCGGTGATCTTTCTCACCGGTCATGCCGACGTGCCCACGGCCGTCGACACCGTCAAGCGCGGGGCTTTTGATTTTTGCGAAAAACCGTTCTCCGACAATGCACTGGTGGACCGCATCGAACAAGCGCTGGCGTTGTCGGCCCAACACCTGTCTGAACTGCGCGAGCGCAGCGACGTGCAGGTCCGCCTGGGTGAACTCACCGAGCGTGAGCGCGATGTGATGGATCTGGTGGTGGCGGGCTTGCCGAACAAACTGATTGCGGATCAGCTGGACATCAGCGTGCGCACCGTGGAGGTACACCGCTCCCGGGTGTTCGACAAGATGCAGGTCAAGTCCGCCGTGGAACTGGCCAACCTGCTGCGCACCGGGCATTGAAGCGTCGAGCTGGCGAATGAATGCGCCCGCCGTCCGCCCAGCCTACAGGCCCGGAGTGTGACAACCCTGTTGCGCCACCCCCGGGCCAACGCGGCTTAACGAGGGCGTTCGCCCACAAAGATCTCGACGCGGCGATTGCGTGCGCGGCCTTCGCTGGTGTCGTTGGAGGCAATGGGATAACGCTCGCCCATGCCTTCAATCATGATGCGGCGGCTGTCCACGCCGCGCGCTGCCAGGTAGCTGCGGGTGCTGGCGGCACGGTCCATCGACAACGGGTTGTTGATGGCTTCGCTGCCGGTGCTGTCGGTGTGGCCCACGATGCGCACGTCGGTGTTCGGGTTGTTGCGCAAGCTCGTGGCAAACTGGTCAAGCACCGGTGCAAAGTTGGGCTGAATGTCCGAACGTCCCACGGCAAACGAAATGTCGCTCGGGATGTTCAGCATGAGCTGGTTGTCTGCCGTCTGGGACACGGCAATGCCGGTGCCGCGCGTGGCTTGCTCCATGTCGCGCTTTTGGCGCTCCATGTTTTGTGACCAGATATAGGTGCCCAAGGCACCCACACCGGCACCCAGCACCGCCCCCGTGCCGGCGTGGCCTCCGGTGGCCGAACCGATCACCGCACCCGCCAAGGCTCCGACGCCTGCCCCTGTGGCGGTGCGCCGCTGGGTATCGTCCATGCTGGCGCAGCCGGTGGCCAGAACCACGACGGCGGTCAGGCCGAGAAGAATGTGTTTGCGCATGTGTGTGCTCCTTGAAAAATCAGTGGCGCTGGGCAGGTGGAGCCAAGGCCACCCCCGGCGCAGACGCGATGCGGTGCGGTGCATACCGCCTTGGCCGAACCCTGCCCCGCCCCCCAGTGGTGTCCATCGTGGCACAGCCCAGCCCCGCCGTCACCAGCGCGATCGCCTGCGCCTTTGTAGGACAACGCCGCATATGCCGACACGGCCGACACGGACCACACGAAAAGGTGAAAGTCACGGCGCTGGCGGGGGTTGCCCATCATCACCTCCCGGTGGGGGCTTGAGCTCTCCGCGCTTGCGGCCCGCAAACATGGTCCACCACACGATGGCCACGAGCACCACCAGCGCCAGCAGCGCTTCAAGCAAAATCAGCCCCATGAAATTGACACTCCTGCGCCTTGTATCGACGGCGCTGATTGTAGGAACGCTGGCCGCCTGCTCCACCGCCCCCGCCCCAAGCCCCTCGCGGCCCGGTGCCATTGCCGCGCCGTTTCCCTCCAGTGCGGCCCCGCTCCCGGGCGACTCGGGCCCCTTGCCCTCGCCCATGGCGCAGGCCAAAAGCCGGTGGATTCCCGTGCGCTGGGCAGAGTTGCCTGGTTTCACCGACGACGCGCTGTATGAAGCCTGGAATGCCTGGATCAAAAGCTGCGAACGCCCCCAGCCGCCCTTCACGGCGCTGTGCAGCGAGGTCCGCCAGCTGAGCATCGCCACCACCGACGAGCAGCGCGCATGGTTGATCGCCCGGTTTCAGCCCTACCGCATCGAGGGCATGGATGGCAACTCCGAAGGCCTGCTGACCGCCTACTACGAACCCATGATGGATGCGGCCCGCCAGCCGGGCAACGGCTACACGGTGCCGATCTACCGCACGCCCGCCAGCTTTGGCAGCCGCAGGCCCTGGTACACGCGCCAGCAGATCGACACCCTGCCTGAGGCGCAGGCCGCGCTGCAGGGCCGTGCCATTGCGTGGCTGCGCGACCCCATCGAATCCATGGTGCTGCACATCCAGGGCTCGGGCCGACTGCGCATTGCCGAGGCCGATGGCTCCGTGTCGGTGGTGCGTGTGGCCTATGCCGGCACCAACGACCAGCCCTACCAAAGCGTGGGCCGCTGGCTGCTCGACCAAGGCGCCACACGCGACGCCACCTGGCCGGGCATCCGCGCCTGGCTGGCGAACAACCCGCAGCGCACCAACGAGCTGCTGTGGAGCAACCCGCGCTATGTGTTCTTTCGCGAAGAGGCCCTGAGCCCGCTCGACGCCGGTTTTGGCCCCCGGGGCGCCCAGGGCGTGCCACTGACCCCCGGCCGCTCGATTGCGGTAGACCGCCAGAGCATTCCGTATGGCACGCCGGTGTGGCTGGCTTCTTCCGGCCCCCAGGTACAGCTCAACCGGTTGGTGATGGCCCAAGACACGGGCAGCGCGATTTTGGGTGCCGTGCGGGCTGACTTTTTCACAGGCTGGGGGCCCGAGGCCGGCGACATTGCAGGGCGGCTCAAGCAGAACCTGCGGCTGTGGGCGTTGTGGCCGAAGTGAGGGTTTGAAGTGTTTTTGCCTGATTAGCGACATACCTCAGATTGCGCAGAACAAAGCCCAGCCAGAGGACTCCAACGGACATGCCGAGTTCTCGGCGCCAAGGAGCAAGCGATGTCCATCAACACCATCCAGTTCCAGCGCGGGCTGTCGCTGCCACAATTTCAGTCTCAGTACGGCAGCGATCAGCAGTGCGAGCAGGCCCTGGTGGCCGCCCGCTGGCCCGATGGCTGGCAGTGCGCGCATTGCGGCTGCAAGCGCTTTTTTCACCCCCGCAATGGCACGGGCCGTCTGCTGTGGGAGTGCTTGCTTTGTGGCTACCAAAGCTCATCCATCGTGGGCACTGTGATGGAACACACCCATGTGCCCCTAAAGCTGTGGTTTCTTGCCATGTACCTGCTGACGCAGAACAAGAACGCCATCAGCGCCCTGGCGCTCAAGCGCCAGTTGGGCGTGTCCTACAAAACGGCATGGCTGATGAAGCACAAACTGATGCAGGCCATGGCCCAGCGCGATGCGCGCTACCTGCTGCAAGGGCGGGTGGAGATTGACGATGCCTACCTTGGGGGCGAGCGGGCAGGCCACATCAACGGCGGGCGCCGCGCAGCCAACAAGACGGCCTTCGTCGCCGCAGTGCAGACCAGCGTCGATGGCCGGCCCCTGTACATGCACTTGACGCCTGTGCAGGACTTTACCAACCAGCACATGCGGCAATGGGCACAGGGCCACCTGGCGGCGGGCTGCCACGTGGTCAGCGACGGCACGCGTGCCTTTGCGCAGGTGCAGCAGGCGCAGGCCACGCATGAGCGCCACGTGACTGGAGGTGGGCGCCAGGGGGCGCAGACACCTCAGCTGCGTTGGGTGAACACCTTGCTGGGCAACCTCAAGACCAGCATGGCAGGAACCTATCACTCGTTTGACCACACCAGGTATGCCCAGCGCTACTTGGCCGAGTTCTGCTGGCGATTCAACCGCCGCTTTGATCTGCCTGCCATGCTGCCCAGACTGTTGAAGGCCTTGGTGACTACTGGCCCACTGCCTTTGAAGCTGCTGCAGGTATCTGAGGTAAGTAGCTAATCAGGTAAAAGTGGCTGCTAGCGCTTATCTATCAAGCGCTAGCAGCTATCTATTTAATAGCAAACTGCCGCTCCACACTGCAACCGCCGCGCCACCTCGGTGTCCAGCGATCCCATGAAGGCCTCCACGGCGCGTGTGTAGTCGCTGTCCAGGCCGAGCTGGGCGTTGATTTCACCATGGTCCAGGTCCTGCGGCAGCACCTCGGCGCGGCCGCCCTGGTTGCGTACGTGGCGGGCCATGGCGTCGGCCTGGGTGCAGGGCTGGTCGGCCCGCTCGGTGGAGCACACCATCTGCATGGGTGGCGCGCCCACCGTCCACTGGTGCAAGGGCGACAGCGCCAGCCAGTAGGCGGGGTCGCTGCCAAAGGCATCGTCGTACAGCGGCATGTGCGGTGCGCGCATAGTGGCGGGGACATTCATCACGGCACTGTCGAGCGACACCGTGCCCAGCCAAGGCCAGGCCCCTTCGCGTAGGGCCTGCGGCGCGCGGGCGTTGAGCAGGGCCACCAGATGAGCCCCGGCCGAGTGGCCCATGAGGATGAAGCGGTTCGGGTCCCCACCCCAGGTGGACACGCGCTGCTGTGCGGCCATGAGGGCGGTTAGCACATCGCGCTCCTGCTGCGCCACGGGGGCATCCGGCAAGAGCCGATAGTTGATGGAGATGAAGATGAAGCCCTTGGGCACCCAGCGGCTCACCTTCTCCTGCACCACGCGGCCCACGGCCTTGTCGCCGATGCGCCAGGCGCCGCCGTGCACCATGAAGATGACCGGCGCCCGCACAGCGCTGGCCACCAGGCTGTTGGTGCCCGTGCCAGCGCCCGTGGGGCTGGTGGGCACGTACACGTCCATGCGCTGCGCCGGGTCCATGCCGTAGGGCACGTCGGCAATGCGCTGCACGCCTGCGGACAGCGCGGCCGGTGCGGCGGCGGCCTGCCTTTGCGCGATGAGGGCCCGCAGGCGGCCGCCGCTCTGCGCGGTAGTCTGGGCCTGCACGCTGGCAGTGGCCAGCGTGAGTGCGGCGAGGGTGGTCAAGGTGAGGATGCGGCGCAGGGACATGGCAAGGCTCCTGGAATGGGGAGGAGGGAAGTCAGAGGAAGTCATTGGGGTGGGTACCTTTGAACCTGAAATATCCGTTCGGGCTGAGCCCGTCGAAGTCTTGTGCGGCGCCTTCGACAGGCTCAGCGTGAGCGGTTCAAGTGCGTGAACTCAAGGCCGGGTGGGGCAGGCCATGGCGGTGCCGCTCGCGTCGTAGCAGGTGGCGCTGCGGCTCAAGCCGCTGTCCTTGCTGTAGCTGCTTTGCGCCTGCACGCTGTTGCCAGGGGCCGCGCTGGTGGCGGTGGTGCTGCGGGCCTGCGTCACGGTGCCGTCGGCGTTGCGGGTCGCTGCGCCGCTGCTTTGCAGGTTGCCCTGGGCGTTCTGGGCCGACACCGTGCCGGTGCGGCTGGCGCTGCCGTCCGCGTTGCGCGTGGTGCTGCCCTGGCGCACGGCCATGCCGCCCTGTGCCCCTACGGCGACACCGCGGCTCGTCACGCTGGCATTGCCCTGCCCATCGGTAGTGGCGGTGCGGCCACGCAGCACCGCACCGTTGGCGCCGCTGCGGGCCACGCCGGTGTGGGCCGTGGTGCTGCCATCGGCGTTGTGCTCCACACTGCGGCGGGTGCGGGCGTTGGCGTCTGCCGGGGCGGCCAACGCCATCAAGGCGGCCAGCAGCACGGCCGTGAGGGCCGAGAACATAAAAACGCCCACAGCCAGCGCAGGGCGTTGCAACAGGTCGTGCACGGTGGGGCGGTTCAGGGGGGTCATGGGGCAGCTCCTTGGTAAGGCGTTGAACAGGTACCGACTTTGGCGAGCAGGTGTGAGCCAGTGATGGCAAACGCGCGCGCAGGTATGACAAACCATGACAAACGCCTGCGGCCACGTCACGCCTTGTCATGACCGGAGGCGCATGCGCGCGGCAACCGCCTACCATTGGCAAACGCTGCCGCCCTTGCCAACATGCCCCTTTGGTACCCATGACCGACACCCTGGCCAAGATCCTGGTCGCCGATGACGAGCCCGACCTGCGCGCGCTGCTGCAGCGCTACCTGAGCGACCAGGGCTACACCGTGCGCACGGTCGATGGCGCAGGCCCGCTCGATGTGCTGCTGCAGCGCGAGCGCTTTGATGTGCTGGTGCTCGACGTGATGATGCCGGGCGAGGACGGCCTGGCCATCTGCCGCCGCCTGCGTGCGCAGGGCGAAACCATTCCCATCCTGATGCTCACGGCCAGGGGCGACCCGGTGGACCGCATCGTGGGCCTGGAGATGGGCGCGGACGACTACCTGCCCAAGCCCTTCAACCCGCGCGAGCTGCTGGCCCGCATCCAGGCCATGGTGCGCCGCCAGCGCCTGCTGGGCGCACACACCGGGCCGCGCCAGGCGGGCGGGCGCATTGCGTTTGGTGCCTTCACGCTGTGGCTGGATGAGCGTCGGCTGGAGCGCAACGACGGACACGGTGCGCAGGACGTGCCCCTGACCACCGGCGAGTTCGCGTTGCTGCAGACGCTGGCCCAGCAGCCACACCGACCGCTCGGGCGCGACCGGCTCATCGCGCTGGCCTATGGCCCCGACCACACCGCCACCGACCGCAGCATCGACGTGCAGGTGATGCGCCTGCGCAAGCTCATCGAGGCCGACCCGGCCCAGCCGCGCCATATCCGCACCGTGTGGGGTGTGGGCTATGTGTTTGTGCCCGATGGCGCAGCGCCGGGCGGCGGAGGCAAGCCATGACACCCTCCGCCACGCCCACCCGCCAACGGAGCTGGTGGCCGCGCAGCCTGCTCGGGCGCAACCTGCTGCTGATGGCGGCGCTCATCGTGCTGGGCCAGCTGTGCGCGGCCGTGCTGGTGCGGCACATGATCTTGAAGCCCCGCGTGGCGCAGGTGGCCGATGGCGTGGCGCGCAATGTGGCCGCCATCCGTGCGGGGCTGCAGGCGCTGCCGCCCGGGCAGCGGCAAGCGTTTGTGCAGGCCTTCAACGACCAGGCCGCGCAAACACAGGCATCCGCACTGACGGCTGCGCCGGGCAGTTGGCGCGCCGTGCTCTCGCCCATGGAACGGCAGTTTGTGCGCGCCGTGACGCAGCGGCTGGACGAGGCACAGGGCACGCCTCCCTCAGGCGAGCCGGTCTGGCGGCGCGACAGCAGCGGCGTGCTGTCGCTGCGCGTGGTGCATGAGGGCGCGCAGGGGCCGGAAACCTACTGGCTCAACCTGCCCAGTGTGTTCCCCACGCGCGAGTTCACCGGCGCCTGGCTGGCCGCCACGCTGGCCAGCATGCTGCTGGCGCTGCTGGGCGCGTGGTGGCTGCAGCGCCACATCAACCGCCCGCTGGCCCAGGTGGTGACAGCGGCCCGGCAACTGGCGCAGGGCCAGGCGCCTGCCCCGCTGCCCGAGGACGGTCCCGAAGAAATCGCTACCGTGGGCCGCAGCTTCAACCACATGGCGCACAGCCTGGCCGCTGCCGACCAGGAGCGCGCGTTGATGCTGGCCGGTGTGTCGCACGACCTGCGCACGCCACTGACCAAGCTGCGCCTCTCGGTAGAGATTGCCGGGCCGCAGATCGAGCCCGAACTGGCCACGGGCATGGTGCGCAGCATGGACGAGATGGAGGCCATCCTCGGCCAGTTCTTGCACTTTGCGCGCATGCAGGAGGCCGAGCCCCCGCAGCCCGCCGCGCTGGACGACCTGGCCCAGGCCATCGCCCAGGCGCAGGCCGACCATGGCCGCAGCGTGGCGCTGGAGCTAGGCGCACCGCCGCCCACCCCCGTGCAGGCCCAGGCCCTGCGCCGCGCGGTGGACAACCTGGTAGAGAACGCCTGGCGCCACGGCGCAGCGCCCGTGGTGCTGCGCACGGGCAGTGCGGTAGATGAAGTCTGGATAGAAGTGCAGGACCACGGCCCCGGCCTGCCCGCTGCCGAGCTGGAGCGCGTGCGCCAGCCCTTTGCGCGCGGCGAGGCTGCCCGCAGCGGCCGCCCCGGCGCCGGGCTGGGCCTGGCCATTGCCGACCGCGTGGCCCGTGCCCACAACGGGCGGCTGGAGCTGCAAAGCGCCCCAGGCCAGGGGCTGCGGGCGCGGCTGGTGCTGCCAGCGGTAGACCCGGCTACCCGTTCGGGCTGAGCCTGTCGAAGCCTGGGCAAGGAATTTGATAAAAAATGCCTCTAGGGAAGCTCTTCACGAATCGGTTCTGGCTATGTCACAGCGATGCCTGAACTAAAACAGCACTCGCTTTGAGTAATGAGGCGTGCGCAGCGCACCCAGCAGGCGTTTGGCGAGGGCCATTGCCCCTATATCGGAGGCTTTACGCCCCCTGCACGCGCACCTGCCCCATGCAGGCCAGCAACTTGTGCCTTGCCATCCACAGATTGCCCAGCGCAAACAGCGTGACGATCTGCGCCGTGTTCTTCATGAGCCCCCGGTAGCGCACCTTCACGTACCCGAACTGCTGCTTGAGCACCCGAAACGGGTGCTCCACCTTGGCCCGGATGCTGGCCTTGGTGCGTTCAAGTTGGTCGATCAGCGCATCCACAGGCTTGTTTTTGTCCAAAGCCCGGCGCAACCCCGGGCGCATGGCTACATGCCAGCGCACGTTCTTGTTGGCATCGGGCCGCTTGTCCACTCCTTGGTAGCCCGCATCGCCAAAGGCATCCGTTTCTTGCCCGTGCAGCAGGCTGTTGGCTTCTATCACGTCGTTCACATTGCCACTGGTGCCGCGCACGCTGTGCACCAGGCCTGAATCCGCATCCACGCCAATGTGAGCCTTCATGCCAAAGTACCACTCGTTGCCCTTCTTGCTTTGATGCATCTCGGGGTCTCGTGCCTTGCCTTCATTCTTGGTGGACGTCGGCGCCGCAATCAGCGTGGCATCCACCACCGTGCCTGCTTTGAGTTGCAGCCCTTTGGCTTGCAGCAGGGCATTGACCGTAGCGAGGATCTGATCGGCCAGTTTGTGGCGCTCCAGCAGATGCCGAAAACGCAGGATGCTCGATTCACTGGGAATGTGTTCGTCCCAGTGAGACAGGCCGGCAAAGTCCCGAAAGGCTGGCACGTCGTGCAGTGCCTCTTCCATGGCTGGGTCGCTAAGCTTGAACCACTGCTGCATGAAATGGATACGCAGCAGGGTCTGCACCGCAAAGGGCTGCTGGCCCCGGCGTCCGATCTCTGGGGCGTAGGGCTCAATGAGCGAGACCAACTCGGCCCAGGGCACCACCAACTCCATCGCATCAAGGAACTCGCGCTTGCGTGTGCGCTTGGTGGTATTGCTCAGGCCCAGGCTGCTTTGCTTCATGGCCTTATTGTCTCGGCTTCAAGCCTTCGTAAGCACATTACGCAGGGATTTGTGCAGAGGGTCCCTAGCGCTTTATGAACAGGCGCAAGCAGCTACACAAAATATAGCAATTATTGCGATTTACCCCACGCTCAAAAGAACCTATCTGGGGTCAAGGCCCTGCACCATAATCGTTTTTCAGCCCCATCACACCGCTCCTTCCCCCTATGCCGAACTACCCGATCATCAGCATTCCGCTTGAAGCGCGGGAAGACACGGAACAACTGGGAAGCAAACCCAAGTTTTGGGTGCTGCTGGATGGGCAGCGGTGGCTTTTCAAAGAGGCCCGTCCCAACACTGGTGAAGACTGGGCAGAAAAGGCGGCTGCAGAGATTGCACATGCACTCCACATCAACGCAGCCAAGGTCGAACTGGCCGAATACAACGGCAAGGTGGGCTGTATCTCCTGCAATTTTGTGGATGTGGACGCAGGCGAGGCGCTGGTGCACGGCAATGAAATCATGGCCTGGAGCGTCACCGGCTACGACAAGGAAAAAATCTTCCGGCAGGCAGACCACACGCTGGAGAACATCCAGCTGGCCATTCGTGCACTGGCTGGGTTTGCAGACACCGATGCCGTACTCACCGAGCTTGCTGGCTACATGGTGCTCGATGCGCTCATTGGCAATACCGACCGCCACCACGAAAACTGGGGCTTGCGCGCGCACAGCCCGGTGGTGCACCAAACCCGCGTGCTCAGTGCGGCCCCCAGCTTTGACCATGCATCATCGCTGGGCAGAGAGTTGCTGGACGCCAAGCGAGCCGAGCTACTGAAAAACCAGCAAGTGGCGCGCTACATCAGCAAGGGCCGAGGGGGCATCTTTCGCGACCCCGATCAGCCCCACGGCGAAAACCCCCTGCGGTTGGTGCAAGTAGCAGCACGGGCGTATCCTTCGTACTTCAGTTCCGCCATTGCGCGGGTGGCTGCGTTGGATGTTCAGATGCTGCACCGCATATTTCAACGCCTGCCGGCTGAACGCGCTTCAGACACCGCCAAGCGGTTCGCAGAAGCCATGGTGCTGGATGCGCGCACCACGTTGTTAGATTTGTTGAAGTGAATGAGTACCCCGACATGAGCACCCTCTTCGTAGCATGGCAAGCGCCCGGCCCATCGAGAGCCTGGTTCCCCATTGGCCGCCTGGATGCTTCGGTGGAACACCACGACTACGTGTTTCAGTACACCCGTGGTGCACTGCAGGCGCAAGAGCGTGCAGGCTTCTCCCCCTTGCTGGCATTCCCAGAGTTTGAGCGGCGCTACGAAGCCAGCGAATTGTTCCCGCTGTTCAAAAACCGGATTCTGGAGCCCAACCGCAAAGACTTTGCCGAGTATCTGGGCTGGCTGAACCTGGACCCTGCCCATGCAGACCCTATTGAAATCCTCAGCCTCACGGGCGGCGAACGTCAGACAGACAGCCTGGAAGTGTTTCCGCAAATTCGCAAGATGGCCGATGGCACGGTGACCTTCCGCTTCTTTTTGCATGGACTGCGGCATGTTTTGCCTGCCGCGCAAGCCCGGGCGAACGCCCTGGAAGAAGGCGACACGCTGCAAGTCGCTATAGAGGTCAACAACCCCGCCACGGGCTACGCCGTGCAACTGCAAACACGAGACGGGCACCTGCTTGGCTGGGCACCGCGCTACTTGGTCAGCGACCTGCGCGCCGCACTGCTGGAGCACGCCACCATCACGGCCACGGTGCGCCGCATCAACCGCATGGGCGCACCTTTTGCTCGCCGGGTCATGGTGGAGCTACAAGGCGGCGTGCCAGCCAACTTTGAGCCCATGACCTCCGAGGAATACCGCGTACTGGCGGCAGCCTGAACGATTGATTCCGGGGTGCGTCCAGAAAGAAATGCCCATCCATTCGGGTTGGATGTGAATGCACTCAACACGAACCAGAGTAGGCCAATCCCTCGTCTACCCGCACCAGCCCAGCACATCACCCCGGCCCCAGGCTGAACCCGCCCGCCTTGCGCAGGGCCGTGTAGCTCTCGGTGTAGCTGCGCTTGTAGTTGGGGCCCAGCCAGATGGGCTCTTGAATCAACCCGTCGCACACCCAGCGGCCATTCAACGGCACCAACGCGGCCTGCATGACCAGGCCGCTGCCCATGACGTAGCCCTCGCCCGCGTCGATGGTGCGCAGCGGCTGCGTGAGGCCCAGCACGCCATAGGCGCGGGTGGCGTCTTCGTCCAGCAGCACCGAATAACCCCGCGTGTCCTTCAGGTGCACCCAGCGGCCAAACTGGCTTTGGGCAATGGCGTCCAACATCTCGGCGTCGGCCTCGGGGTGTTTTTGGCGGTAGTGGGTCAGCAGCGTGCGGTCGGCCACAAAGCGGTCGCGGCCCTTGGCCAGCACTTGCATTACGGTCAGGCCCTTGGTTTCTTTGGGCTGCAGCAGGCTGTTTAAAAAATGCATGTAGGCAGCAATAAAGCGCTGCGCGGTGGGTTCGTCAATCACCATGGCTATCTCTTCGGGGCTTATCTGTTCAGGGCCTTTGGGACCGGGCGTCTTTGAACTTCCACCCACCGTTCGGGCTGACCTGTCGAAGCCTTGCGCGGCGCATCGACAAGCGCGAATGGCTTCAAGTGGGTTGGTGCCGACTTCATATTTTGCGTGTCTACACACCCAGCACATGCTGACAGGGCGCAAAAACCTCGCGCACGCACTGGGCCAACCGCCGCACTTGCCAGTCATTTAGGAAGCCACTCACAACCCCCTTCACCAACCCCAGCTTCGCCAGATACGCATTATTTGAACTGTAGCGTTCCACCCGAAACGGAAGAGAGCTCCGAAAATTGGCCTCAGCGCTTATGGATGGAGCGTAGGTAGCTATGAATTTCATAGCTTGCTTTTTGAGGGGCGTGCCCTGACTTCGACAGGCCCAGCCCGAACGGGGAAGATTTCCTGGAGTTTGTATCAAAACAGGTTGCAACGGCTTAGAAATCAGCGCACACAGCTACTCTATTGATAGCAAATCTAGGTTTTCTGAGCCGCGAGCTTGCGGTACAGCGTCTGCCGGCTGATGCCCAGCTGGCGCGCTGCCTGCGACATGTTGCCGCGTGCGGCCTGCAGCGCCTGGTCGATGGCGGCCTGGGACAGTTGCTGCAGGCTCAAGCTGGCGGGTAGGCTGTCCACACCAGGGCCCGCTGCGGCTTCGCTGCGCGGGCTGGCGGGCGCCGCTGTGAGCGCCTGCACCAGGTCGTCGGGCATGTGCTCCCAGCCCAGGGTGTCTTCGCCCTCGGCCAGCATGGCGCAGGCGGTGCGCAGCACGTTGGCCAGCTGGCGCAGGTTGCCGGGCCAGGGGTAGGCGGCCAGGCGGGCCAGCAGGTCGGGGGCCACCAACACGTCAAAGCCCAGGCCCTGCTCGGTGGCCAGGTCAGCCAGCAGGCGCTGCAGCAGCGCCACGAAGTCGCTGCGCTCGCGCAGTGCGGGCAGCTGCACCGTGAGGCCGTTGATGCGGTAGTACAAATCTTGCCGAAAGCGCCCCTGCTCTGCGGCCTGCATGAGCTGGTTGTGCGTGGCGCAGATCACTGCAAAGTCCACGGGCACGGCCTTGCTGGCGCCCACGGGCGTCACGCTGCGCTCTTGCAGCACGCGCAGCAGGCGGGTTTGCAGGGCCAGCGGCATGTCACCGATTTCGTCGAGGAACAGCGTGCCGCCATGGGCCTCGCGCAGGCGGCCCAGGTGGCCTTCCTTGCGGGCGCCGGTGAAGGCGCCGGCCACGTGGCCGAACAGTTCCGATTCAATCAGGTGCTCGGGGATGGCTGCGCAGTTGATGGCCACAAACGGTGCGTCGCGGCGCGGGCCGCTGGCGTGCAGGGCGCGTGCAAACACTTCCTTGCCCACACCCGATTCGCCCTGCATCAGCACTGCAATCGGCTTGCCCACCACGCGGCGGGCTTTGTCGGCGGCGGCGCGCCAGCGGGCGTCGCCGGTGTCCAGCAGCGCCAATGCGTCCTGCGTGGGGGCTGCGCGGGCCGCCGTGGCGGGCTGCGACGGGGCGACCCACGCGGCGGCATCCATCTGCACCTGGGCAAACAGCAGGCCGCCGTGGGGTGTGCGCAAAGCCTGCGGCTGCTGGGGGCGGCGCTTGTGGTGCGAGAGCAGGTCGTCCAGCCGCACGTCCAGCACGCGCTCCAGCAAGCTGGCGCCCACGTCGCCCGCGTGCAGGCCCAGCTGCGCCAGGCCCGCGCGGTTGGCGCCCACGATCCAGCCGTCGGCCGACACGGCCACGATGCCCTCGGCCACGCTGCCAATGCCCTCGGGCGCACTGTGCAGGTGCAGGCGGATGTCGCGTTTGCAGGTGGCAGCCAGCAGGCGGTTTTCGATCATGCGCGCTGCGGTGCTGACCAGCCCCAGCGTGTGGGCGTGGCCGTTGCGGTAGTCGCCCGAGATGTCGAGGATGCCCAGCAGCTCGCCGGTGGCCGACAGGATGGGCGAGGCCGCGCAGGTGAGAAAGCTGTTGCGCTCCAGAAAATGCTCGCCGCCGTGCACCTCCACCGCGCAGGCTTCGGCCAGGGCCGTGCCGATGGCGTTGGTGCCGCGGTGGGCCTCGTGCCAGGAGGCACCGCTGGTCAGCGCCACGCGCTCGGCCTTGTCCACAAAGTACGGATCACCCAGCGTGTGCATGAGCATGCCGCGCCGGTCGGCCAGCACCACCACGCTCTGGCTGTGGCGCACCTGCTCAAACAGGTACTCCATCACGGGCCGCGAATGCGCGAGCAGCTCGGGGTTGCTGGCCAGCACCTGGCGCAGCGTGCCGCTGCTGGGGTGGTCAATGGCCGGGGGGCGCCCGGTGGGCGCCAGGCCGGCCGCCATGCTGCGCGACCAGGAGCGCGCTAGGCGCTCGTCCACCAGGCCGCTGGGGCACTGGCCAGAGTCCAGCAAGTGCTGGCGGGCCTGTCGCAGGGCGACGGGAGAAGTGTTGGGGCGCACGCTTTGTCTCCTGCAGGCTCAGGACGGCCTGCTTGTAGGGTTGCGATGAGTATGGCGGGCGGCAACGCCGGGGGCAAGGGCGTTGGCGCAAGGTCTGCGCCAACTGTTCCATTTCGTGACAGGTGTCGCGGCCCGGTACAGCACGGCGAGGCCTGCTGCGACAGGTGTACCCCCTGGGCAGAGGAAAAATCCCAATGAAATCAACGCGCTGCGCGCCTCGGCCCGCTGGCATGGGTTTTGAGTAGGGGGTTGGTATCGGACAGGCCCCTGGGGCCCGCCCGATGCATACAACCATCGCAGGAGACAACACCATGACCGTTTACGCAGCCCCCGGCGCCGCTGGCGCCAAGATCGCCTACAAGCCCCAGTACAACAACTTCATCGGCGGCAAATTCGTGCCCCCGGTCAAGGGCCAGTACTTTGATGTGATCTCGCCCGTCAACGGCAAGATCTACACCCAGGCCGCCCGCTCCACCGCCGAAGACATCGAACTGGCGCTGGACGCCGCGCACGCCGCCGCCGACGCGTGGGGCAAGACCGACGCCGCCACGCGCGGCAACATCTTGCTCAAAATTGCCGACCGCATCGAGCAAAACCTGGAACTGCTGGCCTACGCCGAAACCGTGGACAACGGCAAGGCCATCCGCGAAACACTGAACGCCGACATCCCGCTCACCGTGGACCACTTCCGCTACTTTGCGGGCTGCGTGCGCGCGCAAGAAGGCGCGCTGTCGAACATCGACGAGAACACCGTGGCGTACCACATCCAGGAGCCGCTGGGCGTGGTGGGCCAGATCATTCCGTGGAACTTCCCCATCCTGATGGCTGCGTGGAAGCTGGCCCCTGCGATTGGTGCGGGCAACTGCGTGGTGCTCAAGCCTGCAGAGTCCACCCCCATCTCCATTCTCATCCTGGCCGAGCTGATTGCCGACCTGCTGCCGCCCGGCGTGCTCAACATCGTCAACGGCTTTGGGCGCGAAGCAGGCATGCCGCTGGCGACATCCAAGCGCATTGCCAAGATCGCGTTCACCGGCTCCACCAGCACGGGCCGCGTGATTGCGCAGGCCGCCGCCAACAACCTCATCCCCGCCACGCTGGAGCTGGGCGGCAAGAGCCCCAATGTGTTCTTTGCCGACATCATGGACAAGGACGATGCGTTTCTGGACAAGGCCATCGAAGGCCTGGTGCTGTTTGCCTTCAACCAGGGCGAGGTCTGCACCTGCCCATCGCGTGCGCTGATCCAGGAATCGATCTACGACAAGTTCATGGAACGCGTCCTGAAGCGCGTGGCCGCCATCAAGCACCAGAACCCGCTGGACACCGACAGCATGATGGGCGCGCAGGCATCGAAAGAGCAGCTCACCAAGATCCTGTCGTACCTGGAGCTGGGCAAGCAAGAAGGCGCCGAAGTGCTGGCCGGTGGCGGCCAGGCCCACCTGGGCGGCGACCTCGAAGGCGGCTACTACGTGCAGCCCACGCTGTTCAAGGGCCACAACAAAATGCGCATCTTTCAGGAAGAAATCTTCGGCCCCGTGCTGGCCGTGACCACCTTCAAGGACGAAGCCGAGGCGCTGGAAATTGCCAACGACACGCTGTATGGCCTGGGCGCGGGCGTGTGGAGCCGCAATGGCAATGTGGCCTACCGCATGGGCCGCGCCATCAAGGCCGGACGGGTGTGGACCAACTGCTACCACGCCTACCCAGCGCACGCGGCGTTTGGTGGCTACAAGGAATCGGGCATTGGGCGTGAGACGCACAAGATGATGCTGGACCATTACCAGCAAACGAAGAACCTGCTCGTCAGCTACAGCGAAAACAAGCTCGGCTTCTTCTGATTGGGGGTGGCGGTCCAAAACCCGTCCCTGGCGTCGTTGCTCCGTCTTGCCGTGGCGCTGCCACTGTCTGCGACGGAGACGCCTAGCCAGGGACGGTTTGTGAACCGCTGGATACGCTGTTGAGGATGGTGGCTCGTTGCTCCAACTTGCCACGGGGCTCCTCTGGCGGTTGCCAGGGCTGGGCTCATGGGCGGCTGCGCGCCGCCACCTGCCGCGCGGGCTGCGCGCCACGCATGGGCTTCCATGCGCATCTGTTCTCCCTTATTCATCCAAAGAGGTTTCACGATGGCTACAACATTCTTCATGCCCAGTGTCAACATCATGGGCGCAGGCTGCCTGCAAGAGGCCATGGTGGCCCTGAAAGGCCATGGCTTTCGCAAGGCACTGATCGTGACCGACCATGTGCTGAGCAAACTGGGTGTGGCGGCACGCATCCAGGCCCAGCTGGCGGCGCAGCAGATCGACTCGGTGGTGTTCGATGGCACGCAGCCCAACCCCACGGTGGGCAATGTGCGCGCGGGGCTGGCGCAGCTGAAGGCCGAGCAGTGCGACTTCGTGATTTCTTTGGGCGGCGGCTCGCCGCACGACTGCGCCAAGGGCATTGCCCTGTGTGCGACCAACGGCGGCGAGATTGCCGACTACGAAGGCGTGGACCGCTCGGCCAAGCCCCAGCTGCCACTGGTGTCGATCAACACCACGGCGGGTACGGCCAGCGAAATGACGCGGTTTTGCATCATCACCGACGAAACGCGCCACATCAAGATGGCCATCGTGGACCGCAATGTCACGCCGCTCACGTCGGTCAACGACCCCGAACTGATGCTGGCCAAGCCCAAGGGCCTGACGGCCGCCACGGGCATGGATGCACTGACCCATGCGGTGGAGGCCTATGTGTCCACCGCTGCCACGCCCATCACAGACGCTTGCGCGCTCAAGGCCGTGGAGCTGATTGCCCGCAACCTGCGCACGGCTGTGGCCCACGGTGACAACCTGCCAGCACGCGAGCAGATGGCGTATGCGCAATTTCTGGCGGGCATGGCGTTCAACAATGCATCGCTGGGCTACGTGCATGCCATGGCCCACCAGCTGGGCGGTTTCTATGACCTGCCCCACGGTGTGTGCAACGCGCTGCTGCTGCCCCATGTCGAAGCCTTCAACGTGCCCACCTCGGCGGCACGCCTGCGCGACGTGGCCCATGCGATGGGCGTGGATGTGTCGGGGCTCGGCGCCGAAGCGGGCGCACAGGCGTGCCTGACCGCCATCCGTCAGCTGGCGCTGGATGTGGGCATCCCCAAATGCCTCGCGGACCTGGGCGTGAAGGAGGCCGACATCCCCATGCTGGCCACCAATGCGCTCAAGGACGCCTGCGGGCTGACCAACCCGCGCACGGCCACGCAGGCCGATATCGAAGGCATCTTCCGTGGGGCCATGGCGGCCTGACGCCATGGACTCCGCGCAGAGACCTGGCGCCCCACCACCGCGTGTGGTGGCGACCCCCGCCGCCCTGCAGCTGGTGGCCCGGCTGCAGGCCCAACATGGGCCAGAGCTCATGTTCCACCAGAGTGGCGGCTGCTGCGACAACAGCGCCGCCAACTGCTACCTGCCCGGTGAAATCACCATGGGCGCGGGCGACGTGTACCTGGGTGACATCGGCGGCTGCCCGTTCTATATCGGGCGCGCGCAGTACGAGACCTGGAAACACACGCAGCTCATCATCGATGTGATCGAGGGCACGGGCGGCACCTTCTCGCTCGAAGGGCCGGAAGGCAAGGCCTTCCACACCCGCTCGCGCGTGTTCACCGACGCGGAGCTGGCCGCGCTGGGCATTGAGCGACCTCGGGGCTAAGAGCGGCGAACAAAACTCCCCTGGCGTCGTTGTTCCGTCTTGTCGTACCGCTTGTACTGCCTGCGACGGAACGCCTAGCCAGGGCCGCTGCGCTGAGTTTTGTTCGCCGCTCTAATGGCAACGCCCCACCAGGAATGGTGGGGCAGTTTCAAGAAAAAAGGCTTGTAGCGCTTTATCTATAAGCGCTAGCTGCTATTGAAGTCGTAGCGTCTCGCTGTGACCGTGCTCATCGCCCAGGCGGAACACCGACACCACCTGCACCAGGTCTTCGGCCTGGCTCTTGAGGCTGCTGGCGGCAGCGGCCATCTCCTCGACCAGCGCGGCGTTTTGCTGCGTGACCTGGTCCATCTGCGTCACCGCCTCGCCCACCTGGGCCACGCCCAGCGACTGCTCGTGGCTGGCCGCGCTGATCTCGCCGACGATGTCGGTCACGCGGCGGATGGCGCCCACCACCTCGTTCATGGTGGCACCTGCGCGGTCCACCAGCGCGCTGCCCTGTTCCACGCGCTCCACGCTGGCGCTGATGAGCGACTTGATCTCGCGGGCGGCCTCGGCGCTGCGCCCGGCCAGCGAGCGCACTTCAGACGCCACCACGGCAAAGCCCCGGCCCTGCTCGCCCGCGCGGGCGGCTTCGACCGCCGCGTTGAGCGCCAGGATGTTGGTCTGAAACGCAATCGAGTCGATCACGCCAATGATGTCGGCGATCTTGCGCGACGCGTCGTTGATGCCGTGCATGGTGTCCACCACCTGGGCGACCACCTCGCCGCCCTGCACGGCCACGGTGCTGGCGCTGGCGGCCAGCTGGCTGGCCTGCTGGGCGCTGTCGGCGTTTTGGCGCACGGTGGCGTTGAGCTGCTCCATCGACGCGGCGGTTTCTTCGAGCGCGCTGGCCTGGCTTTCGGTGCGGGCCGACAGGTCGGTGTTGCCCTGGGCGATCTGGACGCTGGCGGAGGCCACGCTTTCCGATCCGCCCCGCACATTGCGGACCACGTCGGTGAGTTGCGTGCGCATCTGCAGCAGCGCTTGCAGCAACTGGCCGACCTCATTGGTGCCATGGGCGATGGGCGCGCCACTCAGGTCGCCCTGCGCCACGGCGCGGGACAAGGCAACAGCCTGCGACAGCGGGCCGGTCATGGACCGCACAAACACCAGTGCCACGGCGCTGGTGGCCGACAGCGTGACCACCAGGGCCAAGGCGATCCACATCAGGCCACGCTGCAGGTCAGACACGCGGGCCTGCAAGGCCTGGTCGAGGCTGTCCATGGATTGGCTGTTGAGCGCGTTCAACGCGTCGATGGTGCGAGTGAAGGTGTCGAAATAGTCTTTGGAGGCCAGCGTGAGCTCGGTGGCATTGATCACATCGCGCTCCGCCATCTGCAGCGTTTGCTGGATCTGGCCCTGCACCGCCTGTGCGCTGCTGCCCAAGGCGCGCTGGAGTTGCGCGTTGCCCTGCAGGGCGCGGTCCAGCCCACGGAAGGTGTCGGCCTGCAGCTCGGCCACCCGCTGCTGCAGCACCAGCAGCTGGCCTTTGCCCTGCGGCGTGAGCTCGTGCTTGCCCAGTGCGCTGGCGCCTTGCGCGCGCAGCATGCCGAGCTTTTCGCCCAGCATCGGGGCTTGTGCCAGAGAGGCCTGGATCAGCGCATGGGTGTCGGCGTCGGGGTCGAGCTGCAAGCCGTAGGCGTGCACCAGTGCTTCGTTGAGCTGCAGCAGATCGGCGATGAGCTGGGTGTGCTGGGCCGTGCTCTGGGCCTGCTCGATGCTGCGTGCGGCCACTGCCTGCTCCAGCGTGCGCCAGGTCTGTTGGGCCTGGGTCCATGCCGTCATCTGGGCAGCGGGCACCTTGGCGGCGGCAAATCGGGCGCTCACGTCGCCCAGCGCGGTATTGACCGCATCGCGCGCGGCAGGGCGGCGTGCCGCGAGGCCCTCGTCGCCGCCGAGCATGCCCGCGGACAGGCCCCGGTGCACCTGCACCACTTGCACCAGGCGGGTCAGTGCCTGTGCGGGCGCCGCGCCCTGTGCCTCCTGGCGCGCATGTCCGATGGCGTGCAGCGAATCGCTCACTGTCAGATAGGTGGGCAGTGCGCTCATCATGAGCCCGATGGTCCCGAGGATGAGGAATTTTTCGAGCAGGTTCAACCGGTGAAGAAGTGACATGGCAGTAGGCACACGACCAGCGTGTGCGAGAGAAGGGAAACCGCTCAGCGGGCGGGGGTGTCGGCAGCCGCCGATGGGGGGTGGCCCTCGATCAGGGCGCACGGGATGTAACGCAATGTAGGTATCTATCTGTAGTAAGGTTTTGACTCAGGTCAAGTGAGCAGCGTGGCACACGGTGTGTCGCTGGGCTGCCAGAGGCGCCCGCTGGTCGGCCGCGCGGCGGGGGCGGGAGGCACGGGCTGGAGAATAATGGGCTTCTTCCACCCCATCTGGAGCACCCGGCATGCACTCAATCACCCTGCGCTTTCTGGCGTCTGAAAGCAGCCTGCTGCAAGGGGGGCGTGTCCCCGGTGGCACCGTGCTGCGCTGGGTTGACGAAGCCGGGTATGCCTGCGCCAGCGCATGGGCCAAAGGAGCCTGCATTACCGAGTTTGTGGGGGGCGCTGATTTTGTGCACCCCATTCGCCCGGGCGACCTGGTGGAGGTGCATGCGCGGCTGACCCACACCTGCGAGAGCAGCATGAACCTGGCGGTGGAGGTGCGCAGCGGTGCCATCAACGGCGCGCCGCTGCAAGACGTGGTGCATTGTGTGGCGGTGTACACCGCCGTGGGTGCGGACGACGCGCCCCGCACGGTGGACAAGTGGAGCCCCGAAACCCCGGGCGATATCGCGCTGGCCCAGCGCGCCCAGGCGCACATCGACGCTGCGCGCGCCGCGCAGTGACGGCCCCTGCGGCCGGGCTTGGGGCCAACAGCCCCTTGCGTGCGCGCGATCTGCTCGCAGCGCTGTTGGTGGTGGTCCTGTGGGGCGTGAACTTTGTCGCCATGAAATGGGGGTTGCGCAGCTTCAGCCCCTTTCAGCTGGGCGCTGCGCGCTACCTGTGCGCCGCCTTGCCGCTGGTGCTGCTGGTGCGCCCGCCGCGCATGCACTGGCGCTGGGTGCTGCTGTTCGGGCTGTTCCAGGGCGTGGGGCAGTTCGGTTTTCTGTTCATGGGGCTCAAGGTGGGCATGACGGCCGGGCTGGCCAGTGTGCTGCTGCAGACCCAGGTGTTCTTCACGGCGCTCTTCGGCTTTGCGCTGCTGCGCGAGTGGCCGGGGTTGCCCTTGCGGGCGGGCATGGTGCTGGCCGCGCTGGGGCTGGTGTGTTTTGCCATGAACTACGTGGGCCCCGGCGCTGGTGTGGGCGTGGGCGCAGCCACCACGCTGGCGGGCCTGTTGCTGACGTTGTGTGGCGCGGCCATGTGGGCGTCGTCCAACATCGTGGCGCGGCTGGCGCAGCAGCACAGCCCGGGGTTTGACCCGCTGGCGTTCGTGATCTGGAGCAGTCTGGTGCCAGTGCTGCCGTTCATGGCGCTGTCCGCCCTGTTCGACCCCGACGCCGCGCGCTGGCTGCAGTGGCAGACACTGGCCAGCGTGCCGCTGCTGTCCTGGGCCGCCGTGGCTTACCTGGGCTGGGCGGCCACCATCGTGGGCTATGCGCTGTGGACCAACCTGCTGCAGCGCTACCCCGCCAACCGGGTTGCGCCGTTCAGCTTGGCGGTGCCGGTGGTGGGGCTGACGGCGGGCTGGCTGCTGCTGGACGAGGGCGTGGCGCCCTGGCAGTGGGCGGGCATTGCGCTGGTGGTGGCGGCGCTGGCCTGTGTGGTGCTGGGGCCCAGACTACAAGCCAAAATGGCCCGTAGCGCTGTTTGAATATGCCGCAGCAGCTATTATTTGGATAGCAAAACCACCAAAACTTCTACAGCAACCTGCGCCGCGCAAAGCGCACCACGGTCACCCCGGCACGCGCCTGGCGCACCGAGGGCATGACCAGCACGCAGTCGTCGTACGGAGTGACCACCGGCACGCCGTCGTTGTCGCCAATCACCGTGCCAGCTTTCTCGAACACCTCCAGCCCCGTGTAGGGCGCTACGAAGCGGAAGGCACTGCTGGTGGCGACCACGGGGCCCGTCACCTCCAGCGCCCACTGGCGCGGTGCGTCGGGCAGGCGCCAGCCGGGCAGCTGCTGCGCCAGCGCGTCGGCGCTCAGGGCGCCGGACTGTTCGATGAAGCGCACGCACTGGTCCTGCGCCACGGCGCGGCTGGCCGGGTCGCCATGGAAGCCGCACTCGATGAGCAGCGAGCGGGTGCCGTTGTCGTCCAGGTCGCCAAACCGGCCGTAGTCGCGCATGCGCACGCCGTCCTTGTGGCCGGCGTCCACCACGATGTGCTCGGGCAAGCGCATAGCACGCGCCAGCGCCAGGTTGCGCGGCTGGATGCCGGTGAGCAGCAGCGGCGCCGAGGGCTCGTGCATGGAATGGAGGTCGAGCAGCCAGTCGGCCTGCGCCACCCACGGGCGCAGCGCGGCGGCGCGGCGGCGCTCGTGGGTGTCGGCCGCGTCGATGCGCTCGTCCAGCCACTGGCGGTTGAGGTCTTCGTCGGTGAAACGCGAGGCATCGTGGTTGTGCGCGTCAAACCGGTCGAAGGCATCGAGGTTGCAAAACGCGAGCGTGAGGGTGCCCTGCTGCGGACGCACGCCCGCTTCGAGCAAACCCTTGAGTGCCCAGGCACCGCACAGCTCGTTGCCATGCACCAGGGCGCTGATCATCACGTGGCGCCCGGGTTGGCCAGCGTCGAAGTGCCACACGCCCTCGGTGCCGGTGTTGCCAGCGCGCCAGGCACTGATGTCGGGCGCGGGCAGTTCAAAAGTCAGCGGTGGCACGGCAGTGTTGTGGTTGTGGTTGTCGTTAGTCATTCTTCGATCTTGGCGAATTCAACAATCTTTTTGTACTTGGCGACTTCGGTGGCCAGGAACTGGTCGATGTTCACGCTGGGCGACGCGACGGTGGAGCCCGTAGCTTCCATCTTCTTGCGAAAGTCGGGCGACTGCAGGGTATCGTTCAGCGCCTTCTTGATCTTGTCGAACACCGGCTTGGGCAGGTGGGCTGGCGCCATCAGCGCGAACCACACACCAATGTCCACATTCTTGTATTGCGGAGATTCGGCCAGCGCAGGGATGTCGGGCGTGGTGGCCGAGCGTTTGGCTTCGGTGGTGCCCAGGGCAATCACCTTGCCGCTCTTGATGTGGGGCAGACCGCTGGAGAGCACGAACACGCCGTATTCCAGGTTGTTGCCCATCAGGTCGGACGTGAGGGGCGCCACGCCGCGGTAGGGGATGTGGGTCATGAACAGCTTGCCTTGCTCCTTGACGGCCTCGCCCGCCAGGTGCAGCGCCGTGCCCACCCCCGAGCTGCCGTAGCTGAACTTGCCGGGGTTTTTTGACACTTTCTGCGTGAACTCCGCCATGTTCTTCACCCCAGCCCCTGTGGACGCCACCAGCACCAGAGGCTGGGACGCAATGAGGCCGATGGCGGTGAAGTCCTTGATGTCGTACTTGACCTTCTTGGTCACCAGCTTGTTGATGGCGATCTCGTTGTTGGCACCGACCAGCAGGGTGTAGCCGTCGGGGGTGGCGTTGGCCACCTTCTGGGCACCAATGGCACCGCCCGCGCCGCCCAGGTTTTCAATCACCACGGGCACGCCAAGCTTGTTGCCCAGTTCCGTGGCCACGTTGCGTGCCGTCAGGTCCGTGCTGCCGCCGGGCGGGTAGCCGACCACGATGGTGATGGGTTTGGAGGGGTAGGCTTCTTGCGCCAGTGTGGGGGCAGCCAGCACGGCGAGGCCGCACAGCAGGGCGGCGCGGCGCAGGCAGAGGGTAGGTGTGGGCATGTGAGGATTCCTTGGTATGGAGCGCTGAAACATCGAATGGGGGAGGCACTATCGCCGTTGGGATGCGTGTTGCGCCCCGTCCGGTGACTCCATTGTGAAAAGACAGGCGGCCGCAGGTGGTGCCGAAACAGCACGAAAACCTGTCAATGCAGCATGAGAACCCCTCGCAAACCCTTGGGGTCAGCGCCGGGCCAAAGCGGCCCAGAGTGCTTCAGCCATCGGGCCCAGGCGGCGTTTGGGCCGGTACAGGCGCACGTCAAAGCGCACCTCCAGGCGCGCATCGCCCGCTGGGGCCAGGCGCTTGGCGGCGCAGTCGGCGTGCACCATGGACCAGGGCAGCCAAGCCACGCCCAGGCCCTTTTGCACGTACTCGTAGTGGGCATCTGCCGAGTCGCACTCCACCACCCGTTGCAGCCGTGGCGCAAGCGGGTGGTGCGCCAGATGGTCTTCTATCAGGCGCCCCAGCGCCAATTGGGGTGCGTAGGCAAGATAGGGGAGCGGGGTGGTATCACCCGCGTCAAACCGGTAGCGCGCCTTACCCTGGGCCGTGGCGCGAGAGACGGGCACCAGCCGGTCGCTGGCCACGGTGAGGTGCATGAACTGGCGCGCGTCCAGCCTTATCGCCAGTGCAGGGTGGTGGTAGACGAGCGAAAAGTCGGCCTCGTTGCGCTCGAGCATGGCCACGGTGTCTGCCAGAGCCCGCGTGCGTATGCACAACTCGCCACCCTGAAGAATGGGCTGCAAGCGCACCAACCAGTCTGCCACCAGGGTACGTGCCAGCGTGCGGCCGGTGGTCAGCGTCACGGTGCGGGCCTGCCGCCCTGCCAGGCTCTGCATTTCTTCGTGCGACTGCGCCAGGCTGCGCACCATGTGGTTGGCGGTTTCCAGAAAACCCAGCCCTGCGGGCGTGAGTGTCACCGGGCTACCACTGCGCTCCACCAGTGCGGTACCTGCCCACGCCTCCAGCGCGCGAATGCGCCGTCCGAACGCGGGGTGGGTCACGTGGCGCAGTTCGGCCGCACGCGTGAAACTGCGCTCCTGCGCCAGCACGATGAAGTCTTCAAGCCATTTCAGCTGCATCGTGGGGGCCTTGGCGTTCCGCTGCCGGGTGGTGTGCTCCGCTCCCGGGCATGCGTGGTTTTGAGGGCCGGGTCGTTGGCCAGCGCGAGCGGCCAGACCGAGGCGTAAAGCGAGTCAACCCCGCGCGGCTTCCAGCACGCTGCGCGTGCGCATGGCTTCTGCGCGTGCGGCCGCTGCAAAATCGGCGCCATTGGAGGCGTACAGAATCGCGCGCGAGGAATTGACGATAATGGGGCCATCACTTCGCAGACCCGCACGCACGGTGGCCACGGCATCGCCGCCCTGGGCGCCCACGCCGGGGATCAGCAGTGGCAGCGTGGGGGCGATGCTGCGCACGCGCTCGATCTCTTGCGGGTAAGTGGCGCCCACCACCAGCCCCAGTTGCCCGTTCCGGTTCCAGGGGCCCTGGGCCAGGCGGGCCACGTGTTCGTACATCAGCGGTTGGCCTTCGACACTGGCCAGGCGCTGGCTCTGCAAATCATCGCCCCCTGGGTTGGATGTGCGGCATAACAAAAATGCACCCTTACCGTGGTAGGCGAGATAGGGCTCGATCGAATCAAAACCCATGAACGGCGACAAAGTGACAGCGTCTGCGCCGTAGCGCTCGAAGGCCTCTTTGGCGTACTGCTCGGCAGTGGAGCCAATGTCGCCGCGTTTGGCATCCAAGATAACCGGCACATGGGGCGCGTTGCAGCGCATGTGCTGCATCAGCCGCTCGAGCTGGTCTTCGGCCCTGTGGGCGGCAAAGTAGGCGATCTGGGGCTTGAAGGCGCAAACCAGATCGGCGGTTGCATCCACAATGGCCGCGCAAAAATCATAGATCTTGTGCGTATCGCCCAACATCCCCGCAGGCAATCGCGTGGGCTCCGGATCCAGGCCCACACACAGCAGGGAATTGTTCTGCGCCGTGGCGTCGCGCAGCATGTCGATGAAGTTCATGGGGCGTGATTTTAGGTGGGTGGAGCAGCGGGCACCAACGCCGCAGGTTCTTGTGTGTTGGTCGTGGCGGCTTCATTGTGCGGATTGCCCATAAAAAAAGGCCGTCGAAACGGCCCCTTTCCTTTTGCTTGGGGCCCGTGGGCCCGTTGCCGTTCTTCAGCGTGGAACGGCCAGCAGGCGTTGCACGTCGCGGTCGTTGGGCAGTGCGTAGTCATGGCCGCGAATGATGCGGCTGTCTTCCGTGCGCACCAGTTTCAGGCTCACATAGGTGTAGCTGGCGGCGGCGGAATAAGTGCCCACCAGGACCAGCGATGCATTGTGGTTGCGTGCAATGTCCTTGAGCTCGCGCGACAGCAGCAACTCGCCGGCGCCTTCGCGCACGAACACGTCACCGCGCAGCTTGATTTCCTTCACATTGAACCCGCCGGCCGCCATGCTTGTCGCATATTGCTCCGACAGGGTACGGCCCAGCGGGGCCGCACGGCTCAGGTCGTTCACGTTGACCACGGTGGCCACGAGCACAGGGCCTGCGCCCAGGTTGCTCATATCAAAACCGGCCGTCAGCTTGGCCACGGCATCGCGGCTTGTCTGGATGAACTGGCTGCTGGCGGCTTCTTGGTAGGTGGGCTCCATGCGCACGGGCGCAGAGGTGTTGGCGCAACCAGCCAGAACCACGCCGGCCAGCACGGTCAGGAGTGCAGGAATTTTCATTGCGAGACAACCTTCATGTTGACGTTGTTGTACGAGGGGCGCGTGAACAGCGAGGTGTCAGCGTTTTCCAGGTAATACACGTCGGTCTTGCGGGTCAGGTATTGGCCGCCGCGTGTAACGGTGGTGGTCAGGATCAGCTCGGTGTTGGTGGGGCCACCGGAGTTGATGCTGTTGGCGTAATCTGCTGCTGCGGCCAAGCCGAGGCCGCCGAGCAATTGAGCGTCAAGGTGTTCGTTGCGCAGGCCATGGGCCGCAAACAGGCCCGCGGCGAGGATGGTGAACTGGCCAGGAATGAAACGAGGGCGTTCGCTGTTGTGGCGCACGACCTGAATGCCGTAGGACACTTCAAGCGCTTGGCCCGGATTCTGTTGAACCACCGCACCGTTTTGGACGAGCTTGGTGATCAGGAACTCGCGGAAGGCCGTTTCAAACTGGGTGGAGTTGGCAGGCAGCGATACGTGCAGGGGGGTGTTCGGAGCCACTCCCACTTTGTCCAGGGTGCCCAGGGTCTGGTTCACCACATCGCGTGACACCAGGTCCCAGTGGCCTGCGGAGCGGACCTTGGGTTGCGAGGTGTATTCAAAATTTTCCGCAACGGGAATTGGTGCCCTCTGTGCGCACCCAGCCAAAGTTGCGACAGCTCCAGCCAGAACGGCCAAACTGATTGCCTTTGAAAACGACATGATTCCCTCCTACGGACTTGATTTGCGAGGATCTGAACAGATGCTGCCCGCGTGATTGAAAAATAATTCTGGGCGGGATCCTCAACAAAAACAAGAAAAAATTACGCTAACTACGCTCCGGCGTACACAGTTCGTTGTTTTTGTCACAGTTGTGAGTCGATGCAAGGCGTATGGCTTCTGTCAGAGGTGTTTGTCTTGCATTTGCTTACATCGAGGCCGCTGCTGCGCGCTGCTCCAGAATGTCGAATGCCGGCAGTTTCTTGCCCTCCAGCACTTCGAGAAAAGCACCACCGCCGGTGGAGATGTAGCCCACCTGTTTTTCGATGCCGTACTTGGCGATGGCCGCGAGCGTGTCGCCGCCTCCGGCGATGCTGAAGGCCACCGAATCGGCAATCGCCTGGGCGATGGTTTTTGTGCCGTTCTCGAACGCCGCGAACTCAAACACGCCCACGGGACCGTTCCAGACGATGGTGCCTGCGGACTTGAGCTGCGTGGCCAGGCGCGCTGCTGTTTCGGGCCCGATGTCCAGAATCAGGTCGTCGGCTTCCACTGCGGTGGCGGGTTTGACGGTGGCGGGCGCATCGGCCGCAAAGGTCTTGGCCACAACCACGTCGGTGGGGATAGGCACCTCGGCGCCCCGGGCTTTCATTGCGGCCATGACCGAGCGGGCAGCGTCCAGCAAATCGGGCTCGGCCAGGCTTTTGCCGATGGGCAGCCCAGCGGCGAGCATGAAGGTATTGGCAATGCCGCCCCCTACGATGAGCTGATCCACCTTGTCGGCCAGGCTCTGCAGGATGGTGAGTTTGGTCGACACTTTCGAACCCGCCACGATGGCGGCCAGTGGGCGCTGTGGATGTGCCAGCGCTTTGGTCAAAGCGTCGATTTCTGCAGACAGCAGCGGGCCAGCGCAGGCAACGGGTGCGAACTGGGCAATGCCGTAGGTCGTGCCTTCGGCGCGGTGGGCGGTGCCAAAGGCATCGTTCACGAAGATGTCGCACAGCGCAGCCATCTTGCGGGCCAGCGTTTCGTTGTTCTTCTTTTCGCCCAAGTTCAGTCGGCAGTTTTCCAATAGAACGATTTGGCCTGGGGCGATGGTCACGCCATCAACCCAGTTGGTGACGAGCGGAACGTCACGGCCCAACAGCTCCGCCATCCGGGTGGCCACAGGTGCCAGCGAGTCTTCGGGCTTGAAGTCGCCTTCGGTGGGGCGGCCCAGGTGGCTTGTCACCATGACAGCGGCGCCAGCGTCCAGTGCCATGCGGATGCAGGGGATCGAGGCACGAATGCGGGTGTCTTCCGTGATGCGCCCGGCATCATCCTGGGGGACATTCAGGTCGGCTCGGATGAAGACGCGTTGCCCTTGGGCCTTGCCCTGGGCGCACAGATCGGAAAAGCGGAGGATATTCATGGCAGGAGGGGAGATGGAGGCTTGGGAGTCGCCATTTTAGTGATCGCATGAAGCAGGGCGTGCCCGTCGCCAGTGCACCCGTGGAACTGGCTTTGCCAGGCCACCGGGTGCGTCCCCCTCAGGGGGAGGGCGCCGAAGGCGACCTAGGGGCGCTTCTTTTTCTACCAGCCCCAGCCGATGTGCAGCGGCAAATAGACCGCCATGCCCAGCACGATCGTGCCCAGGATGTCTCTGCGCCAAAAATAGTAAAGGCTGGCGCCCAACACGGCGGGCAGACGGGCATCCATGAAGGTGTCGATGAGTTCGCCCTGGCGCATGAGGACTTCTGGCGCGATGACAGCAGCCAGCGCCGCCAGCGGGGCATATTTGAGCCCGCGCTTGAGCCAGTCGGGCAGCGGCAGTTCCTTTTCTGGAATCATAAAAAACGCGCGCGACACCACCGTAATGATGGCCAGGCCGATCGTGGCAACCAGTGGCTCTATCCATGACCCGTTCATGGGTGGCTCTCCTCGCGCAATGCCACCACATCACCCGCCTGGACGTGCTCACGCTCATCGGGCGGTAAGACGCTGTTGGCTGGCACCAGCAGGAGCCCGGGCTTGCTGCGGCTGCGGTCCACGGCTTCCATCAACAAGCCCGCAGCCACGGCGGCGGCCAGAGCCACCAGGATATTGAGCTTGAGTGGCAATGCAAACGCGGCAATCGCGGCCGCTGCGGCAACGCCGGTGGCCAGCCAGGTGGCGCGGTCAAACAGCAACGACAGGAGCACCCCCAGCAGCGCCAGCACCCCCGCAAAACCCAGGCCCCACGACAGGGGGACCGCATTGGCCAGCAAAATCCCGGCAATGGAAGGAACTTGCCATGCCAGCCAGTTGGTGCAGGCAGCGCCCCAGAAATACGGCAGTTGATCCGGCTGTGGCTGTGGGTCAGGAAACCGCTTCATGAACGCGACATAAATCACGTCCCCGCTGAAATAGCCGACCGCCAGCCGCTGGCGCAGCGGCAGGTGCGCGAAGTAGCTGCGCCACATGCTGCTGAAAATCACGAAGCGCAGGTTCACACAGCCCGCCGTGAGCCATACCACCCACAGCGGGGCCCCTACTGAAAGCAGCGGGATCACGGCCAGTTGTGCGCTGCCGGCATAGACCAGCAGCGACATGAACACGGCCATGCCCACGGGCATGCCACTCTTGACCATGGCGACGCCGGTGACCAGCCCCCAGGCTGCAATGCCCAGCGAAGTGCCCGCCATATCGACGGCGGCAAGCCGGAAGGCGGGGTGGCGCAGCGTGTTGTGGATGACGGCCCGTGTCGTGCTCATGGCCCGGTGGCACCCAGCACCATGCCCGGCTGCACATCGAAGCCGCGCAGAAAATCAGCCGCAGCCAGCCGCTTGCCCCCTGCGCGCTGCAGCGTGGTCAGGCGCAAGGCATGACCGTCGCCGCATGCGACCACAATGCCATCGTCGTTTGTGGATAAAACAAGCCCTTGGCGCTTATCCGTAAAGCGCTGGATGCTATCAATTTCATAGTTCCATATTTTGATGACTTCGCCGCTGCATTCCGTGCTGGCGCCGGGAAACGGATCGAATGCGCGGATGCGTTGGCCGATTTGTGCTGCGGGCAACGCCCAGTCGATGGTGCTCTCCGATTTTTCGATCTTGTGGGCATACGTCACACCTTGTGCTGGCTGCGCTACGGCCACAAGACCGCCGCAGGCCGCCATCTCCAGCGCCTCCACGATGAGTCGCCCGCCGAGGTCGGCGAGCCGGTCATGGAGGGCGGCCGTGGTGTCCGTGGGGGCGATGGCCATGCGCTCGACCAGCAGCATGGCGCCCGTGTCCAGGCCCGCATCCATCTGCATGATGGTGATGCCGGTTTCCGCATCACCCGCCTCGATGGCGCGGTGAATGGGCGCGGCTCCGCGCCAACGGGGCAAAAGGCTGGCGTGGATGTTCAGGCAACCCAGGCCGCGTTGTCCCGCGCTTTCCTTGTTTTCCGACGAACGCGTGGCGCTCATGGCGTCCAGCACCCACTGCGGCAGGATCAACCCATAGGCGGCCACCACCATCACGTCGGCGTGGGCGGCGAGCAGTGCGTCACGCGCTGCCTCGGCGTCTTGGGGGTACTTGCCGTCCAGGCGCAGGCTGCGGGGCTGCGCCACGGGGATGGCATGCTCCAGGGCACATTGCTTGACGGGCGAGGCCTGCAGTTTCATGCCACGGCCGGCGGGACGGTCGGGCTGGGTGAGAACCAGGGGCACGGTGAATCCGGCGGCCAGCAAACGCTGCAGTGCGACACGGGCAAATTCCGGGGTGCCGGCAAAAACGACTCTCATAGGATCTGGGATCTGTTCTGGTAGAAGCGTCACAGGGGACGCGGATGGCATGCGCCCGGTGTTCAGTCGCGGTCGTTGTCGAAAAGGGGCAGCTCATCGGTGAACGTCACCCTGCGCACCACCCCCTGCGGATCGACATGGATATGGGCCAGCCTGGGGTCCGAGTTTTGCAGGAAGTGATAGGTCCAGATGTCGCCGTCAAAACGCGCCACCCGTTCTATCCGCAGCGGCGTGCCGAACGTGCGTTGCAGGTCGGCCGTTGTCCACGCGCCCTTCGAAAGCTGTTCGAAGCGGGGTTGGTTCAGCACCTGTTCGTTGTGTACCAAGCGGCCTGCCGGGTCGAAATCCAGGTTGTAAACCGCGTACCCTGCGGGCAACTCGGAGTACAGCCACCGCTCTCCACCCGACGGCAGCGGGAAGCGGGCGGTGGGCGCCCCCAGGCGTGAAGCCACAGCGTCCCGCAGCGCCCCGGGAGGTTCATTGAACGGTGTTGCACAACCGGCGATCAGCCCCAACAGCGCCGGCAGTGCTAGCCGGGCTAAAAGCGCCAGCACTCCGACACCCCGTCGAAGGGCGCCGAGCGCTGAGTGCATCACTCGCGGTTCTCCCGCTGCTGTTTGACCATTTTGGTCTTGATGCGGTTGCGTTTGAGGGGGGACAGGTATTCAACGAACACCTTGCCCATCAGGTGATCCATCTCGTGCTGGATACAGACAGCCAGCAGGTCGTCGGCTTCAATGACACGTGATTGGCCCTGGTCGTCCATCGCCCGCACGTGCACGGCATCAAATCGTTCCACGCCATCGTAGATCCCAGGCACCGAGAGGCAGCCCTCTTCGTTGATGTGTTTTTCCGCGCTGGTCCAGATGAGTTCCGGGTTGATGAGGACCAGGGGCTGGTCCCGTCCTTCGGACACGTCAATGACCACCAGGCGTTCGTGTACATCCACTTGCGTAGCTGCCAGGCCAATGCCATGGGCGTCGTACATGGTGGCCAGCATGTCGGATACCAGCGTGCGGATGCGGTCATCCACGGCTTGAACAGGGCGCGCAACTGTGTGAAGCCGAGGATCCGGATAACAGAGAATGGGAAGGATTGCCATGGATACGGATGTGATATGTCGCTATTTTCGCCACTTTTGCGATCTGCTGCTGCGTTCCAACCCAATAATCGTTGCCGAATCAAGGGCTTGAGCAGAGAATCTAAGAAGGTTTGTAACGTATTTGCCCGGTCTCTCGCACGCCGCGAGCGTCGTGGCGTCTGTGAGGGGGGGTTTCACAATGCATGAAAAAAGGAACAACATGACGGCATCTACCAGTGTGCGGCGAACCGCCCTGGGCGCGCTCACCATCATCGCTGGCGCAATGCTGGTCATGCCGGTTCAGGCGCAAAATCACCCTATCTCCAGTGGTCAGCGTGCCACTGCGCAGCAGGTTTCCGAGCGCGGGGTGCCGCTGGAAGAATTGGCGCCCAACGCGCCCGACACCTATGTGGTCAAGCGTGGTGACACGCTCTGGGGTATTTCTGGCATGTACCTGAAGCGGCCATGGCGCTGGCCTGAGCTGTGGGGGATGAACCTCAAGGCCATTCCCAACCCCCACCTGATTTTCCCCGGGCAGACGCTGTACCTCGAAAAAGATGGCGCCTATGCTCGTTTGCGCACCAGCCGCTCCAGCGAACCCGAAACCGTTCGTGTATCGCCGCGTACCCGCAGCGATAGCCTTGCAGATTCTGCATTGCCCACCCTCAAGCCGCATCTGATTGAGCCCTTCCTGGTTGAGCCCCTGGTGGTGGACGCGCAGGTGCTGGAACATGCTCCGCGCGTGATTGCCACCACCGAAGAGCGTGTGCTGATGGCCAGCGGCGACCGCGTCTACGTCCGTGGCGACGCAGCGTCGCCTATGCTGGCCGAGGCTGGTGAGCCCCGTTTCTACCGCGTGTTCCGTGACGCCGTGGCACTCAAGGACCCTGTGTCCGGTGCAGTGCTCGGCTACGAAGCGCAGTACCTGGGCAAGGCGGAGCTGGTGCGTGGCGAGGCGTTTGAAGAGGTTCCGAATGGCAAAGGTGGCTATTCGGCCGAGTACGTGCCCGCCACCGTCACGCTTTCGGCGACCAAAGAGGAAGTCAGGGCGGGCGACCGGCTGCTGCCGGCACCTGCGCGTGCCTTCGCAAACTACATCCCCCGTGCGCCCGAACTTGATGTGGACGCGAGTGTGGTCTCCATCTACGGCAGTTCGTCTGTGACCTATGCCGCGCAAAACCAGGTGGTCGCCATCAACAAGGGGGCTGAGGACGGCATTGAGGCGGGCTATGTCCTGAGCCTCTTGACCAAAGGCGCTCGTGTCAAGGATTCCACCGATCCGAGCAAAGCCATGATCAAGCTGCCCAGCGAGATCAATGGTACGGCGATGGTGTTCCGCACTTTTGATCGCGTGTCCTACGCTTTGATCCTTGAGATCCGCGATGGTGTGCGGGTGGGTGACCGTCTGGTCAATCCCAAATAAGTCTCGGCTGGGTGTGGCGGGAGCCTCCTCCATGAGAGGCCCCCGCTGCTGCCCATTTTGAGTCCGCAGACCATGGATCGTGAAGAGCTTGGCGCTTGGTTGCGCCTTACGCTTGCTCCCGGGGTGGGCAACGGTGCCGCACGGCGGCTGCTGTCGCATTTCGGGCTACCCCAGGCGATTTTTCAGCAAACAGTCGGGGCGCTCCAGCAATGTGTGCCCCCCGCACAGGCACAGGCGCTGTGTGATGTGCCCTCCTCTTGGCAGGCCCTGCTCGATGTCACCTGCGAGTGGCTAGCGGGTGCTGACCCGCAAGGGCCCACACGCGACATCGTGACGCTGGGCGACGACCGTTATCCCCAGGCGCTGCTTGAAACGGAAGACCCTCCGCTGCTGCTGTATGTGATAGGCCCCGCGCATTTGGTTGCGCACCGGCCCTTCCCCCATGGAACGTGCCTTGCGGTGGTCGGAAGCCGCAACCCGACGCCCCAGGGCGCAGAGAATGCCCGGCTTTTTGCACGCTCGCTGCACAGCGCGGGGCTCACCATTGTTTCGGGGTTGGCGTTGGGGGTGGATGCCGCCGCCCATGAAGGCGCACTGGACGCCGCCGTGGTCGGTGCCGATGTTGCGGCCACGATTGCCGTGGTGGGGACGGGGCTGGATCGGGTCTATCCACGCAAGAATCTTGATCTTGCACACCGTATTGCGGCCCAGGGTCTGTTGATCAGTGAGTATCCACTGGGTACGCCGCCACTGGCCGCCAATTTCCCCAAGCGAAATCGCATCATCTCCGGGCTGTCTCAGGGAACGCTGGTAGTAGAAGCGGCGCTTGCGTCAGGTTCCTTGATCACTGCGCGCATGGCAGTGGAACAGGGGCGAGAGGTTTTCGCAATTCCCGGCTCGATTCACGCGCCGCAGTCGCGCGGCTGCCATGCACTCATCAGGCAGGGAGCCAAGCTGGTGGAGTCTGCCCAGGATGTGCTGGAGGAACTCAAAATGCCCGCGCCACCATCAGGGCATCAACCCGACGCGCCCAGCCTCGATGCATTGCCCGAAGCCGGGGACACCACGCAAACAACGGTGCTGAACGCGTTGGGTTTCGATCCCATGGGCATGGACACCCTGATTGCCCGGACCGGCATGGACGCCTCCTCGTTGCAAGTGGTGCTGCTGGATCTGGAGCTAGCGGGCCGTGTGGCGCGACTTCCCGGGGGGCTGTTTCAGCGCATGGGCCTCGGCTGATGATGCGTGGGGTTAGTCCAGAAGACGCTCAGGGTTGGCATCGAGTTTGGCCAGCGCATCCCGCGTGGCCCGCAGGGTGAGGCCCTCTTCGTCTTGCGGCACGAGCAAGCCGGCCTGCAAATAAGCGGCCAGGCGCCGTAGCTGAATCAGGTAACTGCTCCCGTCGATGGCCGCGAACAGGTGCAGTTGTTTGCGTTGGCTTTGCCACGCGTATTGCACCTGGGCCGAGGCGCCGTTGTGGTCCAGGGTGTACCAGGCGCCGGGCTGCAGCTCCTGCGCCCAGGCCACCATGGCATCGTCCACGGGCGCGCCGTTGTCTGCCACCACGTGGATCGACGAGGCATCAATGCCCAGCATCATCTCGATGTTGTCGGCACTGAGCGGCATATCGCCCAGGGTGGCATCGTTGATGAAGTCTTCCAGATTGGCCAGGCGCTTGGCCATGGCATCAATATTCGCTTGCGGGATGGAAGCCGTTTTCGACAGGAACGCGTCGGCCAGCGTGTCGGTCAGCGTCTTGATCTGCGTATCCTGATCGGCGCCATTCACACCCAACAGTGCGAGCCCCTGGCGCAACCGCTGCAGCAGGGTCGGCAGGTTTTGGATGACCTGGGCGCGATCGCTGCGGTTGGGTTTGGCGCTGGCGGCCCATACAAGATCGGCTGCCGTGCGCTTGAAGGTGATGGTGTCTGCGTGCTGCGGGCCGTCGCGCACTGCGGACAACGCCAGTACTTCGGCCCAGGTCTTGAAGAGGAACTCGCGAATTTCATCGCGCACCGGCATGTCACGCAACATGGTACGCAGCTCGATCGTGTACTGAATGGCCAGCGTTTCCCGTTGCTCAACCTGTTGGGCAACACTCACGAGGCGTGAGGTGGCCTGCTTTTCAGTCAGGAACTTCGACAGGAATTTTTCAAACTCGTCGTGGACCAACTGGAAAACCCGGCGCCCCGTTTCGGGATATTGCTCAATCACCTGCACGACACGGCGGATTTCTGCCTCCAGGGCGCTTCCGTTGATGGCGGTGGCGTTAAAGCCCAGAACACAGGCCCCCATGCGATCAATCAGCTTGCGTGCGGGGTGATCAAGGTTGCTGAAAAATTCGGGCTCGGCCAAAGCTACCCGCAAAACGGGCACCTGCAGCCGCGCAAACCACACGCGCACTGCGGGGGGAATCCGATCCTCGGCCAGAATGCTCTGGAACATCAGGGCCACCACTTCGATGATGGCCTTTTCGCCGGTGGTGGTCGCTTTTTTCTTGAGTTCGGTGGAGCGCTCGCGCACGGCCCCCACAAGCTGGACCACCGCCGCTGGGCTGTAGTCTTCCATCAGGGTGGCGATACCGCTGTAGTAGGTGTCGGCGTGCACCCGCTGTGCCGTGAGCGCGTGCGCAAGCGCCGCAGATGCTGGTGGCGCATTGACCATGTCAAAGCCGGTTTGGGGCTGCGTCAACAGCCGGCGCAATTGCCCCATCACGCCTTGCGCGCGCTGGCGTGCGCGCACCAGCGGCGTCACGCCGTTGGCGAAGGCGGTGGGCATACCAGGGTGTCCTTGGTAGCCCGCAGACGGCGGTTGCATGCGCCCTGCCGGGTGCGCGAAAGCATGGCCACCCATGGGAGACGCCATGCCACCGCGTGCGGCGCTCACCATGGCTTCGTGTGTTTGTGCCAACGCGCGTGAGGCCAGACCGCCTGCGCCGGATTCACCGCTGCCCGTGGCGGTGACTGTGCCGCCAGAGGTGCGCCGTACGCGGGATTTGAGATCCGCCTGGGGCGTGATGCCCTGCTCGACATAGAACACGTTGACGGCCTGGTATTGCTTTTGAAGCAGATTGGCCAGGTCGCGTTGCAAGGGGTCGACCACGGTCAACAGATCGGTGCGGGCCAGCCCCGCTTCGATCCATTGCTCCACCAGCAAAAGGCACACGGATTCGGGCCGCAGGATGTCGCTGCCCTCAAGCTCCTGGCCTTCGAGCGACTGGGTGCGCTGGCGCAGGGTATCGAATTGCTGGTTGACCTGCTCGCTGATCGTGAGGGCCATGCGAGCGGCCAGGATCTTGTTTTCCACCACATCGTCACTGAGCAGCTCAAACTGGCTGGCGCCCATCATGCCTGCAGACTGGCCCCGGGTGGTGCTGATGTGAGGTGCCAGGGCTTCTTGCCACGCAGAGCCGACACGTTTGATCCAGGCGGCGTGGTGCTGCTGGTATTGCATCCATGCATCGCGGTGCGACTGCATCTGGCGCGCGGTGCCAGTCTGGTTCATCAACGTGGACAGAAAGTCGAGAACCGTTTTGTCTACATCTGGCAGGCCGGCGCAAATGCCCTCTACGAACCGTTGACGCGCCTGGCGGGCCAGGCGGCGCTGCGGAACGGAAGAGGGCGTGGGTTGCATGAGTAGATGTTAGCGGGTCAGACGGTGGCTCCGGCATTGGGGTCATTGGGATCTTCATCCTTTTTGGTGACCTTGACCAGATCTTCCCGTTTCACACCGAGCCACATGGCAATGGCGGCGGCCACAAACACCGACGAATAAATGCCGAACAAGATACCGATGGTCAACGCCAGCGCAAAATAATGCAGGCTGGGGCCACCAAAAAAGAACATTGACAGCACCATGGCTTCAGTCGACGCGTGGGTGATGATCGTGCGGCTCATCGTGCTCGTGATGGCGTGATCGATCACTTCGTGCGTGTTCATCTTGCGGTATTTGCGGAAAGCTTCCCGGATCCGGTCAAAGATCACGACCGACTCGTTGACCGAATAGCCCAGCACGGCCAGCACGGCGGCCAGCACCGACAGTGAGAACTCCCACTGGAAGAATGCAAAGAAGCCCAGAATGATCACCACGTCGTGCAGATTGGCGATGATGGCGGCCACGCCGAACTTCCACTCGAAGCGGAAGGCCAGATAGACCACGATCCCCACCACCACCATGGCCAGCGCCATGAGCCCCCCGTGCACCAGCTCTTCACCCACCTGCGGGCCGACAAACTCCGTGCGCCGCAGCGTGACGGCCGGGTCAATGGTCTTGAGCGCGGTCAGCACCTGTTCGCTTTGCTGGGCCGAGGTCACGCCCTTTTGCACGGGCAGACGAATCATCACGTCGCGCGCCGTACCGAAGTTCTGCACCTGCACGTCGGGGTAACCCATGCCCGCCACGGTTTCGCGCACCTTGCCCAGCTCCGCAGGCTGGCTGTAGGCCACTTCCATGACCGTGCCGCCAGTGAACTCCACCGACAGGTGCAGCCCGCGTGTGAGCAGGAAGAAGACGGCCAGGGCAAAGGTGATGAAGGAGATCGCGTTGAAGACCAACGCGTGCTTCATGAACGGGATGTCTTTTCTGATTCGGAAAAATTCCATGATTTCTTATCCTTTTTCCGGAATTTCCAGAGGCAGCGCACGCGTCGCAGGAACCAAGCATTCCATGGTTTGCCTCCTTTAGTTCGTTTTGACCAGAGCGGTGTCGGCGTCTGGCTTCCAGACCTGTCCGATCGATACGCTCTTGAGTTTTTTCTGGCGCCCGTACCAGAGGTTCACCACGCCGCGTGAAAAGAACACGGCCGAGAACATGCTGGTCAGGATGCCGATGCAGTGCACCACGGCAAAACCTCGCACCGGGCCGGAGCCGAAGGCCAGCAGCGCCAGGCCCACGATCAGCGTGGTGACGTTGGAGTCCAGAATCGTCGCCCAGGCGCGGTCGTAACCCATCTGGATGGCGGCTTGCGGCGAAACGCCCTCGCGCAGTTCCTCGCGGATGCGCTCGTTGATCAGCACGTTCGAGTCGATCGCCACACCCAGCGCCAGCGCCATGGCCGCGATGCCCGGCAGCGTCAGCGTGGCTTGCAACATCGACAGGATGGCCAGCAGCAGCAACACATTCACAGAGAGCGCTATGGTCGAGAAAACACCAAACAACCGGTAGTACACACACATGAAAGCGGCCACCGCCAGCATGCCCCAGACCACGCTGTGGATGCCGCGATCGATGTTGTCAGCACCCAGGCTTGGGCCGATGGTGTATTCCTCGATGATTTCCATGGGCGCCGCCAACGAACCTGCGCGCAGCAGCAGCGCGGTGTCATTGGCTTCTGCCGTGGTCATGCGGCCCGAAATCTGCACGCGCCCGCCACTAATTTCGGAGCGGATCACGGGGGCCGTAACCACTTCGCCCTTGCCCTTTTCAAACAGCACGATCGCCATGCGTTTGCCGATGCTTTCCCGGGTGATGTCACGGAAAATGCGCGAGCCCTTGGCGTCGAGCGTCAGGTTCACGGTGGCTTCGTGCGTCTGGCCGTCAAAACCAGGCTGGGCATCGGTGAGGTTCTCGCCGGTCAGGATGACCTGCTTTTTCACGATCACGGGCTGGCCGCTGCGCTCCAGATAGCGCTCGGAGCCGAACGGAACGGGCCCACGGCCGGTTTCGGCGGTGCGGGCTTCGGTGCCTTCGTCGACCATGCGCACTTCCAGGGTGGCGGTGCGGCCCAGAATGTCCTTGGCTTTGGCGGTGTCCTGCACGCCGGGCAACTGCACGACGATGCGGTCCAGGCCCTGCTGCTGGATGACCGGCTCGGCCACGCCGAGTTCGTTGATCCGGTTGTGCAGCGTGACGATGTTCTGCTTGAGCGCTTGCTCCTGCACGCGGCGCGTAGCCTCCGGCTTGATCGAGGCGCGCAGCTTGAATTCAGACCCTTCCGGGGTGCTGGCCAGCTGCAGGTCGGTGAACTGGTCCGCAATCAGGTTGCGAGCTGCCGTCATCGTGGCCTCGTCACGCACCTTGATGTCGATGTTCTGGCCTTCGCGGCTGATGCCGCCATGGCGGATGTTCTTGTCGCGCAAGGCCGTGCGGATATCGCCCGCATACGACTCGGCTTTTTTGGTCAGTGCCGCCTGCATGTCCACCTGCAGCATGAAGTGCACACCACCGCGCAGATCAAGGCCGAGATACATGGGATTGGCGTGCAGGGCTTTGAGCCACAGCGGCGAACGGGACACCAGGTTCAGCGCCACGATGTAGGACGCATCGTTGGCATCGGGCACCAGGGCCTTCTGGATCGCGTCCTTGGCCTTGAGTTGGTTGTCGGGCGTGTCAAAACGCGCGCGCACCGAGTTGCCTTCCAGCGCCACAAAGTCGGGCGTGACGCCCGCCGCCTTGAGCGCCTCTTCCACCTGCTGCTGCACAGCGGCATCCACCTTGATGGTGGCTTTGGCCGACGAAACCTGCACGGCAGGCGCCTCGCCAAAGAAATTGGGCAGGGTGTACAAGGCCCCCACCAGCAGCACGATCACCAGGATCGCGTACTTCCAGACCGGATAACGGTTCATGATCGCGCTCTTATCTCAGTTGTGCATGGCGCAGCGCGCCGACCCCCTGCCAGGGACGCCGTGGAACTGGCTTGGCCAGTCCGCAGGCGTCGGCGTCGTCCCCCTCCCCGCGCTGAAGCAGCGAGAGAAGGCGGAAGCGGCCAAGCCGCTCAGGGGGATTCATCTTTGTCTTTACTTGACCGAGCCCTTGGGCAACACCTGAACCACGGCACTGCGCTGCAACTGCACTTCCACGCCGTTGGCGATCTCGATGTGCAGGAAGCCTTCAGACAGGCGCGTGACCTTGCCGACGATGCCGCCGGAGGTGGCCACCTCGTCGCCCTTGGCGATGGCTTCGATCATGGCGCGGTGTTCTTTCTGGCGCTTCATCTGGGGGCGGATCATGACGAAGTACAGCACCACAAACATCAGCACCAGGGGCAGCATGCCCGTCAGCGAAGACATGATGCCGCCGCCCGTTGCGGCTGCGGCGGGTGCGGTCTGGGCGAAAGCAGAAGAAATAAACACGGGCGGGACTCCACAATGGAATGGTCAAAATACACAAAAACCGCCAGCAGCCAACGCGAAAGCGCCTGCCGGGCGGAACAGAGCATTGTATGCGGCGCCCTGCCTGCCTCCCAAGGGCTAAGACCCAAGCCTGTGGCGGGTGTTTGCCGCCATGGGTGGCCTGGCCGCTGCGGGCTGCAGAAAACAAGCAAAAATGGCCTCTAACGATTGACTGTCAAACGCAAGTAGCTCCTCAAATAATAGCAAAAGGCCCGCACATTGCGCGGGCCTTCCTTCCGTAGCGAGCCCGAAGGCCCTTGCTCAAGCGGCCTGGCGCGCTGTCTGGGCGGCGGGGCCGCCGCGCCACTGGGCCATCAGGCTGTCCCATTTCGGGCGCGCCGTCTTCAGGTGGCGCTCCTTCACATGGCCGTAGCCACGGATCTCTTCGGGGATGCGCGCAATCTCCACCGCCAGGGCCAGGTTGTCGGCGTTCAGGTTCTTGAGGAGTTCTTCGATGCAGGCGCGATATTCCACGATCAGCGCACGCTCCATGCGGCGCTCTTCGGTCTTGCCGAACACATCCAGTGCCGTGCCGCGCAGGCCTTTCATCTTGGCCAGCACACCAAAGGCGCTGCGCATCCAGGGGCCAAACGGCTGTTTGACCAGCTCACCCTTGTCGTTCTTCTTGGCGGTCATGGGCGGCGCGAGGTGGTGCACTAGCTTGTAGTCGCCTTCGAACATGTTCGCGATCTTGTCCGTGAAGGCCTTGTCGGTGTGCAGGCGCGCCACTTCGTACTCGTCCTTGTAGGCCATCAGTTTGAACAGGTAGCGGGCCACGGCCTCGGAGAGCTTGGTGCTGGTGCTCAGCTTCGCCTCGGCAGCCTTCACCTTCTCGACAAAGGCCTGGTACTCAGAGGCATAGGCTGCGTTTTGATACCCCGTGAGGAATTCCACGCGCTTGCCGACCATTTCGGTGAACGAGGGCTTCTTGACGAACTGGATCACCTGCGCGGCGGCAAACAGTGCCTGCACCGAGGCCAGATCGTGCGCGCAGCGGCGGCCCCATTCAAACGCGGCCTTGTTGTTCTCCACCTGCACGCCGTTGAGCTCCATGGCGCGCATCAGCGACGCCAGGCTCAAAGGCACGCGGCCCTTTTGCCAGGCGTAGCCCAGCATAAGCGGGTTGGTGTAGATGCTGTCGCCCAGCAGCTGGGTGGCCACCTGCTCGGCATCGAAGCTGCCCACACCGCCCGCGCCGACAGCCGCAGCAATCGCGCTGTCGCAATTGGCGCCAGGGAACTGCCAGTCCGGGTTGGTCACAAACGCCGCCGTGGGCGTGCCGTGGGTGTTGAGCGCCACGAAGGTGCGGCCCGGCTGCATCACCGCCAGCGTGTACTTGTGCGCCGCCACGATGGAGTCGCAGCCGATCACCAGGTCGGCCTTGGCCGTATCGACCTTGGTGGTGTAGATGGCGTCGGGGCGGTTGGCGATCTGGATGTGGCTCCAGGTGGCGCCGCCCTTTTGCGCCAGGCCACCGGCGTCTTGCGTGATGACGCCCTTGCCGTCCAGGTGCGCGGCCATGCCCAGCAGCGAGCCGATGGTGATCACGCCCGTGCCGCCCACGCCGCCCACCACGATGCCCCAGGCCGTCTCGGCCACCGGCAGCACCGGTTCTGGGATGGAAGGCAGCGCCGACAGGTCGCCCTTCTTTTCCTTTTTAGGCTTCTTGAGCTTGCCGCCTTCCACCGTCACGAAGCTCGGGCAGAAGCCATTCACGCACGAGTAGTCCTTGTTGCAGGTGCTCTGGTTGATGCGGCGCTTGCGGCCGAATTCGGTCTCCACGGGCTCCACGGAGAGGCAGTTCGACTTCGTCGAGCAATCGCCACAACCCTCGCACACCAGCTCGTTGATGACCACGGTCTTGTCGGGCGTGGCCAGGGTGCCGCGCTTCCTGCGGCGGCGCTTTTCGGTGGCGCAGGTCTGGTCGTAGATGATGACCGTGCAGCCCTTGATCTCGCGGAACTGGCGCTGCAGCGTGTCGAGTTCGTCGCGGTGGTGCACCGTCACGCCCTCGGCCAGCGCCACGCCGTCGTACTTTTGCGGCTCGTCCGTCACGATGATGAGCTTGACCACGCCTTCGGATTTGAGGCTGTTCATGATCTGCAGCACCGAGTGGCCTTCGGGACGCTCGCCCACCTGCTGGCCCCCGGTCATGGCCACGGCGTCGTTGTAGAGCACCTTGTAGGTGATGTTGGTCCCTGCAGCGATCGCCTGGCGGATGGCCAGCAGGCCGCTGTGAAAGTAGGTGCCGTCACCCAGGTTGGCAAACACATGCTGGTCGGTGGAGAACGGCGCCTGGCCCACCCAGGTTACGCCCTCACCGCCCATCTGCGTGAAGGTGGAGGTGTTGCGGTCGGGCATCCAGTTGGCCATGTAGTGGCAGCCGATGCCGGCCACGGCGCGCGAGCCATCGGGCACGCGGGTGCTGGTGTTGTGCGGGCAGCCGCTGCAGAACCACGGCGCGCGTTCGCCGGTGTCCACTTTCAGCTCGGTCATCGCGCGCTCGCTGGCCTCGATGACGGCGATGCGCGCATCCATGCGGGCGATGATGTCGCCGGGTACACCCAGCTTCTTGAGGCGCTTGGCAATCGCCTTGGCGATGATGGCCGGTGTCAGGTCGGCCTTGGCGCGCAGCAGCCAGTTCTGGCTGGGGTTGGGCATGGACCATTCGCCGCCCGTGGCGTCGCCTGCGGAGTCATCGAACTTGCCCAGCACATGGGGGCGCACGTCGGAGCGCCAGTTGTAGAGCTCTTCCTTGATCTGGTACTCGATGACCTGGCGCTTTTCTTCCACCACCAGGATCTCCTGCAGACCCTGGGCAAAGTCGCGCGTGATGGTGGCTTCGAGCGGCCAGACCACGTTGACCTTGTGCACGCGGATGCCCAGCTGGCGGCAGGTGTCGTCGTCCAGGCCCAGGTCCACCAGGGCCTGGCGCGTGTCGTTGTAGGCCTTGCCACTGGCGATGATGCCGAAGCGATCGTGGGGGCCCTGGATCACGTTGTAGTTGAGCTTGTTGGCGCGGATGTACGCCAGGGCCGCGTACCACTTGTAGTCCATGAGGCGCGCCTCCTGCTCCAGCGGGGCGTCGGGCCAGCGGATATGCAGGCCGCCGGGCGGCATCACAAAATCCTCGGGCATCACGATCTTCACGCGGTCAGGGTCCACCGAGATGCTGCTCGACGACTCCACCACTTCCTGAATCGTCTTCATGCCCGACCACACGCCCGAGAAGCGGCTCATGGCAAAGGCATGCAGCCCCATGTCCAGAATCTCCTGCACGCTGCTCGGGAAGAACACCGGCGTGCCGCAGGCCTTGAAGATGTGGTCGCTCTGGTGCGCGGCCGTGCTGCTCTTGCTGATGTGGTCGTCGCCGGCAATGGCGATCACGCCGCCATGCTTGGCGGTGCCCGCCATGTTGGCGTGCTTGAACACGTCCGAGCAGCGGTCCACGCCCGGGCCCTTGCCGTACCAGATGCCGAACACGCCGTCGAACTTCTTCGCTTGCGGGTACAGGTCGAGCTGCTGCGTGCCCCACACGGCCGTGGCGCCGAGCTCCTCGTTCACGCCGGGCTGAAAGACGATGTTGTTGGCCGCCAGGTGTTTCTTGGCCGCCCACAGGGACTGGTCATACGTGCCCAGGGGCGAGCCACGGTAGCCGCTGATGAAGCCGGCGGTGTTGAGCCCCTGCATCGCGTCGCGCTGGCGTTGCAGCATGGGCAGGCGGACCAGGGCTTGAACGCCGCTCATGAACGCGCGGCCGCTATCCAATGCATATTTGTCGTCGAGCGTGACGGTTTCCAGGGCTTTGCGGATGTGTTCGGGCAATGGGGCGTTCATGGCTGTTTCCGGTGGTGGGGCGCGCACAGCCACCGCCTTGTGGGCGGCGCCGGGCACCTTGTGGGGGGCTGGGGGCAGTTTATGCACTGTGCTGCGCTATGTGCTTGCGTTTTTGTGCCACGTTTACCCTTGATATAGAAAGGATCTTTCTTAGAATTGGTAAATCATGAATAATTTGGACAAATTCGACATTGCCATCCTGAGCGAGCTGCAAACCGACGCGCGCCTGACCAATGCCGAGCTGGCCCAGCGCGTGGGCTTATCGGCCGCGCCCTGCTGGCGCCGGGTGCGCGCGCTGGAGGAGCAAGGCTTCATCAAGGGCTACCGGGCCGAAATCGACCGGCACAAGATTGGCCTTGGCGTGCTGGCCTTCGTGCGGCTGGACGCCGACCGCAGCACCGGCAACCTCACACGCGCCATGGAAGAGGCGATCCGGCAGATCCCGGAGGTGGTGTCCTGCCACTACATCAGCGGCACGGGCACGTTCGAGCTGCAGGTGGTGGCGCGCGACCTGGACAGCTTCTCGCAGTTCGCGCGCGACGTGCTGCTCAACCTGCCCAACGTGAAAGACATGCACACCAGTTTTTCACTCGGCGAGGTCAAGGCCAGCGGGGCGCTGCCGCTGGCGCACCTGGTGCGCCCCAAGGTGTGATTGCTATCAAAAATAAAGCTACTAGCGATTGATGCATAAGCGCTACAGGCCATTTTGACCATGAATTCGGCTACGCAGGCCATGCCCCCGCGTGGCAGTGGGGCGTGCCGTGGCGCCGAGCGCACGCGCGCCACCCACCGCACAATGCACGCACATGCCACCTTTGCCCTTGCCGCCACCGCGCGAAAACACGCCGGCCGCCACGCCCGCTGACACCATCTCCCGCCCCGCCACCATCGAGGGTGCCGGGCCCCACGCGGCGCCCGATGGCAACACCACCCTGGCCGGGGCACACACCGCCGCCGAGGACCGCGCGGCCATCGCCCGGGGCACCGAAGAATCCGTGGAGATGCGGCTTGAAGCAGACGCCGCCGCACGCGGCGCGGGCGCCTCGCTCTCGCCCCTGGCGCCGCTGTCGCTGCCGGTGTTTCGCATGTTGTGGCTCACCTGGATGGCCGCCAACACCTGCATGTGGATGAACGATGTCGCGGCCGCATGGCTCATGACCACGCTCACCACCTCGCCCATTCTGGTGGCGCTGGTGCAGACCGCGTCCACGCTGCCGGTTTTTCTGCTGGGCCTGCCCAGCGGCGCGCTGGCCGACATCCTGGACCGGCGGCGCTACTTCATCGCCACGCAGTTCTGGGTGGCCGCCGTGGCGCTGGTGCTGTGTGTGGCGGTGTTGTCGGGCGGCATGTCGGCACCGCTGCTGCTGGCGCTGACCTTTGCCAACGGCATCGGCCTGGCCATGCGCTGGCCGGTGTTCTCGGCCATCGTGCCCGAGCTGGTCAGCCGCCCGCAGTTGCCTGCCGCGCTGGCGCTCAACGGCGTGGCGATGAATGCCTCGCGCATCATCGGCCCGCTGCTGGCGGGTGCCATCATCGCCAGCGCGGGCAGCGCCTGGGTGTTTGTGCTCAATGCCGTGCTGTCGGTGGTGTCGGGCCTCGTCATCATGCGCTGGAAGCGCACCCACGTGCCCAGCCCCCTGGGCCGCGAAAAGCTGGGCAGCGCCATGCGGGTGGGCGTGCAGTTCGTTCGCCAGTCGCCCCGCATGCGCGCGGTGTTGTGGCGCATCGGCCTGTTCTTTTTTCATGCCACGGCGCTGCTCGCACTGCTCCCCCTTCTGGCCCGGGGGCTGGAGGGCGGCGGTGCCGGCACGTTCACGCTGCTGCTCGCGTCGATGGGGGCGGGCGCCATCACGGCCGCCATGTTCTTGCCGCGCCTGCGCCAGGCCATGGCGCGTGACGTGCTGGTGATGCGGGGCACGATGCTGCAGGCGGCGGCCACGGCCGTGATGGCGGTGGCGCCCAATGTGTATGTGGCCGTGCCCGCGATGTTTGTGGGCGGCATGGCGTGGATCACCACGGCCAATTCGCTCAGCGTGTCGGCCCAGCTGGCGCTGCCCAATTGGGTGCGCGCGCGCGGCATGTCGATCTACCAGATGGCCATCATGGGCGCCACCGCGCTGGGTGCGGCCGTATGGGGCCAGGTGGCCACGTGGAGCGATGTGCACCTGAGCCTGGCCATTGCCGCCGCCACCGGCGTGCTGGCCATGGCACTGGTGCAGCGTTGGGTGGCCGACCGCAGCCTCGAAGAAGACCTGAGCCCGTCGCGCGCGTTCAAGGTGCCCGTGGCCGACATTGCGCCCGAGGCCGGGCGGGTGGTGGTCACGATCGAGTATTTGATTCAGCCCGCCCGCGCGCCCGAGTTTCGCGCCGTGATGCAGGAAAGCCGCCGCAGCCGCTTGCGCCAGGGGGCGCTGGACTGGCAGTTGCTGCACGACATCAGCAACCCGACGCGCTATGTGGAGCGCATCGAGGACGAGTCCTGGACCGAGCACCTGCGGCGGTTTGACCGGGTGACGGCGTCGGACGTGGCGCTGCGCGATCGCAAGCTGGCATTCCACACGGGAGATGCGCCGCCGAAGGTGACGCGGTGGACGGTGGAGCGGTAGGGGTTTAGAGCAGGCTCTTTGGGGTTTTCGGGCTTCAGCCCATACCCATAAAGCGCTGAATGCTATTACAGCTATAGCAACTGTCAACGCCGGGGTGCGCCGATCTGGCCGCTTCACGCAACGTCAGGCGGTTGCGCGTGCGCCGCGCATCACTCTCAATTTAATAGCGGCCAGCACTTATTCCATAAGCGCTAGAGGCCAATTTCACCTGATTAGCTACTTACCTCAGATACCCGCAGATAAGGCGCCAGATACCGCCCCGTATGGCTGGCCGGGTTGGCCGCCAGCTCCTCCGGCGTGCCCACGCCCACCACGGTGCCACCGCCCGCACCACCCTCCGGCCCCATGTCGATGAGCCAATCGGCGGTTTTGATCACGTCGAGGTTGTGCTCGATGATGACGATGGTGTTGCCCGCGTCGCGCAGCTGGTGCAGCACCTTGAGCAGCAGGTCGATGTCGGCAAAGTGCAGGCCGGTGGTGGGCTCGTCCAGGATGTAGAGCGTGCGGCCCGTGTCGCGTTTGGAAAGCTCCTGCGCCAGCTTCACACGCTGCGCCTCGCCGCCCGACAGCGTGGTGGCTGCCTGGCCCAGGCGGATGTACGACAGGCCCACATCCAGCAGCGTTTGCAGCTTGCGCGCGATGGTCGGCACGTCCTTGAAGAAGGCGGCGGCGTCTTCCACCGTCAGCTCCAGGATCTGCGCGATGTTCTTGCCCTTCCACAGCACCTCCAGCGTCTCGCGGTTGTAGCGCTGGCCGTGGCAGATGTCGCAGGGCACGTACACGTCGGGCAAAAAGTGCATCTCCACCTTCACCACGCCGTCGCCCTGGCAGGCCTCGCAGCGGCCACCGGCCACGTTGAAGCTGAAGCGCCCGGGGCCGTAGCCACGCTCCTTGGCGGTGTTCACCTCGGCCATCAGCTCGCGGATGGGCGTGAACAGGCCGGTGTAGGTGGCCGGGTTGCTGCGCGGCGTGCGGCCGATGGGGCTCTGGTCGACGTTGATGACCTTGTCGAAATACTCGATGCCCACGATCTCGTCGTGCGCGGCCGGTTCTTCGTGGGCGCGGTACAGCTGGCGGGCCACGGCGGCGTACAGCGTGTCGTTGACCAGCGTGCTTTTGCCCGATCCCGACACGCCCGTCACGCAGGTGAGCAGCCCCACAGGGAAGTCCACCGTCACGTTCTTCAGGTTGTTGCCCGTGGCGCCTGCCACCCGCAGCGCCTGCAGGGCACCCTGGCGCGCGTGGTGCTCGGCCATGCGTTCGGCGCGGCGTTTGCTGGCTTCGGTTTGCGGAAAGCGCGATTTGGCCTGGGCCTTGGCCTCCACCACGGGCGCGGCTTGCTCCAGCACTGGCAGCCAGGGCGTGCGGCGCGGGGGCACGGCAATCGAGCGCACGCCCGACAGGTACTGGCCCGTGAGCGACTGGGTGTTGCAACGCACTTCGTCGTAAGTGCCCTGCGCCATCACGCGCCCGCCGTGCACACCCGCGCCAGGGCCCATGTCGATCACATGGTCGGCGGCGCGCATCATGTCTTCGTCGTGCTCCACCACGATCACGCTGTTGCCGATGTCGCGCAGGTGTTTGAGCGTGGCGATCAGGCGGTCGTTGTCGCGCTGGTGCAGGCCGATGCTGGGCTCGTCCAGCACGTACATCACGCCCGTGAGGCCCGAGCCGATTTGTGACGCGAGGCGAATGCGCTGCGCCTCGCCGCCGCTGAGCGTTTCGGCGCTGCGGTCCAGGCTCAGGTAACTCAGGCCCACGTCGTTCAAGAACTGCAGGCGCGTGGCGATCTCGCGCACCACCTTGTCGGCGATCTCGGCCTTGGCGCCGGTGAGCCTCAGGTCGTTGAACCAGGCATGGGCGGTGTTCAGCGTGGCGTGGCTTACTTCAAAGATGGCGCGGGCCTGTTCGCCCTCGCCCAGCCGCACGTGGCGGGCTTCGCGGCGCAGGCGGGTGCCGTGGCATTCGGGGCAGGGCTGCGTGCTGCGAAAGCGCGCAAGGTCTTCGCGCACCACCACCGAATCGGTCTCGCGGTAGCGCCGCGACATGTTGGGGATGATGCCCTCGAACGGATGCTTCTTGGCATATACCTTGCCCTTGGAGGCACCGCTGTCCATGATGTAGCTGAAGGCGATTTCTTCGTCGCCCGAGCCGTGCAGGATGGCCTGCTGCACCGGCGCGGGCAGCGACTCGAACGGCGCCTCGATGTCAAACGCGTAGTGCTTGGCCAGGCTCTCGAGCATCGCAAAGTAGTAGCCGTTGCGCCGGTCCCAGCCCTTGATGGCGCCGCTGGCCAGGCTCAGCGTGGGGAAGGCCACCACACGCGCCGGGTCGAACACATCGCGCTGGCCAATGCCATCACACGCGGGGCACGCGCCCATGGGCGAGTTGAACGAGAACAGGCGCGGCTCCAGCTCCGGCAGAGAGTAGCTGCAGACGGGGCAGGCAAACTTGCTGCTGAACAGGTGCTCTTGCCCCGTGTCCATCTCCAGCGCCAGCACGCGGCCGTTGCCCTCGTGCCCGCCCACGCGCAGCACGGCCTCGATGCTCTCGGCCAGGCGCTGCTGCAGGTCGGCGCGCACCTTGATGCGGTCGATCACCACGTCGATGTTGTGCTTCTCGGTCTTCTTGAGCGCGGGCAGGTTCTCGTGCTCGTAAATCTGGCCATCCACCCGAAAGCGGACGTAGCCCAGCGCCTGCATCTGCGCGAACAGTTCGGTGAACTCGCCCTTCTTCTCGCGCGCCACGGGCGCCAGCAGCATGAGCTTGGTGTCCTCGGGCAGGGCCAGCACGGCATCCACCATCTGGCTCACCGTCTGCGCGGCCAGCGGCAGGTTGTGGTCGGGGCAATACGGCGTGCCAGCGCGGGCGTACAGCAGACGCAGGTAGTCGTGGATCTCGGTCACCGTGCCCACGGTGGAGCGCGGGTTGTGGCTGGTGGCCTTCTGCTCGATGCTGATGGCGGGCGACAGGCCTTCGATCAGGTCGACATCGGGCTTATCCAGCCGCCCCAGAAACTGCCGCGCATAGGCCGACAGGCTCTCCACATAGCGCCGCTGGCCCTCGGCATACAGCGTGTCGAACGCCAGGCTCGACTTGCCCGAGCCCGACAACCCCGTGATCACCACGAGCTGGTTGCGCGGGATGTCGAGATCGATGTTCTTGAGGTTGTGCGTGCGCGCCCCCCGGATGCTGATGCGCTGCTCACGCAGGGCGCGGGCGAGGTAGAGGCCATCGGCGAGGGGTGCGTCGGCGTTGTCAACAGCAGGGGGATGGGTCACAGAGCGGCACAGAAAATAAACCCACCATGATAGGTGAGTGCGCTGAGGCCTACTGGGATTTTGCCAAGCCTTGCGAGATCGACCGATTTATATTTATTCACAAAAATTTGCAATTGATTCAGAATCAGCACCATCTTTGCGGAATTTTTGAATTTTGGCACTTATTCAAAATGCATATCTGCTATCAAAATTGCAGCAAGGCAGCTACCCCAACTTCCAACATCACCACTGCCCCGCATGTCCAAGCTCTCCTCATTGCCTGGCCACCAGCCGGTTCAAAGTGCGCTCTCTGCGATGAAGCTACAACATCTTGATAGGCCTCGCAAGACGTGGCGGGTCGCGCTGGCTTCGATAGCGCTGTTGGGTTTCTCATTGCCAAGTCTGGCCGCCCTGTCCAGCGGGTGCGTCGCAATTCAGGCGTACTGGGGTAGCGGAGTCACCGTGTCAGCAGGGACAGAGGATTGGCAACCGAACTATGCCGTTACTGCTGGTGAGCGGATTACCTACGATGTCACGTCTTCCGGCAGCACTAACACCGGCCAATATGACGGCGCTGGATTCGCCCTTTATAAAAACGGCGGGCTTAACTCTCCGGGCGACATATTTGTTGAGCAATATGCAACCCTAGGCCATGAACTGAACCTTCATGCCACTCAGACCGCCCCTGTCGACGACATCAATTACGTGGTCTACGTTTGGTCGGGTACTGGTGCAAGCGCCACGGCCACGGTCACCTGCCAGGCACCGCTTCCCCCCACGGTCACCGATGGCCGGATTAACCTCTCAGGCGCATCGGGCACCGGCGGGGCCTACAGGATCGGCGACACCGTCACCGCCACCTGGAACAATACCGTTGGCGGCGACAACAATGTCGCTGCCATCGCCAGCGTGACGGTGGACTTCACCCAGTTCGGTGGTGGCGCTGCGGTAACGGCGACGAACAGCGGTGGCACCTGGACGGCCACGTACACCATCACATCGGGCCTCGTCGACAATACCAACCGCAACGTCAGCGTCACTGCCACCAACGCAGGCGGTACCACCACCACGGCCGACTCCACCAATGCCACGGTGGACAACATCGCGCCGATCGTCACGGATGGCGCCATCAGCATCAGCGGCGCCTCGGGCGCCGGAGGCGCATTCAAGATCGGCGATACCGTCACAGCCACCTGGAACAACACCGGCAGCGGCGATAACAACGTCGACATCAGCAGCGTGACGGTGAACTTCACCCAGTTCGGCGGCGGTGGTGTGGTGCCCGCCACCAACAGCGGCGGCTCTTGGACGGCGACCTATACCATCGTGGCAGGCGCCATCACGGCCAACAACCTCAACGTCGCGGTCACGGCCAGGGACAACGCTGGCAACGCCACCAGCACCAGCGACACCACCAACGCCACGGTGGACAACGCCGCGCCAGTCGTCAGCAGCATCGTCGTGAGCGGCGTGCCCGGCAGCGGCGCCACCAGCATGGCTTTCACGGTGAACTTCAGCGAGTCCGTGGCCAACGTTTCCACCGACGACTTCACGCTCGTGGGCACGGGCTCGGCATCCGGCAGCATCGCTAGCGTGTCCGCCAGCTCGGGGTCGGCTGTTAACGTGAACGTTAGCGGCATCAGCGGCACGGGTACGCTCAAGGTCAATCTGAATGGAGGCACCAATATCATCGATGGCGTTGGCAATGCGGTGGCTGCATACAGCAGCGGCAGCACGCACACGGTGAACATCCTCACCGCGCCAGGGGCCCCCACCATCGGTACGGCAACGGCAGGCGACGCGCAGGTGAGCGTGGCCTTCTCCGCACCGGGCAGCAACGGCGGCTCAGCCATCACCACTTACACCGCCACTGCGAACCCGGGCGGGGCTTTTGGTACTTGCGCAGGACCGGCAGCCTGCACGGCGACGGTGACCGGGCTGACCAACGGCACGGCCTACACCTTCACCGTCACAGCCACCAACGGCGTCGGCACCAGCACGGCGTCTGGCTCATCCAACTCCGCTACGCCCCAGGGCAACCAGACGATCACGTTCGCGAACCCCGGTACACGGAGCTTCGGCACCTCGCCCACGTTGACTGCCACCGCCTCGTCCGGCCTGACGCCGACGTTCACATCGTCCACTACAGGCGTTTGCACGATCTCCAGCGGTGGCACACTGACCTTTGTGACGGCGGGCTCGTGCACGATTGATGCTGATCAGGGTGGCAACGGCACATGGAGAGCGGCCACCACCGTGACTCAGACCTTCACCGTGAATGCCATAGCGCCCGGCGCACCCACCATCGGCACGGCGACTGCGGGCGCTGCCCAAGCCACGGTCACGTTCACCGCACCGGCCTCCACCGGCGGCGCTGCCATCATCGCTTCCGGCTACACCGTCACCGCCAATCCGGGTGGGGCCACTGGCACCGGCTCCAGTTCGCCGATCACTGTGACCGGCCTGACGAACGGGACGGCCTACACCTTCACCGTCACCGCGACGAACTCGGCCGGCACGGGCAACTCTTCGGCACCATCCAACTCGGTCACTCCAGCGTCGCCGCAGACCATCACCTTCAACAATCCTGGAGCGCAGAACTTCGGCACCACGCCCACGCTCTCGGCGTCTTCTTCTGCGGGTATCGGATATGCCGTCTCATTCACTACCGCGACTGCCGGTGTTTGTACCGTCACTGCGGGCGGTGCACTGACCTTTGTAACGGCAGGGAGCTGTACGATCAATGCGAATCAGGCGGGTGACAGCAGCTACTTGGCCGCCTCCCAGGTCAGCCAGACATTCACTGTGAATGCCGTGGTGCCCGGTGCGCCCACCATTGGCACTGCGAGCGCTGGGAATACTGAAGCCACGGTGACGTTTACCGCGCCAGCGTCCACCGGCGGAGCAGCGATTACCGGGTATACCGTCACCGCCAGCCCCGGGGGGACAAATACAACGGGGGCCACTTCTCCCATCACCCTCTCGGGTCTCACCAACGGCACGTCTTATACGTTCACGGTGATGGCGACCAATTCCGTCGGCACGGGCGCTCCATCAGTTGCTTCCAACGCTGTGGTCCCCCGCCTGCTGACAGTGACGGGTACGCCACTGGGCATGGCGGGTACTGCAACGGCAACGCTCTCTGGCGGTGGGGCGACCTGCACGCTCGACCCCACCAGCGGCTTTGCCAGCCTGTCCAACCCTGCCCCGGCAGGCAAGACGATGCCATATGGCGAATATGCCTTTCAGGCCACCTCCTGCACGGGTACCGTGACCATGGCCATCACTTATCCGCAGGCCTTGCCGGCGGGCACCCAGTTCTGGAAGTACGGCCCTGCCACTGCTGCGGTCGGTGGCGTGGTCGCGACATCCACTTGGTTTCAGCTTGGCGGGGCCACTCTGAGCGCAGACCGTCTGACGGTAACCTACGCCGTTACCGACAACGGTGCGGGTGACTCTGACGGAACCATTGGCCGCATCAGTGACCCCTTTGCTTTGGCAGCCGGCCCTGTCGGTGGCGATGCAGTCGGCATCCCCGTGGATGCACCGTGGGCGCTGGGCCTGCTATCGGCGGTTCTGGGGTTCCTGGGCTGGCGCAGACAGCGGCGCCTGTCCAGGGCTTGAATGGCGCGAGCGCGCCACATCGACCAAAATCCAAAAACAATAGCTGCTAACGCTTATCCAATAAGCGTTAGCAGCAGTTTTTAACCATAACGTCAAGGGTGGCGTGTGTCGCGGTGCTACCGACCGCGAGCATGCCCATGCCTGAGGGTGTGGAGGCTCCAACACCAGAAGCTGAGCAGTTGCTGCCGCCATCGATTGCAGGCCCAGCAGCACCTTGGCGCCCAATGGGTGAAAATCCCGGTTTTGCTTCCTCGGGCCTTAGCGCACACCGTGTCGGATTCTTCCTCCCTGTCAGCCGCTGCAGCAATGCGGTCCCCCACTCCCAGCACCAACATGACACCGCTGGAGCGCCGCTCCAGCATCAGCTTGGCGCTGATCTTCGCGCTGCGCATGCTGGGGCTGTTCCTGGTACTGCCTGTGTTCGCCCTGGAGGCGCGCAAATACCCCGGTGGCGACGATCCCGCTCTGGTGGGGCTGGCCATGGGAATCTACGGCCTGACGCAGGCGTTTTTGCAGTTGCCGCTGGGCATGGCATCGGACCGCTTTGGGCGCAAACGGGTCATCGTGCTCGGGCTGCTGGTGTTTGCCGCTGGCAGTCTGCTGGCCGCGCTGGCCGATTCACTTACGGGCTTGTTGGTAGGCCGCGCCATCCAGGGCGCGGGCGCCGTGTCGGCCGCTGTCACCGCCTTGCTGGCCGATCAGACCCGCGACACCGTGCGCACCAAGGCCATGGCACTGGTGGGTGGCAGCATCGGGCTCATGTTTGCCGTGGCGCTGGTGGCTGCGCCAGCGCTGGCGGCCCACATTGGCCTGTCAGGCTTGTTTGGCCTGACCTGCGCACTGGCGCTGGCGGGCGTCGCCGTGGTGCTGTGGTGGGTGCCAGCTGAGCAGGCACTGCACGCCAACGCCCCGCGCGGACGGCTGTCGGATGTCTGGAAACACCCCGACCTGCTGCGCCTGAACCTGGGCGTTTTTGCGCTGCACACCGTGCAGTTGTCGATGTGGGTGGCCGTGCCGGCCATGCTGGTGCAGGCGGGCCTGACCAAAGACCACCATTGGCAGGTTTATCTGCCCGCCGTGGTGCTGTCGTTTGCGGCCATGGGCGGGTTGTTTGCACTGGAGCGAAAAGGCCATCTGCGCGCCGCCCTGCTGGGCGCCATCGCGCTGGTGCTGTGCGTGCAGGTGGGGCTGGGTGCACTGACCGCCAGTGGCATGCCGCCCACGTTGTGGACGCTGGGCCCCCTGTTGTTTGTATTTTTCTGCGGCTTCAACGCACTGGAGGCCAGCCAGCCTAGCCTGGTGTCGCGCATGGCCCCTGCGCATGTGCGCGGCGCGGCGCTGGGCAGCTACAACACGCTGCAGTCGCTGGGCCTGTTTGCCGGCGGGGCCTTGGGCGGCGCGCTGGTGAAATGGGTGGGGGTGGCGGGGCTGTTCGCGGCCACCTCAGCGCTGACGGCCCTGTGGCTGGTATGGACATGGCCGCTGCGCCCCCTGGCGCGTGGCGAGGGCAGCAGCGGCGGCCACTGAAGCGCCCGAGGAGGGCGAACGGGCGCGCTGGCGGGCACCCGCTGGCGGCATAGTTTCTTCTGGCACGGCCCGGTGGCATTGCGGCACAATGGCGCGTTTGGCGCCTGGACTTTCCCGCACACCGGCGCCTTCCAACTTATAGGTAGAGCAGCATGGCATCCGTGAACAAAGTCATCATCGTCGGCAACCTGGGCCGCGACCCTGAAATGCGCACCTTTCCCAGTGGCGACCAGGTAGCCAACGTGACCATTGCCACCACCGATAAGTGGAAAGACAAGCAATCCGGCGAAATGAAGGAGGCCACCGAGTGGCACCGCGTGGTCTTCAATGGCCGCCTGGCAGAAATCGCCGGCCAATACCTGCGCAAGGGCTCGCAGGTGTATGTGGAAGGCAGCTTGCGCACCCGCAAGTGGACCGATCAGGCCGGCATTGAAAAATACAGCACCGAAATCCGCGCCGACCAGATGCAAATGCTGGGCAGCCGCCAGGGCATGGGCGGCCAAGGCGGCGGCGGGCAGCAAGGTGGTGGTTATGACGATGGTGGTTACAGCGGCGATCAAGGGGGTGGTTATGAGCAGCCGCAGCAACGCCGCGCCGCGCCGCCAGCGCGCCCACCAGCACCCGTGCAACGCCCCGCCCCTGCGCCCGCTGCCCAGGCGCCCCGCGCCGCGTCGGGGTTTGATGACATGGATGACGACATCCCGTTCTGAGTTGGCGCCGTCGACTTTTCAGAGGGCATAGGCCCGCGCTCCCGAGGGACGCGGGCTTTTTTGTGCCCTCCGCCTGCAAAACACAACGGGCGCCGTGAGGCGCCCGTTTGCTATACCTATGATAGCTGTCTGCGCTTGATAGACAAGCGCCAGAGGCCAAAAACGTTACTAACCCACGGCGATCAACGCACCACCATGAGCGAAAACGGCCAGACGTAGGCCTGCAGCGTCACGTACAGACCCACCAGACAGGCCAACGCGATGGAGTGGAAGAACACATAGCGCAGGATGTCGCCCTCGTGGTCGAACCAGCGCGTGGCGGTAGAGGCCACGACGATGGACTGTGCGTCGATCATCTTGCCCATCACGCCCCCCGCGCTATTGGCCGCACCCATGAGGTTGGCCGACAGGCCCAGCTGCTCGGCGGCCACCTTCTGCATGCCGCCAAACAGCACGTTGGACGCCGTGTCCGACCCCGTGAGCGCCACGCCCAGCCAGCCCATCAGCGTGCCGAAGAACGGGTACAGCACGCCGGTGTTGGCAAACGCCAGGCCCAGCGTGGTGTCGGTGCCCGAGTAACGCGTGAGCGTGCCCAGCGCCAGCATCAACACGATGGTGAGCAACGAATATTTCACCAGCCACAGAGTCTTGAAAAACGTGCGCACGATAGCGACCGGGTTGTATTTCATGACCACCGCGCTGACGATGGCCGACAGCAAAATGCCCGTGCCTGTGGCCGACAGCAGGTTCAGCGTGTAGACCGCACTCTCCTTGGTGGGCTTGGTCACCACGGGCGCCACCTTCTCGATCATGTTGTGCAGGCCTTCGATGGGGAAGGCGGGGGCAAAGAGGCCATTGAGAAAAGTCTTGACCGAGGGCAGGCCCCAAACGAACACGAACACCGAAAGAATCACCCAGGGCGTCCAGGCAGCTACCAGCGCCTGCGTGCTGTGGCGCTTGACCACCTGGGCCGACTTGGCCTCGGCGGCACTCGGGTCATGGCCACGCAACGAGGGCGAGGTCCACACCGTCTTGGGCTTCCACACCCGCAAAAAGGCCACCAAGCAGGCCATGGAAACGATGGCAGCAATGATGTCTACCAGCTCGGGCCCGATGAAGTTGGAGACCAGGAACTGGGGGATGGCGAACGACAGGCCAGCCACCAAAATGGCGGGCCAGATCTCCCACATGCCCTTGCGGCCCGCAAAGGCCCAGATCAGCCAGAACGGCACCAGCAGCGAGAAAAACGGCAGTTGGCGCCCGATCATGGCCGTCACCTCCATCAGGTCGTAGCCATGCACCTTGGCCAGCGTGATCACTGGCGTTCCCAACGCCCCAAAGGCCACCGGTGCCGTGTTGGCGATCAGCGACAGGCCTGACGCAGCCAGTGGCGAAAAGCCCAGCCCGATCAGGATGGCGGCCGTCACGGCCACCGGCGTGCCGAAGCCCGCCGCGCCCTCAAAAAACGCACCAAAACAAAACGCAATCAGCAGCAGCTGGATGCGGCGGTCCTCGGTAATGCCCGACAGCGAATCCTGCAGAACGGCAAAGCTGCCGTTCTGCTCGGTCAGCTGGTGCAGAAAGATGATGTTCAGCACGATCCAGCCGATGGGCAGCAGCCCCGTGAAGCCCCCCAGAAGGGCCGCCCGCCCGGCCATATCGGCCGGCATGCCATAGGCAAAGATGGCCACCAATAGCGCGGCGATCAGCCCCATGCCCGCCGCAATATGGGCCTTGATGTGAAAAAACCCCAGTGCCGCGAGCATGACCACCACCGGCACTGCGGCAAGCGCGGTGGAGATGATCATGTTGCCGAACGGGTCGTAAATTTGCTGCCAGACCATATGCGCTTGTCTCCGTGTTGTTATCCAGATATTTGGAGGAAAGCGCCGCGCACGTCATTCCGAGCGTGGGCAGACAGGCGCAGCGCAAACGGGACTTTAGGCATTTCGGTGCCCGCGCAGCGTGAAAAATGCGGCGGCGGCACCTGAATCAATTTCACGGGTCCGGTGGCGGCAGCAGCAGCACTATGGCGGTGCCTGAGCGGATCCCATCGTCGTGCGGTCACCCGGCCCGGCAGACATGCACCCGGAGCCGCCGCTCAACCGGCAGTGGCGATCACGCCTCCACCCAAACACACGTCCCCGTCATACAGTACCGCGCTCTGCCCCGGCGTCACAGCCCATTGCGCCTCGGAGAATTGCAGGGCAAACCCGCCGGGTGCCATCTCCAGCGTGCAGGCCGCATCCTGCTGGCGGTAGCGCGTCTTGGCGGCGTAGGCGCCGGGCGTGGGGGCATGGCCCGCGCACCAGCTAACGTCCTGCGCCACCAGGCGGTGGGACAGCAACCAGGGGTGGTCATGCCCCTGCACCACGCGCAAGGTGTTTTTCTCGATGTCCTTGCGTGCCACAAACCACGGTTCGTGCTCGCCCACGCCGCGCTGGCCCCGATCGATGGCCGCCTTGAGTTCAGCGCCCTTGGCCTTCACACCGCCAATGCCCAGGCCCTGGCGCTGGCCCAGGGTGTAAAAGCTCAGGCCCACATGCTGGCCCAGCGTGCGACCCCGATCGTCCTGGATGGGGCCGGGCGCGTGGCTGATGTAGCGGTTCAAAAACTCACGAAACGGCCGCTCGCCGATAAAGCAGATGCCGGTGGAATCCTTCTTCTTGGCATTGGGCAGGCCGATCTCTTCGGCAATGCGGCGCACCTCGGTCTTGTGCAGCTCGCCCACAGGGAACAGCGTTTTGGACAGCTGCGCCTGGTTCAGGCGGTGCAGAAAATAGCTCTGGTCCTTGCTCGGGTCCAGCCCCTTGAGCAGCTCGAACAGGCCCGTGGAGTCGTTCTGCCGCACGCGCGCATAGTGCCCGGTGGCGATCTTCTCGGCGCCCAGGCGCATGGCGTGGTCGAGAAAGGCCTTGAACTTGATCTCGGCATTGCACAGCACATCGGGGTTGGGTGTACGCCCGGCTTGGTATTCGCGCAGGAACTCGGCGAATACGCGGTCCTTGTAGTCGGCGGCGAAGTTCACGTGCTCGATCTCGATGCCGAGTACGTCCGCCACGGCGGCGGCGTCCACGAAGTCGATGTTGGACGAGCAGTACTCGCTGTCGTCGTCATCTTCCCAGTTCTTCATGAAAATGCCGACCACCTCATGACCCTGCTGCTTGAGAAGGTAGGCGGTGACGGCGGAGTCTACGCCGCCCGAAAGGCCGACGACAACACGTTGTTTGGGCTGTTGGGTATGGGCTGTCATTGCCCCTATTGTATTTTTTGCGCCGTGACGGCGCGGCGCGGGCGCACAGAACGCGTAGCCACCAGCAGGTCATACAGCTGCTGGGCGGCGGGCGACAGCGATTTGCCCCGGCGCTTGATGAGGCCCATCTGCCGTGTGACCACGGGCTCGACGAGCGGAATGCTAACGAGCGTGGGGTGGTCCTTGCCCGGCATGGCCAGGCTGGGCACGGCCGCCACACCCAGGCCCGCCTCCACCAGCCCGAGCAGGGTGGTGACGTGCTTGGCCTCGTACAGGCACTGTGGGCGGTCGGGCACGTTGGCCAGCGCCAGGTCCATCAACAGGCGGTTGCCCGATGTCTTGCCCACCGACATGAAATCGTGCTGACCCAGCTCGGCCCAGGTGACCTTCTTGCGCCGCGCCAGCACATGGTCGCGGCGGCAGGCGGCGACGAAGCGCTCGGCCAGCACGGGCTTGAACTCGATTTCGGCCTCCTGGCTGCCGATGAAGTTCAGGCCGAAGTCCGCATCGCCCTGCGCCACGGCCACCAGCACCTCGTTGGCGCTGGCGTCATGCACCTTGACGCGGATCTTGGGAAACTGCTCGTGGTAGCGCTTGACCACCTGCGGCAAAAAGTAATACACGGCCGAGGGCACGCAGGCAATGGTCACCTCCCCCATGCGCCGCGCAGCCACGTCGCCCAGGCCCATCAGCATGCCATCGAGGTCATCGAGCCACACGCGGGTCTTGCGCGCAAAGTCGCGGCCCACGGCCGTGAGCGTCACGCGGCGCGTGGTGCGGTCGAGCAAGCGCACGCCCAGCGCCTCTTCCAGTTTGTCGATGCGGCGGCTGAAGGCAGGTTGCGACAAGTGAATGGACTCGGCCGCGGCGCGAAAGCTGTGCAACTCAGCCACTGCAGCAAAGGCCTGGATGTCAGCAAGATCGAATTTGTTGTTCACGGGCATGGGCTTTCAAGGCATGTTTCTGTTGCACAGAACGCATCAAACGATCAAAACATTGCAATTCACGAACGTGATTTCACCATGTATTTGGGCTCACTATCCATTGCGCTGTATGCATCAATCATTGTTAACAATGCAATTCACAGAACATATGAAGCGTCGCACCATGCCGACCCATGAGCTACAACCTTCCTTGCGTTCTGATGCGTGGCGGCACTTCCCGGGGGCCGTTCTTCCTGGCCGACTGGCTGCCGCAAGACCCTGCGGCGCGTGACCGCACCCTGATCGCGGCCCTGGGCTCGCCGCATGAGCTGCAGATCGACGGCCTGGGCGGCGGCAACTCGCTGACCAGCAAGGTGGCGATCGTCTCGCGCTCGGTGCACGCCGACTGCGATGTGGACTACCTCTTCGCCCAGGTCAGCGTGGACGAGGCCCGCGTGGACACGCGCCCCAACTGCGGCAACATGCTGGCGGGCGTGGGGCCCTTTGCCATCGAACAAGGGCTGGTGCCTGCATCCGGCCACGGCAACACCACCACGGTGCGGGTCTACAACGTCAACACCCGTTCACGCATTGATGTGCAGGTGTGCACCGCCGGGGGCCGCGTTCACTACGACGGCGACGTGCACATCGACGGCGTGCAGGGCACCGCAGCACCCGTGCTGATGAACTTCCTGGATGCCTGGGGCGCCGTCACGGGCCAGATCTTCCCCACCGGTCAGCGCATCGACACCATCCACGGCTTGCAGGTCACCTGCATCGATGCCGCACAGGTCATGGTGCTGGTGCGCGCCGCAGACCTTGGTCTGCGCGGCGACGAAAGCCCCGCAGAACTGGATGCCAATGCCAGCCTGCTGGCCAGGCTGGAAGCCCTTCGGCGCGAAGCAGGGCTGCACATGGGCATGGGCGACGTATCGAACAGCGTGCTGCCCAAGCCCGTGATCGTGTCTGCAAGCGATCAGCCAGGAAGTGTCGTATCGCGCTACTTCACGCCCCACCGCTGCCACCGCTCACACGCCGTGACCGGTGCCATTGGCGTGGCGGCCGCCCATGTGCTGCCAGGCACGGTGATCACCGACACCCTCCAAGCCGCCACGGCAGGCACACGCCGCGTGGAGGTGCTGCACCCTGCAGGCCGCATCCAGGTGGACGTGGAGCTCAGCGACGTGGATGGGCACTTCAAGCTCGTACAGGCCGCGCTGGTCCGCACGGCGCGAAAGATCCTGGAAGGCACGCTGTTCGTTTCAGCCAACGCGCTCACCCACTGACCTTCCCATTCCCTCTTTTTCAATAACAGGAGACAAAAAAATGACCCATCCATCCGTGCGCCCCTTGCCCACACGCCGCACCCTGCTCGCGGCAGCCGCCCTCGCCACCGCTGCGCAGCTTTTCCCCACCCTTGCCCACGCGGCCTATCCGGAGAAGCCCATTACGCTGGTGGTGCCCACCGCCGCAGGCGGTGGGAACGACGGCATGGCCCGCGTGGTGGCGCTCAAGCTGTCTACCTTGCTGGGGCAGCAAGTCATTGTGGAAAACAAGGCCGGGGCCAACGGATCCATCGCGGCGGAGTACGTCGCCCGCGCGACGCCCGATGGCCACACGATTCTTTTCGGGTACATCGGCACGCACGGCATGAGCCCGGCGCTGCAAAAGCTGCGCTACGACCCCATCACGCAGTTCGAGCCCATCGGCATGGTGAGCTACTCGCCCACACTCATGGTGGTGAACCCCAAGGTACCGGCCCAGTCGGTGAGCGAGCTAGTGGCGCTGACCAAGGCCAGGCCACAGGACTTCAACTACGCCTCTGCGGGCAACGGCACGGCGCCCCACTTTTCGGCGGAGATCTTCAAGCTGGAGAGCGGTGCCCAGCTGGCCCACGTGCCCTACCGGGGCGCCGCACCGGCCATGCAAGACACGATGGCCGGACAAACCCAGGTCATGTTCCCCAGCCTGTTCTCGGCCTACCCGCACGTCAAGAGCGGCAAGCTGCGCGCGTTGGCACTGGCAGGCCCCAAGCGGTCGTCGCTGTTGCCCGATGTGCCCACCCTGGAAGAGGCGGGAGTGAAAGGGGTCGAGATCACCCAGTGGTATGCCTTGTTTGCCCCCGGCAAAACCCCTCGGGCAGTGATCGATCAGCTCAACAAGGCCCTGAACACCGCGCTGGTAGACAAGGACGTCGTACGGCGCATTGAAGAACAGGGCGCTGTGGTGGACACCAGCACGCCAGAACAGTTGGGCCTGACCGTGCGCCAGGAGCTCGCCAAGTGGAAAGGCGTAGTGCAAAAGGCCCAGCTCACACCCGATTGAGGGACGGGGAAAGCACCCTTACCCGTTTTCCGTTTTCCGTTTTCCGTTTTCAAAAAAATAGAGGAGGCCATTCATGAAAAGATTAGGAGCGCTTTGCGCCGCAGTAGCCAGCACCTGCGTGGTGGCGCAAACCAACGGCGTGACGCTGTACGGCATCGTGGACCTGGGCATGCGCCATGGCAGCGGGCTCACGGCCTCCAATGCAGCCTCGGCCGGGTCTACGGACAGCCTGGGCAGCGGCATCAACACCACCAGCCGCTGGGGGCTTCGTGGGACCGAAGACCTAGGGGGTGGGGCCAAGGCCGTGTTCCAACTGGAGAGCGGTCTCAACGCCGATACGGGAGCCCCCGCCAATGCCAGCAAGTACTTTGACCGCGCTTCCTGGCTAGGCTTGCAAGGCGGCTGGGGCACACTGGCCCTGGGACGGCAGACGACCACGCTGGCCGATGCCATCTCGCCCGTGGACCCCTTGGGCATGCGCTTTGCTGGCTTCAACGCCAGCATTGGCGTGGCGGCGCTCAGCCAACACGGCCTGGGCATCGAGTTCGGCAGTGCTGGCTCTACCAGCGGTTCCTACCGGCTGGACAACGCGGTCAAGTACACGGGCCGCTTTGGCGGCTTCACTGCGCGGGCCATGCTGGGCCTGGGGGAGGTGGCGTCGCAGACTTCAGCCCTGCCATCGCGCGGCCTGGGCCTGGCCTATGCGGCGGGCAGCTTCACCGTGTCCAGCGCCTTTCAGACCTTCAAGGCCGCAGATCAGCGCACGCTGGACGGCGCCACCCTGGGCGTCGCCTACCGATGGGACACACTGCGGCTCGCCGCCAATGCCGCGCGCAGCAAGGCCGAAACCGCCGCAGGCAAGCACACCGTGCAGCGTGTGATGTCGGCCGGCGCCACCTGGTCCATCACCCCACAGACCGACCTGACTGCGGCCTACTACAAGGTGGACCGCACGTGCACCGGCGCCACCGACGACGGTTATGGCCGCCTGGTGGCGTTTGCCGAATACAAGCTCTCGCGCCGCACCAAGGTCTACGCCGAACTGGACAATACCCGCTGGCGCCATGGCTTCCAGGGCGCAGCCAACCAGGCAAGCGCCACGGGTGTCTCTGCCGGCGTGATGCACAGCTTCTAATGAAGCGCAGCAAGCCGCGCAGCGTCTGGTGGGGCTGCGCGGTCTGCTTTTTTTCGACAGACAGCTACACGAACTTGCCGGTGATGCCACCGTCCACCACCAGCTCTGTGCCGGTCACGTAGGCGGCCGCATCGCTGGCGAGAAAAGCGCAGGCATGGGCCACGTCCCAGGCCGAGCCCATGCGGCCCATAGGCACCTGGCGGGCGCGCGCGGCACGGGCCTCGTCGAGGCTGGTGTCCGAGAACATCTTCGCCACCGTGTTCGCGATGCGCGGCGTGTCAATCAGGCCCGGCACCACCGTGTTGGCGCGCACGCCCTGGCCCGCGTACTGCTGCGCCACCATGCGCGTGAAGTGCGTGACGGCCGCCTTGGTGACGCTGTAGGCCAGGTGCGGGTAGCCTATGTAACGCATGCTGGCGACGGATGAGATGGCAATGATGGCGCCCCGGCCGCGCTCCACCATGCCGGGCAGCACCTGCTGTGACGTCAGCAGCAGGCTGCGTACGTTCACGGCGTGGATACGGTCCAGGTCCTCGGCGCTGGTCTCCATAGGGCCGCCGGTCTTGCCTATGCCCACGTTGTGGTGTAGCACGTCGATGGCGCCACCAAAAAGCTCGCGCGCCTCAGCAAAAAGGCGCTTGACGTCCTCCTGCACGGCCACATCGCCCACGAAGGTGGCGGCTGTGCCACCCTCGGCATGGATGAGTGCCGTGGTTTCCTCGGCCGAGGCTGCGTCGCAGTCGGCCACGCACACGCTGGCGCCCAGGCGGGCATAGGTCACGCAGGCGGCACGGCCAATGCTCCAGCCCGGGCCGGCGGACCCGCCGCCGGCCACAAACACCACGCGGCCCGTCAGGTCCAGCGGGAGGGCGGGCAGATGGCTTGGCGCGGCGGTCATGCGCCAGCGCCCTGGTCAGCCTCGCCACCGACGAAGGGAATGGCGTGTTCGATGGTGTCCCAGATGAAGCGACCCGAGGGGCTTTGCTGTTCTTCGACGATGTGTGCCACCAGGCCCGCAGCGCGCGAGATCACGGCAAAGCCGCGCATCACGCCCGTGGGCACGCCGATCTCGCTGAGCAGCGCGGCCACGGCGCCCGTGGCGTTGATCGTGATGGGGCGCCCGGCAACGGTATCGACGGCCTTGGCCAAGGTTTCCAGTGCACGGATCTTGTCGCCCTTGAGCTCGGCCTCGGCGCGGCCCATCTCCAGCAGTTTGTATGCGCGTGGGTCCACGGGCTTGTGCAGGTGGTGGCCAAAGCCAGGCACCGGGTTTTTGAGGCCCTTGTAGTGGCGCGCAATCTCCAGCGCCTCGGTCTCGGGGTCGGCGGCGGCGCTGATGCGGTCGAGCAGGCGCGAGCAGTTCTCCATGGTGCCGACGAACGAGCTGCCCACGGCCAGCAGGCCTGCCGACACGGCGCCCTGCAGGTTTTCGGGTGCGCTCATGTAGATCAGCCGCGTAGCAATGGCGCTGGGCGTGAGGCCGTGCTCCATGAGCACGATCAGCACCGCATCGGTGATGCGCAGGTCCACGCCGCGCGGGGTGCGGTTCAGGATTTGCATGAGCATCACTTCAGTGAAGGTCTTCTTGCCCATCAGGTCTTCGACCAGGTTCGCGTTGCGGTAGTGCAGGCTGGTGAGCGTGTGGGTGCACAGACGGGTGACGGGGGTCTTGGCGGTAGTAGTAGTCATGGTGATTAGTTCTTTCAGGCGGTGGTGGGGCCAGGGCCGCGAGCGCGGTATCCCGCACTGCGGACTTGAGCACCTTGCCCACAGGCGATCGAGGCAGGCTGTCGTGAAAATGGATGTGCTTGGGCGTCTGCACGGGGCCCAGGCGTTCGCGCACAAAGGCGATCAGCTCGGCCTCGCTGGCCTGCTCGCCCGACCGCAGTTGCACGGCGGCCTGCACGGTCTCGCCCCACTTGTCGTCGGGCAGGCCGAACACGGTGCATTCGTGCACCGCAGGGTGCTGGCCCAGCGCGTTTTCAACGTCCACGGGGTAGACGTTGAAGCCGCCGGTGATCACCATGTCCTTGAGCCGGTCCTTGAGGTAGAGGAACCCGCGCTCGTCGATCAGGCCCCGGTCGCCCGTGTGCAGCCAGCCGTCCACCAGGGTCTCGGCGGTCTTCTCGGGCAGGCGCCAGTAGCCGGTCATCAGCAGGTCGCCGCGCGCCACCACCTCGCCCACCTCCCCGGTGGGCAGCAGGCGACCATCGGGCGCCATGATGGCCACGTCGCTGAACCAAGTGGTGCGGCCCACCGATGCCAGGTTGCGCTCGTCCTTGAAATCTTCGGGGCACAGCACCGTCAAGATCTGCGGAGCCTCGGTCTGGCCGTAGGTGGTTCCCAGCACCGGGCCGAAGAAGTCGCGCACCTGGCGGATCTTGTCGGGCGGCATGGGTGCGCCGCCGTAGATCAGCCGGCGCAGGCGCGGAAAGTCCGCACGCGATACGCCGGGCAGCGCCATCAGCATGTAGACCAGCGTGGGCGGCATGAAGCACACCGTGCCGCCGCGCTCGCGGAAGGCCGTGCGCACCGCCTCGGCGCCCGCACCGGCCAGCACCACGTGGCAGCCACCCTGCGCCAGGATGGGCAGGATGTACGTGGAGGTGCCGTGCGTGATGGGCGCGGCCACGATGTAGCGTTCGTGCTCGTCAAAGCCCCAGGCGTGGATCTGGTTGGTGATGTTGGCCATCCACGCGCGGTAGGGCTGCATCACGCCCTTGGGCGCACCGGTGGTGCCGCCGGTGAACTTGATGGCCTGGGTGGCGTCGCCCGGGAGGTCCAGCTGCGGGCGCGGTGCGCCGGCGTGCGCTGCAGCCAAGCCGGCCAGCGTGGGGGCGCCATCAGCGGCCTGCACACCGGTCAGCACGCGGGCGCCAGGCGCGCCTTCAAGCAGGTCGGCGCACGCGGCATCCAACACCAGCATGGTGGGCTCGGTCGCGTCGATGATGCGGCGGATCTCGGGCCGCGTGCTCTTAGGGTTGAGCGGCACCCACACCTTGCCGCAGGCCAGCACGGCCAGCAGCGCAGCGATGTGGTCTGCGCTGTTGCCCGCGCAGATGCCCACGCGGCTTTGGGGTGCGGGGTCGATGGCGGTGAAGCTCGCCGCGAGCGCGGCCACGCGGGCGGCCAGCGCGTCGTAACGGATGGTGCCCTCGGGCGCGTCGATGGCAATGCGGTCGGGCCAGCGCTGGGCGGCCCGCCAGAAGAAGTCGATGGGGAACATGGAAGGCTGTGGGTTGGTGGTGGAGATGTGAGTCGTCTTGGAGCGGCTAACAAAACTCAGCGAAGCGGCCCTGGCCAGGCGTTCCGTCGCAAGCAGTACCACCGGTACGACAAGGCGGGACAACGACGCCAGGGGAGCTTTTTTGAGCCGCTCTTACTCGGCCGATGCGCCCGATTCCTTCACCACTTCGCGCCAGCGCTTGATTTCGGCGGCGGCAAAGCTGCGCATCTTGTCGGGCGTGCCCCCGTCCGGCGTGGCGGCCAGTTCCTGCAGGCGCGTGCGCACCTCGGGCAGGGCCAGCACCTTGTTCAGGGCGGTGTTGATCTGCTCGACCACGGGGCGCGGCGTGCCGGTGGGGGCCGCCAGCGCAAACCACGACTGCACGTCGAAGCCCGTGTAGCCAGACTCGGCCAGCGTGGGCACATCCGGCAGCAGGGGCGAGCGCTGGGCGCTGGTGATGGCAATGGCGCGCAGCTTGCCTGCCTGCACATGCGGCAGGGCCGAGGGCGTGTTGTCGAACATCGAGTCCACCTGGCCGCCCAGCAGGTCGGTGACGGCGGGCGCGCTGCCTCGGTAGGGTACGTGCAGCATCTTGAGCTTGGACTGCATCTTGAACATCTCGCCCGAGAGGTGGATGGACGAGCCGCTGCCCGAAGACGCAAACGTGATGCCGTCCTTGGACTCCTTGGCGTAGCGCACGTAGTCGGCCAGGTTCTTGATGGGCAGCTTGGGGTTGACCACGAGGATGTTCGGGATCTTGGCGATCATGCCGATGGGCTCGAAGTCCTTGACCGGGTCGTAGCCCAGCTTGGGGTACAGCGTGGCGTTGATGGTATTGGCGATGGTGTAGACATACAGCGTGTAGCCATCGGCCGGCGCACGCGCCACGTTTTCGGCACCCACGTTGCTATTGGCGCCTGCGCGGTTGTCCACCACCACGGGCTGGCCCAGCTGGTCGCCCAGCTTGACGGCCACCAGGCGCGCAATCACGTCGGTGGCGCCGCCGGCTGCATAGCCCACGACGAGCTTGACGGGCTTGGTGGGCCAGCCGGTGGTCTGGGCATGCAAAGGCAGTGCGGCGGTGCAGGCGATAGCGCCGGCCAAGGCCAGAAGGCGTCGGCGCGGCGCGTTGGTGGTAGTGGTGTACGAGGTCATGTCTTGTCTCCTGGGAGTTTCTGAAAATACCGTCTTGGCGCTTCAGCAGCGTGGCTCTGCGGCACACTGCATGCTGGTTGCGTTGACCGACAAATTCTTTCCCATGCCCTCCCGCTCCGCCAATCTAAACGTTCACCTGCCGGACGTTTTGCCCTGCACTTCACCAGACGGAGAACCTGTGGACGACCCGGGCAGCCGCACGCTGCGACGTGGCCTGCAGGTGCTGGACGCCGTGCTGGCCAGCGGGCGCGATGGTTTGCGCGTGATCGACCTGTGCCGCGCGACGGGGCTGGAACGCGCCACTGTCTACCGGCTGCTGGCCACGCTGCTGGACAGCGGCTACGTGGCCCAGCGCGGTCGCTTTCGCTATGTGGCCGGGCCCCGGCTGGCGGCGATAGCCACACCCGCTGGCCTGCCAAACATGGCCGTGCGCCTGGCACCCGTGCTCGAGCGCGTGAGCCGCGCCTGTGGCGATGCGGCCTTTGCCATCGTGCGCGAAGGGCCCACGTCGCATTGCATTGCGCGCCATGTGGGCACGCACCCGGTGCAGATCCTCGTGATCCAGGTGGGCACGCGCCAGCCGCTGGGCGTGGGCGCCGCCGGCCTGGCCCTGCTGGCCGCGCTGCCTGACTCCGAGATGCAGACCTGCATCGCCGCCAACGCCAAAGAGCTGCCAAGCTACGGCGGCATGACCCCCGAGCGCCTGGAAATCCTGGTCCGTGCCACGCGCGAGCGCGGCTGGTCGGTGGTGGGCAATCACGCCACCCAGGGCGTGCTGGCCGCAGGCATGGCCGTGCGCAATGCCGAGGGCGCGCCCGTGGCCGCCATCAGCGTCGCCTCGACCCTGGACCGCATGCCCCGCGAGCGCCAGCAGCTGATTGCGCGCTGGATGCGCGAGGCGCTGGCCGCACTGCTGCCGGGCGGGGTGTGAGAACATCTCCCACCCATCACATGCCGTGATGGCTGTGGCCCCCTGCAAGGCCCGAAGGATTCGCCGATGGAACTGAGACAGCTGCGCTATTTTGTGCGCGTCGTGGAGCGTGGCTCCATGAGCCGCGCCGCGCTCGACCTGGATGTGGTGCAGTCCGCGCTGAGCCAGCAGATCACCCGGCTTGAAGGCGAACTGGCCACGCGGCTGCTGCACCGCACGCCGCGCGGCGTAGCGCCCACCGAGGCCGGTGTGGCCTTCTTCCGCGAAGCGCAGCTCACCTTGCGCCATGCCGAGCAGGCCGTGCGCGCGGCGCAGCAGGCGCGGCTGTCGGGCACCGTCACCGTGGGCCTGGCGCCCACCACCTCGGGTGTGCTGGGCCTGCCCCTCATGCAGGCCATGCGCAGCCGCTACCCCGACGTGCGGCTGCACATGGTCGAGAGCATGTCGGGCCACCTCACCGACATGCTCCATGCCCGCCAGCTCGACCTGGCCGTGCTGTTCGACACCCGGCTGCACCAGGCCCAGCGCGCAGGGGCCGGGCGGCGCTGGCAGATGCAGCCGCTGCTGGAGGAAGACCTGTTCCTGATCTGCGCGCGCGGTGGCCCGGGTGCGCGCCGCCTGCCCGAGACCATCACCGTGGCCGAGCTCGGGGACGAGCCGCTGATCCTGCCCACGGGCCCGCACGGCCTGCGCAGCACGCTGGACACCGCCTTCGCACGCGACCGCGTGGCCCCGCGCGTGGTGCTGGAGGTGGATTCCCTGGCCATGGTGATGGCGGCGGTGGATGCGGGCCTGGGATCGACGCTGCAGCCCTGGGCGGCCATGGGCCGCTACCCCGATGCGGCCCAGCGCTTTCAGTGCGCGCGCCTGACCGATGCACCCGCGCGCCGCGTGAACCTGCTGTGCAGCCTGTCAGAAGATGAGCTCTCGCCCGCCGCACTGGCCGCGCGCGTGGTGGTGGCCGACTGCGTGCGCAGCTTGGTCGCAGCGGGGCAGTGGTTCGGCACCAAGCTCATCGAGGGGGCAAACAACCATCTCGATTCGTGATACCTGCATGAACTGAACCGGCTGCACCGCCGGCCCGCAGCTCCCTACAGTCGCCATAACCCCGAACGAACGAAGCGGCGACCACGCCAGGAGACAAAACCATGGGCCTCACCCACCGGCCAACCCACCGCACCCGCGCGCGCCACAGCGCCTGCCACCCGGCCCGAGGCACCCAGCCATGAGCGTGGACGTTTTGGTGATTGGCGGCGGCAACGCCGCCCTGTGCGCCGCGCTGATGGCCCGCGAGGCGGGGGCCAGCGTGCTGCTGCTTGAATCGGCTCCGCGCGCCTGGCGCGGCGGCAACTCGGCCCACACGCGCAACCTGCGCTGCATGCACGACGCGCCGCAGGACGTGCTGGTCGGCGCCTACCCCGAAGAGGAATTCTGGCAGGACCTGCTCAAGGTGACGGGTGGCCTGACCAACGAACACCTCGCGCGCCTGGTCATCCGTGCCTCGTCAGACTGCCGCGACTGGATGCGCCGCCATGGCGTGCACTTCCAGCCCGCGCTGGCCGGCACGCTGCATGTGGC